>NZ_CP028843.1:5985000-6285000 GCF_003058325.1 Methylobacterium currus
CCGGCGGCATCGACGTAAGTGATCTGGACCATCTGGGACTCCGGAAGCCTCGAGCGCGGCCGCGGATCGGACTTAAGGACGCGGCGCGGTCTGATTGGCGGGTGCCGCCCCGGAATGCAAGCGCGCCGTGCGTCGCGCGGCACACGCGCCGCAGCATGGCTGGTGACTTGTGACTTGCGGCTAGTGACTGATGACTTGCGGCTTGGCGCCGGAGCCGCGGCGCGGCCGGGGCTCAGAACAGCGCCAGGGTCTCCCGCACGGCCCGCGCCAGCGCCGGCTCCAGGTTGCGCGCCGTCGCGCCGTCGCCACCCCGCAGGGCCGCTTCGAGCTGCCCGGCGAGCGCCGCCACCCGGTCGGCGCCGACGCCGAGCGCCGAGCCCTTGAGGGTATGGGCGAGGTCCGCCCGTGCCTCGGGCGCCTGCTCCGGGTCGGCGAGCCCTGGCATCAGCCGGTCGCACTGGCCCGCGAACAGCGCCAGCACCTCGCGGGCGAGGTCGGCATCGCCGAAGGTCTGCCGGTCCAGGTGCGCGCGGTCGAGGAGCGTCTCCATCGGGGCGTCTCGCGGTTGCCCTCGCGGGGCAGGAAGGGATCGGGCCAGATCCCGCAAGGACAAGCCGGACGCAAGGTCATGGGCCCGGGCTCCTGTGAGTCCGCAGTTCCGGTGGAACTCTGTCCACAGCGTGCTCAAGGCCCGGACGATCCCGCCCCCCGGCCGGCAAACCCCAGTCCCTGCGGCAGGATAGCGGATCCGGGAGCGGCGTGCCGGACACATGGTAACCATTCCGTTAAGCTTTTTGGGAGGGTTGGCGTCCTCCGGGTATCCGGCTGGTACTCCTTGCGTCTAAGGTTCTCGTGGTAAACCGCTGAGATCGCGCCGGCTGGCGACACGGCGCGGGTTTCGCGGGATCTCGGGGATGATGCGGCGCGGCGGCTCTCACGGGTCGCCCGGCGGCGTTCACGGCGTAACGAGGCGTTCGATGGCGACGGAAAAGAAGCTCAAGGATCCGGCGGAAGCGGCGCTGTCGGCGATTGAGCAGGCTCTCAACCTGGACCATCCGGCAGGGCCGGATGCCCGGTCGCCCGATCCCCGATCGACGGACGCCTCCGACGGCGCCCGCGTCGAGCCCCGTCTGCCCGACGTGCACGATGCCGACCCCCTGTCCGATCCTCTGACGAGTCCCGGCGCCGCGCGCGAGCCCGGCTTCGACGGCAGCGCCCTGCCGGCCTCCCGCGACCGCCGCGAGGGCGGGCTGCTGCCGCCGGACCGCTCCCTCGTCGCCAATGACGACCGCCGCAGCGTCGGAGCCCTGCAGCAGACCCTGCGGATCGAGCCCTCGCGCGCTCCTTACATCGTCGCGACCCTCGCCGCCCTGGCCTGGCTCGCCGGCTTCGCAGGCCTGGCCTGGAGCCAGTCCGGCGGCGACCTGCGCGGCTTCGCCTCGGGGTTGAGCAGCCTCCAGGGCGCCGTCGGCGCGGCGGCGGTGCTCGCCCCCGTCATGCTGTTCTTCATCGCCGCCATGCTGGCGGTGCGCGCCCAGGAGATGCGCCACGTCGCCCGCGCGGTCGGCGAGGTGGCGATCCGGCTCGCCGAGCCCGAGGGCTTCTCCACCGACGCGGTCCTGACCATGTCGCAGGCGGTCCGCCGCGAGGTCGCGGCGGTCGGCGACGGCGTCGAGCGCGCGCTCGCCCGCGCCGGCGAGCTCGAGACCCTGGTGCGCGGCGAGATCTCGACGCTGGAGCGCGCCTATTCGGACAACGAGATCCGCATCCGCTCCCTCGTCGAGGAGCTGGTGGCGCAGCGCGAATCGATCGTCGCCAATGCCGAGCGGGTGCGCGGCGCGATCCAGGGCTCGCACCAGAACCTGACCCAGGAGCTCGACACCGCGGCCGAGCGGATCGTCACGGCCGTCGACGGCGCCGGCGAGCGGGTCACCGCCGCGCTCGGCGCCCGCGGCGAGGCGATCACCGCGGCGATCGGCGATCGCGGCGAGGCGGTCACGGCGGCGCTCGCCGCCACCGGCGACCGGGTGGTCGAGGCGGTGGCCGGCCGCGGCGACGACCTGGTGCAGCGCCTCGTCGCCACCAGCGAGGGCGTGAAGGCCGATCTCGGCACCGTCGGCGACTCGCTGAGCCGGGCGCTCGAGACCCGGGCGGTCGAAGTCACGGAGGCGTTCGAACGCACCGGCGGCCTCCTCACCCGGACGCTGGCCGAGAATGCCGGCACCGTCGCCCGCACCCTGGCCGAGACCGGGGCCGAGGTCATCGAAGCCCTGAACCGCGAGGGCGCCCAGGTCCGCGACACCTTCGAGCGCTCGGCGCAGGGTCTGGAGGAGCGCTTCCTCGCCCGCGGCGGCGACCTGACCGAGCGCTTCGCCGAGACCGGCGCCGCCATCACCGAGCGCTTCGCCGCCTCCGGCAGCGCCATCGCGGCCCACATCTCCGACCGCGGCATCGCCCTGCGCGAGGAGATCGAGCAGGCCGGCAACGGCGTGGCCGTTGCGATCGAGACCCGGGCGGCGGCGGCCGAGGCCGGGCTCGCCCGCGCCAGCGACGGCGTCATCACGACCTTCGGCGACCGTGCCAACCGGGTGCGCGACGATCTCTCGACCCTCGTCGAGGATGCGGCGCAGGCCCTCGGCGTACGCGGGGCCGACCTCGCGTCGCGCCTCGAGGAGACGATCGCGCGCGTCGAGGAGGTGCTGGTCGGCCATGGCGGCAGCCTCGAGCGCAGCCTGGACCAGACCGGCGAGCGCGTCGCCGCCCTGGTGGCCGAGCGCACCGGGGAGGCCGAGGGCCGGATCGGCCAGGCCCTCGCCAGCCTCGCCGCCGCCTTCGAGGCCCGCAGCCGCGACCTCGCCGACGGCATCGACCGGCGCACCCAGGAGACGCAGGCCGCCCTCGCGGTTGCGGCCGACGCCCTTCAGGGCGGCTTCGAGGCCCGCACCGCCGGCGCCGGCGAGGCCCTGCGCCGCACCGCGGACGAGATCGGGGCCGACCTCGACGCCCGTGCCGCCGCCCTGGCCGAGCGGTTCCGTGCCGCCGCCGCCGCGGCCACCGGCCAGGTCGGCGAGCAGACCGAGGAGGCCGCCGCCGCCTTCGCCCGGGCAGCCGAGGAAGCCGGCCGCGCCGTGGCGACCCACGCCCAGTCCCTTGACGGAACCCTGCGCGGCACGATCGAGCACCTGACGCGCCAGGCCGAGGACGTGTCCGCGGCCCTCGCGCTCGCCGCCGAGTCCGCCACCGGCGCCCTCGACGGCCGCACCGCCGCCGCCGCCGCCGCCTTCGTGGCCGCTGCGGAAGAGGCCGGCCGCCTCATCGGCGAGCGCACCGAGACCGCCGACGCTGCCTTGCGCACTGCGCTCGCCGGCCTCGCCGAGCGCGCGGAAGCGGCGGCTGCCGCCCTCACCGCCTCCGCCGACACGGTCGGCGACGCGCTGCAGGGCCGCTCGCAGGAAGCCGCCGAGATCATGCGCCGCGCCGCCGAGCAGGCGACGGGGGCGCTCGGCACCCGCACGGTCGAGGTGGCGCATATCTTCCGGCGCACCCTGGAGACGACCGGCGCCGAGCTCGATGCCCGCAGCCAGGCCGCGGCCGAGCTGTTCCGGCAGGCCACGAATGCGACGACCGGCGAGCTGGGCGCGCGGGCCGAAGAGGCTGCCGAGGTGCTGCGGCGCGCCGCCGAGACGGCGACGGGCGCGGTGGGTGCGCGCACGGCCGAGAGCGTCGAGGCGTTCCGGCAGGGGGCCGAGGAGGCTGCGGGCGCGCTGCAGGTGCGTCTGGCCGAGGCGGCCTCGTCCTTCGCCCGGGTGGCGGAGGAGGCGGCGCAGCTGATCGGGGCGCGGGCCGGCGAGGCCGACACGGCGTTGCACGGCGCGGTGGTGGGCCTGGCGGGCCGGGCCGAGGAGGCGGCGATCGCGATCGGCCGTGCGGCCGAGACGGCGACCGGTGCCCTCGACGAGCGCACGATCGCGGTGACGACCGCCTTCGCGCAGGCCGCGGATGCGGCCAGCCGCCTGGTGGCCGAGCGCGCGGCGGCAGCCGACGCGACGCTGCGCGGCGCCGTCGACGGCCTGACCGAGCGGGCCGAGGACGTGGCCTCCGCGATCGCCGCCGCCGCCGAGCAGGCGACCGGTCACTTCGACGCGCGCACGCTGGCGGCGGCCTCGGCCTTCGCCCGCGCCGCCGAGGAGGCCGGCCGCCTCGTGGCCGAGCGCACCGAGACGACTGACACGACCCTGCGTGGCGCGGTCGAGCACCTGACGCGCCAGGCGGAGGATGTCGCCGCCGCGATCGCGCTGGCCGCCGAGTCCGCCACCGGCGCCCTCGACGGCCGCACCGCCGCCGCCGCCGCCGCCTTCGTGGCCGCTGCGGAGGAGGCCGGCCGCCTCATCGGCGAGCGCACCGAGACCGCCGACGCCGCCTTGCGCACCGCGCTCGCCGGCCTCGCCGAGCGCGCGGAAGCGGCGGCTGCCGCCCTCACCGCCTCCGCCGACACGGTCGGCGACGCGCTGCAGGGCCGCTCGCAGGAAGCCGCCGAGATCATGCGCCGCGCCGCCGAGCAGGCGACGGGGGCGCTCGGCACCCGCACGGTCGAGGTGGCGCATATCTTCCGGCGCACCCTGGAGACGACCGGCGCCGAGCTCGACGCCCACAGCCAGGCCGCGGCCGAGCTGTTCCGGCAGGCCACGAATGCGACGACCGGCGAGCTGGGCGCGCGGGCCGAAGAGGCTGCCGAGGTGCTGCGGCGCGCCGCCGAGACGGCGACGGGCGCGGTGGGTGCGCGTACGGCCGAGAGCGTCGAGGCGTTCCGGCAAGGGGCCGAGGAGGCTGCGGGCGCGCTGCAGGTGCGTCTGGCCGAGGCGGCCTCGTCCTTCGCCCGGGTGGCGGAGGAGGCGGCGCAGCTGATCGGGGCGCGGGCCGGCGAGGCCGACACGGCGTTGCACGGCGCGGTGGTGGGCCTGGCGGGCCGGGCCGAGGAAGCGGCGATTGCGATCGGCCGTGCGGCCGAGACGGCGACCGGTGCCCTCGACGAGCGCACGATCGCGGCGACGACCGCCTTCGCGCAGGCCGCGGATGCGGCCGGCCGCCTGGTGGCCGAGCGCACGCAGGCCACCGACGCGACCCTGCGGAACGCGGTCGAGCACCTGACGCGCCAGGCCGAGGACGTGGCCGCGGCCCTCGCGCTCGCCGCCGAGAGCGCCACCGGCGCCCTCGACACCCGCCTCGCCGAGGTCGGATCCGCCTTCGACGGCCATGGCCGTGCGCTGACCGACATGATCGGCCGGCACGCCGAGGAGACCCATACCCGCCTCGCCGCGACCGGCCGCGACATCGTCGTGGCGGTGGCGAGCCAGGGCGCCCGGGTCAACGACGCCCTCGACAAGACCGGCGCGACGCTCGCCAGCGCCGCCGAGACCGGCGGCCGCGCCATCGAGGAGGTGCTGACCAGCCGCCTCTCGGCGCTCCAGGACGCGATCGCCCGCGGCGACATCCTGGCCGACCGGATTTCCCGCGACACCCACCACCTCGCCGAGAGCGTCTCCGGCCGCCTCGAGGAGATGGACCGCCTCATCACGGTCCAGGGCCGCGCCGTGGCCGAGACCATCGCGGAGCGCACCCGGGAGGCCCGGGAGGCCGTCGAGGCCCAGCTCGGGGCGCTCGAGGACCGCTCGGCCAAGCGCACCGCCGAGATCGGCGCCACCTTCAGCACCATGGTGGCCCATGTCGACCAGCATATCGGCGCCCGCGCGACGGCGCTGAACGAGGCCCTGATCGTGCGGGCCGGCGAGATGGCCCGGGTGATGGCCGAGGGCGGCCGCGAGGTCGCCCAGGCCCTCGACGGCCGTGCCGACGAACTCGCCCGCGCCATCACGGCCCGCAGCCAGGCGATGAGCGACACGCTGACCGCCCGGGTGAGCGAGATCGGCGACGAGCTCGGCCGCCGCACCGAGGAGCTGACCCGCTCCCTCGATGCCGGCGCCGCCCGCTTCGACGAGCGGGTCATCGCCCGCCTCGAGGGCTTGGCCCAGACCCTCGACGAGCGCGGCCGGATCGTCGACGAGACCTTCGGGCTCAAGGCCGAGGAGGCCCTGCGCCTGATCGAGAGCCGCACCCGCGGCCTCGACGAGGAGCTGGGGGCCCGCACCCGCGAGCTCGTCACCTTCGTGGAGGCCCATAGCGGCGAGGCGAGCCGCGACCTCGCGACCCAGGCCGAGGCGATCCGTGCCGCCTTCGAAGGCCGCACCGAGACCCTGGCCCGCCTCGTCGACGAGCGCACGGCCGCGATGGCCCAGGAGATCGACGAGCGCGGCCGGGCGATGTTCAGCGCGCTCGCCGGCCGCATGACCGAGCTGGCGCGGCTGTTCGACCGCGGCGGCACCGCCCTGTCAGACCTCATCGGCAAGCGTGGCGAAGCCGTGCTCGGGGCGCTCCGCGAGACGATCCAGGAGGCCGACCGCGTCCTCGCCGAGGGCTCGGGCCGCCTGGAGACCGTCGTGGGCGAGCGCGGGACGGCTCTGGTTACCCTGCTCGACGAGCGCGAAGGGCATGTCGGGCGGCTGCTCGACGAGCGTCAAGGCCATGTCGAGCGCCTGTTCGGCGAGCGGCTGCGGGCGCTCGGCACCCTGCTGGACGAGCAGGCCGCGACCCTGCGCGGGCTCCTCGACGGGCAGTCGGCGGCGCTCCATGCCGGCCTCGACGACCGGATCCGCGCGCTGCACGACGCGCTGGAGCAGCGTGCCGGCGCGGTGCGCCAGATCCTCGACGACCAGGCCGGCGCCCTCGGCGCCGTGCTGGACGACCGGGTCGGGACCCTGCGCGACGCGCTCGCCGAGGGTGGCGACATCCTGGCCGCCTCGCTCGAGGAGCGCGTCGGCCGCGCGGTCGGCACGGTCGACCAGCGGACCCACGCCCTCGCGCGCCTGTTCGACGACCGCCTCACTGCCCTCGACCATCTGGTCGAGAGCCGCGGCGCGGCCTTCGCGGAGGCGGTGGAAGCCCGCGCCCAGGCGCTCGCCGGGATGCTCGAGTCCCGCACCGAGGACTTCGCCCGGGCGGCGCAGACCGGCGGCACCCGCCTGTCGGGCCACATCGAGGCGGTGCTCCGCGACCTCGACGGCCTGATCGAGGCCCGGGCGCAGGCGCTGGCGACCAGCCTCGACCAACGCGGCGAGGCCCTGGCGGGCCTGATCGCGGCAAGGGGCGAGGAGGCCGCCGGCCTGCTCGAATCCCGCGTCGCGACGCTGGGCGACGCGGTGTCGCGCAGCGCGGAGGCGGTGTCCGGCCTCCTTGCCGAGCGCCAGGCCGGTCTCGGCGACGCCCTCGACGGGCATCGGACGGCGCTCGCCCAGACCCTCGATCGTCGCGTCGAGGCCCTGGCGGCCGTGCTGCGCGAGCGCGAGGCGGCCATCGCCGGCACGATCGAGCAGGGCGGCGGCAACCTGGTGCAGCTGATCGACGGCCGCCAGCGGGCGCTTGCCGAGCTGACCGGCGCCGGCGACATCCTGGCCCGGCGGGTGCAGGAGCGCATCGACGTGCTCGCCACCACGATCCGCAGCGGCGGCGATGCCCTGGCGGGCCTGCTCGACTCGCGCAACAGCGACCTCGCCGAGACCTTCGAGGGCCGCGGCACGGCGCTGGCCGCCCTGCTCGATGCCCGCGTGGCCGAGCTGTCGACCGCCCTCGAGCGCAGCCGCGCCGCCCTCGACGCGGTGCTCGGCGGGCAGGTCGAGGCTCTGGCGCAACGGCTGGATGCCGGCGGCGAGGCGGTGGCCGAGCGCCTGCGGGCGAGCATCGAGGCGCTGGGCGGCACCGTCGAGGAGCGCGCGGCGGCCTTCGGGATGCTGGTCGATGCCAAGGCGGCCGAGCTCGCCGCCCTGATGCAGGCCCGTACCGAGGCCCTGTCGGGCAGCGTCGACGAGCGGTCCGCCGCGTTCACGGCCCGGATCGACGGCCGGATGCGCGCCTTCGCGGCCCTGGTGGCGGCCCGCGGCGAGGCCCTGGCCGACGCCTTCGACGACCGCAGCGACGCCTACGCGGCCCTCGTCGACGCCCGCACCGCGGCGCTCACGGCGGCCCTCGACGAGCGGGTCGCGAGCCTGCATGGCGCCATGGACGAGCGCTCCGCGGCCCTCGCCGCGGCGGTGGACGAGCGCAGCGCCCAGCTCAGCTCGGGCTTCGACCGCCGCGCCGCGGCCTTCGCGGCGCTGATCGACCAGCGCAGCACCACCCTCACCCGGGCGCTGGCGGAGACCGCCCGCGACCTGACCCAGACGATCGACGGGCGCGGGGCTGAGCTGAATCGCGGCCTCTCCGAGCAGGTCGAGACCCTGCGCCGGATCGTCGACGAGCGCGGCGGCGCCCTCGGCCAGACCCTCGAGACGACGACCGCCTCGCTGCAGCGGACCATCGACCAGCGCGGCGGCGCCCTGGTGGCGGCGCTGGCGGCGAGCGGCGAGACGGTCGAGGGGCTCGACCGCCAGGTGGCGCAGCTGCGCCACCTGGTCGAGGGCCCCGGCAGCGAGCTGGTGGCGGCGCTGGCGCAGCGCAGCGAGGCCCTGGAGCGGGCGGTGACCGAGGGGATGGGGGGCGCCGTGGCGGCGCTCGGCGAACGGGCCGAGACGCTGGCGGCCCTCTCCTCCGAGGCGGCCGAGACCCTGCGCCGGGCGGCCGACCAGGGTGCGGCCCGGGCGGTCGAGGCCGTGACCAAGGTCAACCAGCGGCTCGGGGCTGAACTCGGCGGCCTGATCGGCCGCATCGAGGCCGTCTCCGGCGCCCTCCAGGATCTCATCAGCAAGTCCGGCGAGAACCTCTCGGCGATCGAGGGCGGGCTGTCCGGCCGGGTGCAGGAGATCCAGGCGGCCCTCGCCGAGATCGCGACCGAGACGGGCAAGGCCTCCGACCGGGTGGCCGAGCAGGTCGGCGCACTCCAGGGTGCGGCGACCGGGGCGCTCCGCCAGGCGGCCGGCCTCGCCGCGACGCTCGACGCCCGCGGCAAGGCCCTGACCGAGACCGCGCGCCAGCATATCGGCGACCTCACGGCGGCCGCCGGCGCGCTGGAAGGCGCCGAGGGCCGGGTCAACGCCTCCCTCGGCGAGCGCCAGGCCGAGATCGACGCCCTGCTCGGCAGCATCGATGCCCGCTCGGCGGCACTCGCCGCCGCCACGGAGGGGGTCGGTGCCCGGGTCGAGGCGACGCTGAAGACCATCGAGGCCCGCACCCAGGCGCTGGGCCGCGAGATCGAGACCAGCGCCCGCCAGGCCGGCAGCGCCGTGACGGAGGCGTTCGAGCGCCTGCGCTCCGGCACCGGCCAGGAGGGCGAGCGAGCGGCCGAATCGGTCCGCCAGGCGGTAGCAGGCGCGTCCGGCGAGCTGCGGGAGGCCTTCGGCGACGCCGCCGAACGTTTCCAGGGCACGGTGGACTCCATGCGCGGCATGGCAACCGAGATCCGCCGCACCCTGGAGGAGATCCGCGGCGATCTGCAGCGCGGCGTGGTCAGCATCCCGCAGGAGGCGCAGGACGCCACCGGCGAGATGCGCCGGGTGGTGGCCGAGCAGATCAAGGCCCTGAACGAGCTCTCGGCCCTGGTCTCGCGCTCGCCCCGCGCGGTCGACGTCGCGCAGCCCCTGGCGCAGCCCCGCACCGCGGAAGCCGGCCGGCCCGCCACGGCGGTTTCGGGTCCCGCGGCCCAGAGGCCGCAGGCTCCGGTCCCGGCTCCGGTCCGGCCGGGCCAAGCCCCGGTGCAGGCCGCCCGGCCGACGGCGCCGAAATCCGCGGTCCAGGGGCCTGTTCAAGGTCCAGCCCAGACGCCGGCGCAGGCTCCTGCCCAGCCCGCGCCTCAGGCTCCCGCTCAGGCCGCCGTCCCGGCGCGTCCGGCCCAGGGTCCGGCCCGTCCGGCGCCGACGCAAGGCACGGCTCAGGGCCCGGCGCGCCCGGCCGCGCCGCAGGCGGCGGCCCGGCCCGCCGCCGAGGCACGGCGCGACGCCGCCCTCCCCCGCTCCGGCAGCGGTGGGTGGCTCTCCGACCTCCTCTCCCGCGCCTCGCAGGAGGACGAGGACGAGCTGGCCTCGGCCGGCAAGGCCGGGGCCAAGGCCAGCCAGGAGAACAAGACCAGTCAGGAGAACAAGGCTGGCCAAGGGACGGTCAAGACCGGACGAGGCGCCGACGAGGCGGGCCAGGGTAACGATCCCGACCGGGTCGGCGCGGCAACGATCGACTCGATCTCCAGCAACATCGCCCGGATGATCGAGCACGCCGCCGCGGTGGACCTGTGGGAGCGCTACCGGCGCGGCGAGACGGAGCTGTTCACCCGTCGCCTCTACACGGCGGAGGGCCAGCAGACCTTCGACGAGATCCGTCGCCGCTACCGCGCCGAGCCGGATTTCCGCCGGACCGTCGACCATTACGTACGGGAGTTCGAGCGCCTGCTCGGCGAGGTCTCCCGCACCGACAAGGACCCGCGGCGGGCCAACGCCTATCTCACCTCGGAGAGCGGCAAGGTCTACACGATGCTGGCCCATGCCAGCGGGCGCTTCGAGGGAGCATGAGCCCCCGGGGCGGCCGTTCCAGACCATGCCGCCTTGAATGACGAAGCCGCCCTCCGGTCCCGCGGGACCGGAGGTCGGCTTCACCGTTTGAAGATGGGGACGGCGCCCGAGCTGCGGCCGTCGCGTGACGCCGACCGGCCGCCGACGAAGCCTCGGCTCCGGCCGGCGCGGACGAGCAGCAAGCGGCATCAGCCGTCCCGAAGAAGCGCGAGGGGGTGAGGCCGAGGACGAGCGAGAACCCTATGCCAGGGAAAGTCAGGAACCGGGCGTTGCAGGAGCGATGCGTCGCAGGCTCGGCGCCCGATGCACCGTCCGGTCAGAGCAGCCCCAGGGCCGCCAGTTCCCGCCGCATCGCCTCGGGCATCGCCGCGAGGTCGCCGGCGGCGTGGCGTGAGATGTCGCGCGGGGCGTCCGCGGGCGCGAGGTAGCGCCAGCCCTGGAACGGCCGGCACGGCCGGGGCTCGACCGGGGTGACCTCCGGGTCGAGGACGAGGCGGCAGCGGCCGACCCCATCCCCGTCGGTGAAGGGGCGGATCGCCAGGACCGGCTGGCGGCAGGCGATCTGGCCGCGGATCACCCAGTAGAGCGAGCCCGTGCCGACGATCTCGTCGCCGCGTTTGGGAATCATGCGGGTGATGTGGGCCTGCTCGTGCGGGCGGCCCAGGCGCGCCGATTCGGCCCGGCGGGCGGCGATCCACTCCTCGAGGTCGGCGATGGACTCGCAGCCGACGCAGAGCTTGAGGAGGTGCAGGGACATCGCAACCTGATGGGGGCGTCGGGCGTGAGAAAGGCAGGCGGGCTCCCTGCGGCGCGATTCTGGCGCCGCGAAGGCGGGCGTCCCGCGCCAGGGGGTCAGGTCTCATACCATCGCGCTTTCGCATCGACACCTCGACGCGAAAGTGTCCGGCGCATCCGCGCCGGCGCCCATTCGGGCTTAGCCAGCGCCTTCGAACGAGTCCGTTCGAAGGCGCGGCGGTGTCAGGTGAAGCGGGCGAGCTTCTCGTCGAGGGCGAGGTCGTCGATCTCCGAGAAGATATCCTCCAGCGCCATCACGTCGCCGGCGGCCGGCGCCTCGTCGCGCACCGGCACGAAGGCGATGTCGTCGTCGAGCACCATCGGCTCGACCAGGCGCAGGCGCGGCGCCGAGGCCGGCTCCTCGTCCCTTGCCCGCTCCTCGCCCTGCTCCTCGCCCGTCGTTTCGGTCGCCCTGCCCTTGCCCGTCGCCACGATCTCGTCGACATCGTCCTGGTCGAGGGTGGTCTCCCGGACCTCGGGCCGGTGTGCGGCGGGCGCCGGCGGGTCGTCCTCGCTGGCCCAGATCTCGATCATGGCGGTCAGGCGCTGCTCGAGGTAGCGCAGGGTGTTGACGATGCGGCTGGTGCGCTGCGCCGTCAGGTCCTGGAACGAGCAGGCGGTGTAGATCTGGGTCGCATTCTGGTCGAGGCGGTCGCAGACCCGGCTGTCGGCCCCGGTCTCGCGCAGGGTCCAGGCGACCTCCTGCACCTCCTCGGCGGCCTGGAGGATGTCGGAGGTGGCGCGCTCGGTGGTGCGCACGATGCCGTCGAGGGCCTCGGAGGCGGCGCCGAGCTGGCTCTGGTCCTGGTCGGGAGTGTGGATCGCCGCGATCTCGGACTTGGTGCGGCTGATCGCTTTCGCCATCTCGATCAGGTCGTAGCGCAGGCGCTCCATCCCGGAGGGGCCGCGCTCGCCGATCACGGCATTCTCGAGCCGGCCGATCGCCTGCAGCAGAACGTCGGTATCGGCGGAGCGGTTGCGCCTGGCGTACTCGCCCAGGAACCAGCGCCCCCGCGCCGTCTCCAGCATCGCGCCCTCGATGACGTCGTACTCCTCCCGCGGTACGGGGAGCGAAGGGGTCCCGGCCATCTCACCTGCCCTGTCATCGCCGGTCCGACGGAACGCTTCGGCGGCGTCTCGCCCGGAGGCGTATCTGTATTTACACTTGACATCCCGGCGTTAACGGCGGCTTACGCGGGGTCCCTTCCGGGGGGGCTGATTCGGTCCGCGCCCCGGCCCTCCCCGCGCCGACATCACCGTGCCGCCTCCTCCGCTCTTCCTCGGCGACGGCCCGCGCCTCGCCCTGCTCTACGCGGCGGTGTTCGCCGGCATCGGCGTGGCGATGCCGTTCCTGCCCCTCTGGCTCGCCGGGCTCGGCCTCGGACCCGAATTGATCGGAGCCCTGGTGGCCCTGCCGATCCTGGTCCGGATCGGGGCGACGGCGCCCCTCGTCGGCCTGATCGACCGCGGCCTCGCGCCGCGCACGCTGATGATCGCCGGCAGCCTCGGCCTCGCCGTCACCTACGCGCTGATGCCGGCGGCTTCGTCCTTGGGCTGGCCGGTGCTGGCCGGCTTGATCGTCCTCAACGCGGTCGCCGGTGCGCCGCTCGTGCCCTGCCTCGACTACCAGAGTCTCGCCGCGGTGCGGCGCGGGCAGGGTCTCGACTATGCCCGGATCCGGCTCGGCGGCTCGCTCGGCTTCCTGGCCGCCAGCCTTCTCGGGGGATGGCTCCTCGGCCTCGTCGGCACCGGCAGCATCACCGGATTCCTCGCCGGCCTGGAACTCGCCTCGGCCTGCGGGGCCGCCCTCCTGCTGCACCGGGCGGACGGCGCGCGCACGGGCCCCCGTGGACCCGGGCGGGTACGATTGCCGGCGGCCCTGTGGCTCGCCATCGCGGCCGGCGCGGCGATCCAGGCGAGCCACGCGGCGGTCTACGCCTTCGGGTCGATCCACTGGGGCAGCCTCGGCCTCACCCCGGCGACGACCGGCATCGCCTGGGGCATCGGCGTCGTCGCCGAGATCGTGTTCTTTGCCGTCGTGGGCCGCGTCCCCTGCTTGCGCGACGCGCCGTTCCGGCTCCTCGGGCTCGGGGCCGTGGCCGCGCTGCTGCGCTGGGCCGGGCTGCTCGCCGCGGCCGGCCTGCCGGGCCTGGTGCTGCCGCTGCAGGCCCTGCACGGCCTGACCTTCGGGGCGACGCAGCTCGGCGCCATGGCGGCCTTGTCGCGCCTTGCCCCCGAGGGCGGGCGCGGCGCCGCGCAGGGAACCTACGCGGCCTGTGCCGCCCTCGCCTCGGCCACCGCCACCCTGGCGAGCGGGGCCGCCTACCGGACCGGCGGCGGGCCCCTCGCCTTCGGGCTGATGCTGCCGGTGGCGGGGCTCGGCCTCGCCCTGACCCTTGCGGCCGCAAGAACCGCCCGGACGAGGATCGCCCGGACGGCATGTGCAACTCGCCGCTGAGTTGCGGTCCTCGCCCCATGGTTTGCGAATTGTTAGCATGACGGGGTATAGGACCGGCCTGAGGGGATTTTGGCGAACGAGGGAGGCCGGCCCGTGCCGACCGCACCCAACACGCGGGGGGCCGATGCGGCCCGTGTCGCGGTCGAGCGCGTGCGCGACGGCGTCGCCGCGCGCCTCGCCGGCCGCTGGACCGCCGACCAGGCCCCTGCCGTCGAGGCCGCCTCCGCCGAGATGCTGGCCGCCGATACTCTGTCTGCCGGCTCGCCCCTCGTCATCGATCTCTCGGGCCTCGCCCGCCTCGACACGCTCGGCGCCTGGGTGCTGGAGCGGACGCGCGCCGCGTTGCCCGCCGGCACGACCTACGCCGGCGCCTCCCCGGAACACCTGATCCTGCTGCGCGAGGTCGCCTACCGCGAGGCCGCGCCGGCGGCGCGGCGCCGGCGCTTCAACCCCCTCGACCCGGTCGCCAGCCTGGGGTCGGGCATGCGCAGCCTCGGCCACCAGGGCCTGGCCGGGCTCGCCTTCCTGGGCGAGGTGGTGGCGGGCTGCCTGCGGGTGCTCGCCAGGCCGCGCAGCTTCCGCGGGCCGGCGCTCGTCAACCAGGTCGAGCAGATCGCTTTGCGCGGCGCGCCGATCATCATGCTGATCTCGTTCCTGGTCGGCTGCATCGTCACCCAGCAGGGCATCATCCAGCTCCAGCGCTTCGGGGCCCAGACCTACGTCGTCAACATGATCGGCATCCTGACCCTGCGCGAGCTCGGGGTGCTGCTCACCTCGATCATGGTGGCGGGTCGCTCCGGCTCGGCCTTCACGGCGGAGATCGGCTCGATGCGCATGCGCGAGGAGGTCGATGCCCTGCGCGTCATGGGCCTCGACCCGATCGAGATCCTGATCGTCCCGCGCATCATCGCCCTGATGTTCGCCCTGCCGCTGCTCGCCTTCCTGGCCGATCTCGCGGCGCTCGCCGGCGGTGCGCTGACCTCGCTCCTCTATGGCGGCCTGTCGCTGGAAGCCTTCGCCTTCCGGCTCCAGAACGCGATCGGCTTCCGTCACCTCGCCATCGGGCTGATCAAGGCGCCGTTCATGGCGCTCATCATCGGCATCATCGCCTCGGTCGAGGGATTCATGGTCGAGGGCTCGGCCGAGTCGCTCGGCCGCCACGTCACCGCCTCAGTCGTCAAGTCAATCTTCATGGTCATCGTCCTCGATGGACTCTTCGCGGTGTTCTTCGCGGCCATCGACTTCTGAGCGAGGCGACCCCCACCCTTGGCGATCCCAGCCCCCCTCCACCCTGCGCCTCCAGGCCGCGACGCGATCATCCGCGTGCGCGATCTCGTGGTCGGCTTCGGCGACCGCACGGTGCTCAAGGGCCTCAACCTCGACATCCGCCGGGGTGAGATCCTGGGCTTCGTCGGCCCTTCGGGCCAGGGCAAGTCGGTGCTCACCCGTACGCTGCTCGGCCTGGTGCCGAAGCGCTCGGGCACGATCGAGGTCTTCGGCGAGGACGTCGACCGGCTGAGCCTGGCCCAGCGCCGGGTGATCGAACGGCGCTGGGGCGTGCTGTTTCAGCAGGGCGCCCTGTTCTCGGCGCTGACCGTCAAGCAGAACATCCAGGTGCCGATGCGCGAGCACCTCAAGCTCTCCGAGCGCCTGCTCGACGAGTTCGCACGGCTCAAGATCGAGATGGTGGGCCTCAAGCCCGACGCCGCCGACAAGCTGCCCTCCGAGCTCTCCGGCGGCATGATCAAGCGCGCCGCCCTCGCCCGGGCGCTGGCCCTCGACCCCGAGGTGCTGTTTCTCGACGAGCCGACCTCGGGCCTCGACCCGATCGGCGCCGGCGAGTTCGACGAGCTGGTGGCGACGCTCCAGCGCACGCTCGGGCTGACCGTGTTCATGGTCACCCACGACCTCGACAGCCTCTACACCGCCTGCGACCGCATCGCGGCCCTCGGCGACGGACTGATCATCGCCGAGGGGCCGATCGAGGCGATGCTGGCCTCCGACCACCCGTGGCTGCGCTCCTACTTCCACGGCAAGCGCGCCCGCTCGATCGTGGTGCCGGGAGCGGAAGTCGTTTCATCCCGCGCAACAGTGGAGGGCGTCGCCTGATGTGCGATCCCGCACCCGCCCGTCGCCGGGCCTCACCTAAGCTTGGCGGGTTAGACCATGCCCCGAAGGCGCCTTCGAGGGCGTCTCTCCCGCTCTCCGCCCCGCACGAGCATGGAAACCGTTAAGGCATGGAAACCCGCGCCAACAACGTCCTGATCGGCGCCTTCACGCTGGCGGTGATCGCACTCGGCTTCGCCTTCGCGTTCTGGTTGCGCGGCAGCTCCGCGAACCAGGCCCGGATGCCGGTGCGCATCGTGTTCTCGGGTGGCGTCGGGGGCTTGGCCAAGGGGGCGGTCGTCACCTTCAACGGCATCCGGGTCGGCGAGGCGACCGACGTCCGGCTGCTGCCGCAGGACCCGCGCCGGGTGACGGCGATCATCGAGGTCAATCGCGGCACGCCCCTGCGCGCCGACACGCGCGCGCGCCTCGACATGACGATGCTGACCGGCGTCGCCTCGATCGCCCTCGTCGGTGGCAGCGCCGATGCCCCGCCGCTCGCGCCGACCAACAACGATCCCGTTCCGACGATCTTCGCCGACGCCTCCGACATCCAGGACCTCATGGCCGCGGCCCGCACCATCGCGCAGCGCGCCGACGACATGCTCCAGCGCCTCGACCGGGTGGTCGCCGGCAACGAGGGCGCGATCAACCGCACGCTCGCGAATGTCGAGCGGTTCTCGAAGACGCTCGGCGACAGCGCGCCGGCCCTCGACGCCCTGACCAAGGCGGTGGACGGCCGCAAGCTCGCGAGCCTGATCGACAATGCCGACAGGTTCTCGGCCGCCCTCGCCGCCGCCTCGCCGGACGTCCAGGCCGGCATGCACGACGCGCGGGCGCTGGCGGGCAAGCTCAACGCCTCCGCCGACCGGCTCGACGCGGTGCTGAAGGGCGCCGAGGGCTTCCTCGGCTCCGCCGCGGGCGATGCCGGCAAGAGCACCTTCGCCGAGGTGCGCGACGCCGCGATCTCGATCCGCGAGGCGGGCCGGGCCTTCCGCACCATGTCGGAGAACCTCGACAAGCGCACCGCCACCCTGACCCAGAGCGTCAGCCGCCTCAGCGGCACCGGCCGGCGCGAGGTGCAGACCCTGGCGACCGATGGCCAGCGCACCCTCAACAGCCTCAACAGCGCCGTGCGCAACATCGAGCGCGACCCCTCGCAGGTGATCTTCGGCGGCAAGCCGTCGTTGCCCGAATACAACGGTCGCTGATCATGTTGCGGTGCGGCCTCGCCGCGGTTGCACCCGCGCGCCCGGCCGGGCGTTGTCCGTCCGTCTTCGGTCAAGCTTCCGGGCCTGTCCCGGTCCCGCCTTCCGGTCCGCCCGCTCCCATGCTCCTCAAGGTCCCTTCCCCGCGTCATGCTCCCGGCCTGCTGGCCGTCGGTCTGGCCCTCGTCCTCGGCGCCTGCGGCAGCGGCGCCGTGCCGACCACCTTCGACCTCACCGCCCTGCCGGGCGCGGCCCGCAGCGGCGCGGCGCGGCGCTCGATCGTGGTGGCGGAGCCGGTCGGGCTGCAGCCCTTCGAGGCCGACCGGATCATCGTGCGCGAGCCCGGCGGCGCGGTGTCCTATCTCGGTGGCGGCCAATGGGCGGACCGGCTGCCCCGGCTGGTCCAGACCCGGCTGATCCAGAGCCTCGAGAACGCCAACCGCCTCAAGTCGGTCAGCCGCCCCGGCGACAAGGTCGCGGCCGACACGGTGCTGATCACCGAGCTGCGGTCCTTCGACATCCATGCGGGCACCCGCGAGGCGGTGGTCGACCTCTCAGCCAAGCTGATCCAGGAGAGCACCGGCACGGTCGTGGCGGCCAAGGTGTTCCAGGCCCGCGTCCCGGTGGCGGAGGTGAACGCCGGGGTGGCGGCGAACGGCCTCGACCGGGCGTTGTCGCTGGTGCTGGCGGATCTGGTGCGATGGATCAACGCCGGGGGTTGAGCTTGCCCGCTCCCGCCGGGAGCGTGCCGTATCCCTCCGTCCCATCCTCGACCTCGTCCTGAGGTGCCGGCCGATCGACGATCGGTTGGCCTCGAAGGAGGGCACGGGAAGTCTCCGAAATCACCGGTGCCCCTTTCGACGCTGCCGCAAGCGTCAGCACCTCGGGATGAGTTCGAGCGTTGGGAGAGCGGTTCGGAGGCCGTAGGAGGGCGGTGACCACCGGGGTCGCCGGGAGGGCCGGTCAAGCGCCGCGGGCCGACATCGACGCGCCGAGGAAAGCCGGTGTCGTCGAGCGGGGCCCGGAGAGGCGGGTCAGGCCGCCTGAATCCTCAGGCCCTCACTCCATCACAGCCGCCTTCATGATCACCACCATGAAGGCCCGCCCCGTCCCCTCGCTGACGCAGCGCACGGTGTGGGGCCGGTCGCAGCGGTAGCGCAGGGTCTCGCCGGCCCGGGCCCGCTGCACCGCGCCGGCCACGTCGACCTCGAACTCGCCCTCGGTGACCGACAGGCACTCGACCGAGCCGCGCTGGTGGGCATCGGAATCGAGCACCCCGCCGGGATCGGCCGAGAGGTCGTACCATTGCAGCCACTCGACGGTCTTGATCCAGCCGATGATGGCGAGCCGCATCCGGCCGTCATCGGAGACGAGGATCGGCGTGTCGGCCCGGGACGACTTCTCGATGAAGGGTTCCTCGTCGCCGGTGGCGAGCACCCGCTCGATCGAGACGTCGAGGGCCTGGCTCAGGCGCCAGATCGTCGCCAGCGTCGGGTTGGTCTCGTTGCGCTCGATCTGGCTGATGATCGACTTCGCGACGCCGGACTGTTCGGCCAGTTCCGACAGCGACAGGTTATAGGCCTTGCGCAGGCGCTGGATGGTCTTGCCGAGCTGCCCCGACAGCACCTGCGCCCCGGTCATCAGATCCTTGGGGCGTTCCCGCCCCCGCTCGACGCCCATCGCCCGCCCTTGAATCCCACTGAATCACCGCGCAGCGTTCCGCAATCCGAACGCCCGTACGCTCCATCAAACGCAATCGCCCGGAGCGCGCAAGAGTTCATGCGGCCGCGCGGGCCGATTCCGGCGGGATGACGCATCGCTGCCCGGGGCTTGGCCGATCCCTTCGAAAGGGGCCGTTCGACGGCGCCACCGTCTCAGCTCCACCAGGCGTGGAAGTGGTGCACCGGCCCGTTGCCGTGCCCGACCCGCAGCCGCTCCGACGCGGCGAGCGCGGCGGTCAGGTACGTCTTGGCCTCCCGGGCTGCGTCTGGCAGAGCCAGGCCGCGGGCGAGACCGGCGGCGAGGGCCGCCGAGAGGGTGCAGCCGGTGCCGTGGGTGTTGCGCGTCGCGATCCGCGGGCCTTCGAGGCGCAAGATGCGGTCATCCGGCCCGACCAGGAGATCGACGCTCGTAGGCCCCGCCCCGTGGCCGCCCTTCATCAGCACCGCGCGGGGGCCGAGCGCCAGGAGGCGCCGCCCCTGGTCGAGCATCGCCGCCTCGGTGCCGGCGACCCCCTCCCCGAGCAGCACCGCGGCTTCCGGCAGGTTCGGCGTCAGCACCGCGGCATGGGGCAGGAGCTTGCGGCGCAGGGCCTCGACGGCGTCGTCGGCGAGCAGCCGGTCGCCGCTCGTCGCCACCATCACCGGATCCAGCACCAGGGGCAGGCCGGCGGCGTAGCGGGCGAGGTTTTCCGCCACCGCGGCGATCACGGCCGAGCGCGACAGCATGCCGATCTTCACCGCCCTCACGTCGAGGTCGGTGAAGACGCTCTCGATCTGACGGGCGACGAATTCCGGGTCGACGTCGTGGATCGCCTGCACGCCGCGGGTGTTCTGGGCGGTGAGCGCGGTGATCACGCTGGCGCCGTAGACGCCGAGGGCCGAGAAGGTCTTGAGGTCGGCCTGGATGCCCGCGCCGCCGCCGGAATCCGAACCCGCGATCGTGACGGCGATCCTGCCGGACCCCGATATCGTCCCGAGCCCGCTCATGCCGCGCCTCTCGCCGCGAGGGCCCCGTCGATCACGGCGCGCAGGTCGCGCGCCCGCGCCTCGACGTCGCGGCCGGTGCCGAACAACGCCGAGATCAGCGCGATTCCGTCCGCGCCCGCCCCGATCGTCGCGGCGGCGTTGCTGCGGTCGATCCCGGCGATCGCCCCGACCGGCAGGCCGGCGCCGCGGGCGAGGCGCGCCCGGAAGACGATGCGGTTGAGCCCGTCGAGCCCGACCGGCGGGTCCGGGTTGTCCTTGCTGGTGGTGGAAAAGACGCCGCCGATGCAGGCGTAATCCACCGGCAGCCGGTAGAGCTCGTCGGCCTGGGCGGCATTCTTGACGGTGAGCCCGACGATCGCCCCGCGGGGCAGAAGCCGCTTAGCGTCGGCCGGGTGCAGGTCCTCCTGGCCGAGATGCACGCCCTCGACGCCGGCGGCGAGCGCGAGATCCACCCGGTCGTTGACGAGGAGCGGCACGCCGCTCCCCTGAAGCGCCGCGTGGATCCGGCGCAGGCGCGCGACGGTCTCGCGGGCGTTGGCAATGGTCTTCTCGCGGTATTGCAGCAGGGTGCAGCCCCCGGCCGCCGCCTCCGCCGCCATCCGGGCGAGGTGATCGGCGTCGCCGCCGCAGACCCCGACATCGAGGAGGCCGTAGAGCCGCAGATCGACCGGCACGGCCGCGTGCCCACCGTCAGGCTTCACGGGCGGGCTCCCGGTGCGGGCGGGCGGGGGCGTGCGGGCATGGAGCGCTTCCCTGCTGGGCCCGGGGCTGCGGGCCGATATGCATGCCCCCCGGAGTAAGGGCGAGCGAGCGCGGGCGTCAACGGCCCGTGATCAGCCGGCCCGCGCCCCTCCGGCTGCCGCCTCGCGGGCCCGCTCCACCACCAGGCGCCGCTCGCGCCAGACCACGAACACGCCGGCCGCCGCCACGATGCCGCCGCCGAGCGCGATCGAGGCCGTGGGGAGCTGGCCGAACACGAACCAGCCGATCAGCACCGACCACAGCATGGTGGTGTACTCGAAGGGCGCGACCAGCGAGGCGTCGCCGTGGCGGTAGCTCTCGGTGAGCAGGATCTGGCCGATGCCGCCGAGGACGCCGACGACCACGAACAGCGCCAGATCCGACCAGCCGGGCATCCGCCAGCCCAGGACCAGGGTCGAGAGGCCGAGGAGCGAGGTGAACAGGAAGAAGTACAGCACGATGGCGCCGGTGCGCTCGGTGCCGGTGAGCTTGCGCACCTGGATCGTCGCCGCCGCCGAGCAGCCCGCCGCCAGGATCGCGAACAGCGCGCCCGTCGACCCGCCACCGCCGGCCCCGCCGAATTCGAGGTGCGGGGCGAGCGTGATCAGCACGCCGAGGAAGCCGACGGAGACGCCGGCCCAGCGATAGGCCTGGACCCGCTCGTGCAGCACGATCGCGGCCAGCACCACCACGAGGAGCGGCGAGGCGTAGCCGATCGCCACGGCGTCGGAGAGCGGCAGGAACGAGAGGCCGGCGAAGCCCGCGAACATGCCGCAGGCGCCGATGATGCTGCGCAGCACGTGGCCCTTGAGGTTCCGGGTCGCCACCGCCTCCCGCACGCCGCCCTGCCAGCGCAGCCACATCAGCAGCGGCGCGATCGCGATGAAGGAGCGGAAGAACACGATCTCGCCGGTCGGGAACCGGTCGGCCAGCGTCTTGACCCCGGCGGACATCAGCGTGAAGGCGAGGGCCGACAGAACCTTGAGCCCGATGCCGAGATAGGGCCGGGCGGCCGCGCGCCCCGACGCGCCAGATCCGGTGACCGACCGGCCGGGGACGACGAGGGGGGCTGCCATGGGCGGGGCGCTTTTCTCAAGGTCGGGAAAGTGGCCGCGGCCGCGGGAACGCGACGGGGCAATGGTTCAGAACCACGAATCGCCACGGCCGAGGTAGAGGCCGGTGCGGGCGCCTGACCTGCGCAATCCGCATGATGTGGATTAAGCCTCCGCAAACGAATTCGAGTCCCGATCCCCGGCCAAGGTTCCGTGTGCGACGTCCACGTCATCAAAGTGATACGCGAATAGGGTTTGGCTGGCGCGAGACGCCGCCAAGGAGATTGCACGTGGCCGAGGACGCCGACGCGCTGCGCGTGCGAACCCTGTTCCTCTCGGATATCCATCTGGGGACCAAGGGCTGCCAGGCCGAGCTGCTGCTCGACTTCATGCGCGAAGTGGATGCCGACGAGATCTACCTGGTCGGCGACATCGTCGACGGCTGGAAGCTGCGCTCGGGCTGGTACTGGCCGCAGGCGCATAACGACGTCGTGCAGAAGCTGCTTCGGAAGGTGCGCAAGGGATCTCGCCTGGTCTACGTGCCGGGCAACCACGACGAGTTCCTGCGCGACTTCCTCGACATGCATTTCGGCGGCATCGAGATCCAGGATCAGGTGCTGCACGAGGCGGCGGACGGCAAGCGCTACCTCGTCATCCACGGCGACCAGTTCGATCTCGTGGTGCGCCATGCCCGCTGGCTGGCTCTGCTCGGCGACGGCGCCTACACGGCGGCGCTGTTCGTCAACACCCATCTCAACTGGGTGCGCCGGCGCCTCGGCCTGACCTACTGGTCGCTGTCGGCCTGGGCCAAGCTGAAGGTGAAGAACGCCGTCAACTTCATCGGCCGGTTCGAGGAATTCCTGATCGCCGAGGCCCGGCGGGCCGAGGCCGACGGGGTGATCTGCGGCCATATCCATCATGCGGCGAGCCGCATGGTCGGCGACATGCACTACCTCAACACCGGCGACTGGGTGGAATCCTGCACGGCGGTCGTCGAGCATTACGACGGCACGATGGAGGTGATCCGCTTCGCCGAGTGGAAGCGCGCCCACGCCGAGGCCCCCACGCCCCTCACCTCGCGCAGCCGCCCGGCCACCCTGGTCGAAGAGCTGGCGCCCGCCGCGCGCAACTCCCTGCCCGCCTCCCCGGCCCCCGGCGCCGGCCCTCACAGCACCCGGGCCGTCGCGTGAGGCTCCTCGTCGCGACCGATGCCTGGCACCCGCAGGTCAACGGCGTCGTCCGCTCCCTCGAGCACATGGTCGCGGCGGGGCGCCGGCGTGGCCACGACCCGGTGATGCTGACGCCCCTCGAGTTCGCCAGCGTGCCGCTGCCGGGTTATTCCGAGATCCGGCTCTCCCTGGTCACCGCCCGCGGCGTCGCGGCCCGCTTCCCGAGCCTCGCCCCGACCCACGTCCACATCGCCACCGAGGGGCCGATCGGGCTCGCCACCCGCCGGGTCTGCCTGGCGCAGGGGCGCCCCTTCACGACCAGCTACCATACCCGCTTCCCCGAATACCTCGCCGCCCGCCTGCCGGTGCCGGAACGCTGGAGCTATGCCTGGCTGCGCCGCTTCCACGGCGCCGCGAGCGGCACGATGGTGAGCACGCCCTCGCTGGAGCGCGACCTCGCCGGGCGCGGCTTCACCCGGCTGATGCGCTGGACCCGCGGCGTCGACACCGACCTCTTCCGCCCCCGCGACGGCGAGGCGCCGCCCGACGCGCTCGCCGGTCTGGCCCGGCCGTTCTTCCTGTTCGTCGGGCGGCTCGCCGTGGAGAAGAACGTCGAGACCTTCCTGCGCCTCGACCTGCCCGGGACCAAGCTCGTCGTCGGCGACGGGCCGGACCGGGCGCGGCTGTCCGGCATCGATCCCGGCGCGCGCTTCCTCGGCACCCTGACGGGCGAGGCGCTGGCGCGGGTGTATTCCGCGAGCGACGTCTTCGTCTTCCCGAGCCTGACCGACACCTTCGGCATCGTCCTGCTCGAGGCGCTGGCGAGCGGCCTGCCGGTGGCAGCCTACCCGGTGACCGGCCCTCTCGACGTGATCGGCGGCACCACGGTCGGAATTCTCGACCCCGATCTCGGCGCCGCGGCCCGCGCGGCGCTCGCGATCCCGCGCGAGGCCTGCCGGACGGAGGCCCTGCGCTACACCTGGGAAGCGAGCGCCGACCAGTTCTACGGCAATATCGAGGCCGCCCATGCGGATGGCGCGACGGCGCAAAGGCGCCGACGGATCGGGTTGCCGCTGCCGGGCGAGGCGCCGGCGCCGCTGCCGCGGGTGGGTGAGAGATAATGCAGCCGGGCACCGCGCAGGCGGGCTGCCTTCGGCGCCCGACCCCGGGATGCGTGCGGCGCGATCGCGCGCGCCGCTGTGATTCGACCCTCAGCGCGAGGCTCGGCCGTGGTTCCTGCGCCACGCGACGGACCCGCGGCCGCAAGCTGAACAGGAGGCCGAACGCCACCACCGAGATCGCCAGGACCAGCCACGGGGCGGCATGGGGACCGGCCCTCGTCACGATGGCGGCGAAGACCGGGGGCGCGGCGGCGAAGGAGAGGTTGAGCGGCACCGCCAGGCGCGCCGAGGCGCGCGCATACGTGCCGGAGGGGAAGATCTGCAACGGGAGCGTGGCGCGGGTGATGGCACCGACGCCGCTGGCGACGCCGTAGAGCGTGGCGAAGAGCATGGCGCCGGCGAAGGTGCTGGTCATCAGCAGGACGACGAAGCTCAGCGGGAACAGTGCATAGGCGGCGAGGCCGAGGACGAAGCCCGACCAGCGCCGGCCGCCGAGGACATCGACCATGCGCCCCGCCCATTGGGCGATGCCGATGAAGGAGGCCGCCGCCAGCGCGCCGGCATGGTTGAGCCCCGCGGCCTCGAACAGGATGATGAAGGTGAGGGCGAAGCCCCAGGTGAAGAAGCCGCTCGCCGCGAAGCTCAGGGCGAGAAGGATGAAGCGCGCCCGGTCGATGCGGGCGGGCTCGGCGGTTCTCCGCGCCGGGTCGTTTCCCCGGCCGCCGCGCGAGCGCCGCATGCAGCGGCACGCAGACGAGCAGCATCAGGACACGTGGGCCAGCGTCGTCGCGCGCCAGCCCCATTGGGCCTGCAGGAGCCCCGGGGCCTGCAGGAGCCCCGAGAGCGGCCAGACGATCGTCGAGGTCAGCCCGCCGGCCAGGACCAGCACGCCGAGCGCCTGGCGCGCCGTCCCGCCGGCGATCTCGGTCACGCAGAGGGCGGCGACGGCACGGGCCGTCGGTGACGGGATGAGCATCGGAGGAAAATGATCGCACCGGGGACGCCGGCATGGTGCGGCGTGGCGGTTCATGGGTCCAGTCGAATCGGCGAGCAGCACCGAGGGCGGCGCTCGCGCCTTACGCGAACAGGTCCACCACCTCGAACCCCCTCCCCGCCAGCCGCTCGCTCAGGACCCGCCGGTGGCATCTTTCCGGGTCGCGCTCGAAGCAGAGCAGGCAGGTCGGCCCGACGGCGGCCAAAGCCGCCAGCTCGTCGAGGGCAGCCTCGCCCGTGGCCGTGTCCAGCACCTCGTCGCAGTAGATCCGCCGCATCAGCCCGGCATCGTGCGCGCGGGCCGCCTCACGGCCGGCCTTCGGCGTGCCGAGGCTGCGCAGATGCGCGTAACCGATCCCGGCCTCGGCGAGGCCGGCCGCCAGGGCGCTCTTCGAGAAGCCGCGCTTGCGCGACAGGGCCACCGCCCGCACATCGGCCAGGGTCGCCACGCCGGCATCGCGCAAGGCGGCGGTGAAGCGCTCGGAGTCCGCGCCTTCGTAACCGATGGTAAACAGAACCTTGGCCATTCCCCGCCCCGACAAACATCTTTTCCATCCAGGGCTTATGCCCGATGGACGAGGTCGGGGCGAGCCTCGCGGCTGCCCTACGTGGCTTATTGGCCACGCGTTTCGAAATTCCGTTCAGATCCCGTCAAGCTTCCATTAACCGGCCCCACCGCATCGAATAGCCATAGTGTTCCGCGTCAAGTCAGGCCGCGCCCCGATGCCGATGGAGTCGACGATCCCCTCCGCCCCGTGGTCCTCCGTGGTGTCGCGCGGCGTCCGATGGAGCAAGCGCGCGCTGGCGGCGGCCAGCCTCGCCGCGCTGACGGCCTGCGCCGGCGGGGGCGCCGACTTCTACCCGACCAAGGGCGACGTGAAGCCCCATCCGGGCGTCGCCCGGGCCAAGAACCATCCGATCCAGGGCATCGACGTCTCGAAGTGGCAGGGTCCGATCGACTGGACCTCGGTGCGGGGCGCCGGCACCCAGTTCGCCTACATCAAGGCGACCGAGGGCGGCGACCATGTCGACGAGCGCTTCCGCGAGAACTGGGACGGCGCCGGCCGGGCCGGGGTGCCGCGGGGGGCCTACCACTTCGTGTTCTGGTGCCGCTCGGCCAAGGACCAGATGGACTGGTTCAAGCGCAACGTCCCCAACGACCCGACCGCCCTGCCTCCGGTCCTCGACGTCGAGTGGAACGGCCACTCGCAGACCTGCCCGAAGAAGCTGCCGAAGGCCCAGGCCCTCGCCATGACCGAGTACATGCTGCGGGAGATGGAGGCCTATACGGGTAAGCGGCCGATCATCTACACCGACATCACCTTCCACAAGGACGTGCTGGAGGGCGAGCTGCCGGATTACCCGCACTGGGTCCGCTCGACCGCGGCCGAGCCGGAGCAGCGCTACGCCAACCGCGACTGGATGCTGTGGCAGTTCACCTCGACCGGGCGCGTTCCGGGGGTGCGCGGCGACGTCGACCGCAACGCCTTCTACGGCTCCAAGGCCGAGTGGGCCTCGTTCCTGGCCACCGACTGCGATCCGCGCCACCATCGCCGGCTCTCGGCGGCGGGCCTGTGCACCGAGAAGTAAGTCCGGCGATGCCGTGACCCAAGGCGCCGAAGCCCGGCCCGCGGCGCGCGGCCGGGCTTCGTACTGCCATCCGCCTGAGACACGGGCCCGGCATGTTGCCTGGGCGGCGCCTTCGCCGCCCGGGACGATCGCGTGACGACACAGAGTGGTAAGGCGCCTGCCCGCCGGGTCGTGCTGGTGGCGAATGTCGCAGCAGGCTCCCTCGTCGACGGCGGATTGACGCCCGAATTCCTGCGCGGACGGCTGGAAGCGGCGGGCCTCGCCGTCGTGCCGGAGCCGCGGCCCGACGCGCCCCTGCCCGAGCGGCTGAAGGCCGCGGCCTCGGTCCCGGGCATCGACGCGGTCGCCGTGGCGGGGGGCGACGGGACGCTGGCCTGCGCGGCGCAAGTCCTCACCGGACAGGACATTCCCCTCGGCATCCTGCCGCTCGGCACCATGAACCTGCTGGCCAAGGACCTCGGGCTGCCCCTCGACCTCGATGCGGCGGTGGCAGTTCTGGCGACCGGCACCGCGCGCGCGATCGATGCCGGCGAGGTCAACGGCCACGTCTTCCTGATCAACTCGGTGCTTGGCATGCCGGCCCGGATGGCACGCCACCGCGAGGCGAAGCGGGGCCGGATGGGCCTCCTCGATGGGCTGCGGATGGTCGCCGGCCTGCTGCGCCATCTCGGCCGCTACCCGCGGGAGCGCGCCACGCTGACCCTCGGCGGCGGGACCCGGCGGGTGCGGTTCCGGGCACTCGCGGTGGTCTGCGGCGATTACCGGGAGGAGCTGGGCCAGGTTCTGTCGCGGGCGGGCGTCGACGGCGGGCACCTCACGCTCTACCTCGTCGAGACCCTGTCGGCGGCGCGGCTCGTGCGCCTCGGGCTCGGCTTCGCAATCGGCGAATGGCGCCGCCTGGCGGAGCTGGAGCGGCACGAGACCGACGCCCTGACCCTCGATGCCCGCAAGACCCTGCGGGTGATGAATGACGGAGAGGTCGTGCTGATCGCCCCACCCCTGCGCTACCGGCTCCACCGCAACGCCTTGCGGGTCCTCGTGCCGGCGGAGGATCCCCGGTGAGGCGGATCGCCCATATCTCGGACCTGCATTTCGGCCGCACCGACCGGGCGGTGGTGGAGGGCCTGGTGGCGGAGCTGAACCGCGACCACCCGGATCTGATCATCATCTCGGGCGACTTCACCATGCGGGCCCGCACCCGGGAATACCTGGAGGCGAAGGCCTTCCTCGACCGCTTGCCGAATCCCTGGATCGCCGTGCCGGGCAACCACGACATCTCGCCGTTCCGGCTCTGGCAGCGCTTCTTCCATCCGTTCCGGCGCTACCGCCGCTACGTCGCGCCGGAGACCGAGCCGGTCTTCCAGGACGACGAGATTGCGGTGATCTGCCTCAATACCGTGCGGACCTGGGCGCCGGAGACCGACTGGTCGCAGGGCAAGATCACCCGGGCGCAGATCAAGCGCACGGAAGGCCGCCTCGACGCCCTGCCGCCGGGCTTGTTTCGCATCGTGGTCGGCCACCACCCCTTCATGCCGCCGCCCTGGGACGAGGAGGCACGCCTGGTCGGCCGCGCCGACGAGGCGCTCGACGCCTTCCGGCGCTGCGGCGTCGGCCTGACGCTGGCCGGCCACCTCCACCGCGGCTATGCCCGCTTCGCCGAGCCGACCCCGGACGGCCCGAAGGCCGAGATCGACCGGCCGGAGGCCAAGGCGAGCGCCCGCAAGCTCCTCGCGGTCCAGGCCGGCTCCGCCACCTCGACCCGACTGCGCGGCAACGAGCCCAACGCCTATAACCGCATCACCGTCGCGGACGGCGTCGCCACCGTGCAGGTGCGGCTGTGGACCGGGACGGATTGGTGCGACGCGGCGGAATCGGGCGCGGCGCGGTGTGCGGCGGAGGAGTGAGGGACGCCGCTCAGATCCCGGCCTCACCGCTCTCCCGCCCGTCGCGACGCCGCACGCCCTCCGCCTCGACGTCGAAAAGGTCGGTCGGCACCCGGGCCAGGAAGCGTTCCGCCACCTCGACCACCAGCAGGTGCGGGCGCACCCGCTCGACGTAAGACCAGTCGAGGCTGGCCGACCAGACGAAGTGCAGCTCGCGAAAACTCTCGGCGAGCAGCCCGGTCAGGAAG
The DNA here is from genome assembly GCF_003058325.1 of Methylobacterium currus. Classification (NCBI taxonomy): domain Bacteria; kingdom Pseudomonadati; phylum Pseudomonadota; class Alphaproteobacteria; order Hyphomicrobiales; family Methylobacteriaceae; genus Methylobacterium; species Methylobacterium currus. The sequence goes on from NZ_CP028843.1 coordinate 6,013,617, forward strand.
ATCGGGTGGAAATGCGAGCAGGAATCGCCGAACAGCATCAGGGTCCGGGGATCGGCGGCCGGGCTCTCGTTGCGGAAGACCACGTGGGCGCCGACATGCAGGTCGGCGGCCTTGCCACGGGCCTCGTAAGCCCCGACCAGCGGGTTGGCGTAGACCCGCACGGCGTCGCGCTGGACCTCGTAGACCCGCATCGTCTCGCGCAACGGCGGATCGAACTTAGCCCCGAGGTCGCGCACGCCGTCATGGTCGTGGAATGGGCGCGCTGCGAGATCGGCCGGCGGCGCGGCGCCGAGCGCCCGCATGATCTCCCCGTAGGCGAGGCGGCAGCCCTCCTGGCTCCAATGGGTGTCGGTGCGCAGGTACAGCGGCGGCTCGGCGTCCCGCGCCGCCCGCAACGGCCCGACGAGATCGATCCAGGCCCGGGCCGCGGGCGAGCGGGCGAGGCGCGCGCCCAGGCGCCGGGCCGGCGACAGGGCGGCGTCCAGGGGAAGGCCGTCGAGCCGGTCGTCGTAGATGCTCAGCTTCTCCGGCACCACGACGTGGAAGGCGCGGATGCCGAGGCTTGCGGCCTTGGCGGTGCGGGCCTCGACCAGCCGGCGCCAGCGCCACAGCCGCCAGGCCATCCTCACGCTCGCTCGGTATTGCTGGCGCACCCGGTTGGTGCCGCCGGTCAGGAAGAGCCAGCCATCCCGGCCGAGATGGACCATGTCGGTGCTGTCGCGCATCCGCGCCGTGTAGCGGGCTTGGCTTCAGCTGAACAGCGCCGCCGGCCCTGGCCATTCCCGAAGCCCGCGCCATTTCGCCGGGAGCATGCCGCAAGACCCCCTGATCCTCACCCTGGAGCTCGACGAGGCCGCCTTCGCGGAGTTCGACGGCCAGCGCCGCCGCTACTTCCCGCCGGCCCTCAACCGGATTCCGGCCCACGTCACGCTCTTCCACCACCTCCCTGGCGAGGAGGAGCGCGGCATCGTCGAGACCCTGGCGGCGGAGGTGCGGGCGGAAGGCCCGCTGCCGGTCAAGGTCGCGTCCCTGCGCTTCATCGGCCGCGGCGTCGCCTACGCGCTCGAGTCGCCCCGCCTGTCGTCCTTGCGCGGTCGGCTCGCCGCAGGCTTCGCGCCCTGGCTGACGCCGCAGGACCGCCAGGGCTACCGGCCGCACGTGACGGTGCAGAACAAGGTCGCGCCGGAGGAGGCCCGGGCGCTCCACCGCGAGCTCGGGGCCGCCTTCGTGCCGCGGGAGATCACCGGCACCGGCCTCCTGCTCTGGCGCTATCTCGGCGGCCCGTGGGAGGCCCGCGGCCGGTTTCCGTTCGGGGGCGCGTGATGGTCGAGATCCCGTTCCGGCGCCATGCCACCGCGGTCTGGCTGCGCCTGCGCCTCAACGAGATCGGGCCGCTCGCCTCGCTGCTCGCCGTCAGCCTGTTCGGTTTCGGGTTCCTCAAGCTCGCCGACGAGGTGCGCGAGGGCGGCTCGTTCGGCTTCGACGACCGGCTGCTGCTGGCGCTCCGCGTGCCCGGCGACCTCGCCCAGCCGATCGGGCCGCACTGGCTGCCGGAGACGATGCGGGACATCACCGCCTTCGGCAGCGTGTTCGGCATCGTCTACGTCACCGCCTGCGTGGTGCTCTACCTCGCGGTCACGGCGCGGCGGCGCGCCGCCCTGTTCGTGCTGGTGGCGGTGGGCGGCGGCGAGATCCTGTCGACGGGGCTCAAGCTGTTCTTCCGCCGCCCGCGGCCGGACCTGGTGCCGCACGGCATGGAGACCTTCACGGCGAGCTTCCCGAGCGGCCACGCCATGCTGTCGGCGATCGCCTACCTGACGCTGGCGATCCTGCTCGCCCGGGTCGAGCGCTCGGGCAAGGTCAAGGCCTTCGTGATGGGCCTCGGCGTCGTCACCACGCTGCTGGTCGGGATGAGCCGGGTCTATCTCGGGGTGCATTGGCCGAGCGACGTCCTCGCCGGCTGGTGCGTCGGCGCCGCCTGGGCGTCCCTGTGCTGGTTCGTCGCCCTCCAACTCCAGCGCCAGGAGGTGGTGGAGGCGCCGGATCCGCCGCCGCCGGGCTGACGCCGACGGCCTGGGCGAACGCTTGCGCGCCGCGTCGCCCTCCCCTAGCCAAGCAGGGAAGAGGATCGGGAGAACGCCGTGGCTTACGAAAACATCCGGGTCGAGACGCGCGGGCGGGTGGCGCTCATCACCCTGCACCGTCCGGCGGCGCTGAACGCCCTGTGCAACGCGCTGATCGCCGAGCTGAACCACGCCCTCGACGGCTATGAGCGCGACGACGGCATCGGCTGCATCGTCATCACCGGCTCGGAGAAGGCGTTCGCCGCCGGCGCCGACATCCGCGAGATGCAGGACCGCACCCATCCCGAATTCTACATGGCCGATCCGTTCGGCGAATGGGACAAGGTCGGCCGGCGCCGCAAGCCGATCATCGCCGCGGTGGCGGGCTACGCGCTCGGCGGCGGCTGCGAGCTGGCGCTGATGTGCGACTTCATCCTCGCCGCCGACACCGCGAAGTTCGGCCAGCCCGAGATCAAGCTCGGGGTGATCCCCGGCGCCGGCGGCACGCAGCGCCTGACACGCGCGGTCGGCAAGGCCAAGGCGATGGATCTCTGCCTCACCGGCCGGATGATGGACGCGGCCGAGGCCGAGCGCTCCGGCCTCGTCGCCCGGGTGATCCCGGCGGCCGACCTCCTCGACGAGGCGATGAAGGCGGCCGAGACCATCGCGTCGATGTCGCTGCCCTCCGTGATGGTGGCCAAGGAGAGCGTCGACCGGGCCTTCGAGACCACCCTGACCGAGGGCATCCGCTACGAGCGCCGGGTGTTCTACGGGCTCTTCGCCACCCACGACCAGAAGGAAGGCATGAAGGCCTTCGTCGAGAAGCGTAAGCCCAACTTCGAGAACCGCTGAGATGAGCGTCACTTTCGCCGACGTCGAGGCCGCGGCCGGACGGATCGCCGGCATCGCCCACCGCACTCCTGTGCTCACCTCCCGCACCGCCGATGCGCGGACGGGCGCGAGCCTGTTCTTCAAGGCCGAGCCGCTGCAGCGGGCCGGCGCCTTCAAGTTCCGGGGTGCCTGTAACGCCATCGCGGCGCTCTCGCCCGAGCAGCGGGCGCGCGGGGTGCTCGCCTTCTCGTCCGGCAACCACGCCCAGGCGATCGCCTATGCGGGCGCGCTCCAGGGCGTGCCGACCGTGATCGTGATGCCGCACGACGCGCCCGCCATCAAGGTCGCGGCGACCCGCGGCTACGGCGCCGAGATCGTCACCTACGACCGCTACGAGGAGGACCGCGAGGCGGTGAGCCGCAGCCTCGCCGAGGCGCGCGGCCTCTCGGTGATCCCGCCCTACGACCATCCGGACGTGATCGCCGGCCAGGGCACCGCGGTGAAGGAGCTGATCGAGGAGGTCGGCCCCCTCGACCTGCTGCTCGTCTGCCTCGGCGGCGGCGGGCTCCTCGCCGGCTCGTGCCTCTCGGCCAAGGCCCTGTCGCCGGGGGTCGAGATCTGGGGCGTCGAGCCGGAGGCCGGCAATGACGGCCAGCAATCGCTCGCCAAGGGCGAGGTGGTGCGCATCCCTGTCCCGGTCTCGATCGCCGACGGGGCGCTCACCACGCATCTGGGCCAGCACACCTTTCCGATCATCCGGCGCGACGCGGCCGGCATCGTCACCGCCACCGACGCGCAGCTCGTCGCAGCGATGCGCTTCTTCGTCGAGCGGATGAAGCTCGTGGTCGAGCCGACCGGCTGCCTCGCCGCCGCCGCCGCCTTCGAGGGCGCAGTCCCCGTCAAGGGCAAGCGCGTCGGCGTGATCCTGTCGGGCGGCAACGTCGACCCGGCGGCGCTCGCCCGGCATCTCGCGGCATGAGCGGGGTGACGACGCCGGAGGAGCTGTTCGCCTTCCTGGACGATCTCGGCGTGGCTCACGCCACCGTGGAGCACGTCCCCGTGCACACGGTTGCGGAATCCCGCGACCTCAAGGCGGCGATGCCGGGCGGCCACTCGAAGAACCTCTTCCTCAAGGACAAGCGCGGCCGGCTGTTCCTGGTCGTCGCGGAGGCCGAGGCGCGGATCGACCTCAAGCGCCTGCACGGGCCGCTCGGCGCCACCGGCCGCCTGTCCTTCGGCTCGGCCGAGCTGCTCTACGAGCGGCTCGGCGTGCGCCCCGGCTCGGTGACGCCCTTCGGCCTCATCAACGACCGCGACGGCACGGTCGCGGTGATCCTCGATGCCGGGCTGATGGCGCACGACCCGGTCAACTTCCACCCGCTCCACAACGGCGCCACCACGGCAGTGGCGCCGGGTGACCTGATCCGCTTCCTGGAGGCGACGGGGCACACGCCACGGGTGATGGTGCTGCCGGAGCCGGCGGACGAAGCCGCGTAGGCGCTCCGGATCACGCTCCGCGAACCCCGTTCCCCCGGGCTCGGAGGAAGGCCGCGTGGCAGGCGGCGTCCTGGGTAAGAGCCAGCCCGCCGAGCCGGGGTCTCGCTGCGCAGGGTGCCGTCACGCCGCCCCCGCCTCCTGCCGCGCCGCCGTGATCGCGGCGTGGTTCTCGTCCGCCCACCGGATCAGCGCCCGCATCGGGTCGAGGAACGAGTGGCCGAGGGGGGTCAGCCGATACTCGACCCGTGGAGGCACCTCCGCATGGACCTCGCGTAGCACGAAACCATCCTGCTCGAGGCGACGCAGGGTCTTCGACAGCATCTGCTTCGAGATGTCGCCGATCTCGCGCTCGATCTGACTGAAGCGCTTCACGCCCGGCTCCAGCGTCGCCAGCACCAGCAGGCTCCACTGGTCGCCGATCCGGTCGAGGACGTCGCGGATCGGGCAAGGATGCCCCAAGGTCACAGCCCGCTTCTTCCCGTCGAGCAAAGGTTTTCTCCGATGGTCATTGCGCGCTGACCTGGTCCCGAGCCGGTGACGTCTTGCGCACCCCGTCGCGGCGGTCTAGCTCTGTCCTCGGTCTCGAATATAGACCAGATCGCCAAACCAAACCAAGAGAGTCTCATGGCCAAGGTTGCCGTCATCGGCGCGACCGGGAACGTCGGCTCGCGCCTCGTCAACGAACTGGTCGCGCGGGGCCACCGCGTCACCGCCATCGCCCGCCATCCCGCGCCGGCCGCCTCGCCGCTGGTCGAGCCGGTCGCCGGGGATGCGGGCGATCCGGCCGGGCTCGCCCGCCTGCTCGCCGGTCACGACGCGGTGGTCAGCGCGGTGCGCTTCGGCCTCTGCGACCCCGCGGCATTGATCGGTGCGGTGCGGGAATCGGGTGTCACGCGCTACCTCGTGGTCGGCGGCGCCGGCTCGCTCGAGGTCGCACCGGGCCGGCGGCTGATCGACCAGCCCGATTTCCCCGACGCCTATCGCGAGGAGGCGACGAGGGGCGTGGCCTTCCTCGATGCCCTGCGCGCCGTCAGCGACCTCGACTGGAGCTTCCTGTCGCCCTCGGCCCTGATCGAGCCGGGCGAGCGTACCGGCCGGTTCCGCCTCGGCGGCGACCAGCTGCTCGTCGGCGAGGGCGGCAGCCGCATTACCTACGAGGACTACGCCGTCGCCCTCGTCGACGAGATCGAGCGGCCCGCCCATCTCCGCCGACGCTTCACCGTCGGCTACTGACGCTACAGGCCGACCGTCTCGGCGATCAGGTCGGCACCGGCGGCGGGCGAGCGCTCGCCCGCCGCCACCATCCGCTCGGCCTCCGCCGTCCGCCGGCGCACCTCGGCGCTGCCGGTGAGGCGCTGGTGCAGCCGCTCGTGGACGAGGGCCCACATCCATTTCACGTCCTGCTCGCGGCGCTTGGCGGCGATCTCGCCGGTCGCGGTGAGCTTCCGGCGGTGGTCGAGCACAGAATCCCACAGGGCGTCGAGCCCCTGGCCGGAGAGGCCCGAGATCGTCGTCACCGGCGGCGCCCAGGTGGCGCTCGCCGGGGTCAGGATGTGCAGCGCCGCCCGGTACTCGGCGGCGGCGGCCATGGCGCGGCGCATCCCCTCCTCGCCGTCGGCCTTGTTGACGGCGATCATGTCGGCGAGTTCGAGGATGCCCTTCTTGATGCCCTGCAGCTCGTCGCCGGCGCCGGGCAGCATCAGCACCAGAAAGAAGTCGGTGAGGTCCGCGACCGCGGTCTCGGACTGGCCGACCCCCACCGTCTCCACCAGCACCACGTCGAAGCCGGCGGCCTCGCACAGGAGCATCGTCTCGCGGGTCTTGGCGGCGACGCCCCCGAGGGTGCCGGAGGAGGGCGAGGGCCGGATGAAGGCGTTCGGATCGACGGCGAGCCGCGCCATCCGGGTCTTGTCGCCGAGGATCGAGCCGCCGGTGCGCGACGAACTCGGATCGACCGCCAGCACCGCGACCTTGTGGCCCCGCGCCGTCAGGCTCGCGCCCAGCGCGTCGATGGTGGTGGATTTCCCCACCCCCGGCACGCCGGTGATGCCGACCCGCACCGCCTTCCCGGCATGCGGCAAGGCGGCGTCGAGGAGTTCGCGGGCGGCGCTTCGATGGTCGGCCCGCTTCGACTCCACCAGCGTGATGGCGCGGGCGAGGGCGGCGCGGTTACCGGACAGGAGCTGGGCGAGGTCGGGGGCCGGAACGGTCATGACAGCGTTCTGCCGGCTCGTCGCCCGTCCGTCGAGGGCCCCGGCTGTGGACGAAGGGCGGAAGACGCGTGACCTTCGGGCAACAGCCGGGGCTTTGCCCGGGGGCGACGCGCCATTGTGCCGTGGCACGACGCGCCACGGCCACGATCATGCCGCATCACCGGCCTGAATGCGCAGGCGACAGCCGGCCGCGCCGGTGACGAGTGGGACGACATGACAGCGAACGCCGCGCCGACGCGCCGGGGCCTGGCCCGCCTCGGCCTCTCCGCCCTCGCCAGCCTGTCGCTGGGCGGCTGCCTCGGCGGCGGCCTGATCGGCGACTCGGCGGGCCCGGAGAAGCAATCGGCCCTCGACGTCAGCCCGGTGCTCCTCGTCGCCACCACCCGCCGCCCCGCCGATCCCGCCGGCCGCCCGCCCTACTTCACCGACCAGCGCGGCCGCGGCCTCGCCTTCGCGACCGTGCGCCTCGCCGCGCCCGACCGCTCGCTGATCGGCAAGGTTTCGTCGGTGGTGACCGGCGACTGGCGCATCGCCTCGGCGCCGCGGGTGGTGACCGGCCCCGAGGCCGCCACCGCCTTCGCGGAAGCCGCGCTTGGCCGCGACGTGCTGCTCTACGTCCACGGCTACCGCGAGTCGTTCGAGACCGCGGCGGTGAGCGCGGCGCAGCTCTCCGACGGGATCCGCTTCCGCGGCGTCTCCGGCCTGTTCACCTGGCCCTCGGCGGGCAAGACCTTCGATTACGGCTACGACCGCGAGAGCGCTTTGTGGTCGCGCGACGCCTTCGAGGACCTGCTGCGGGCGCTCGCGACCGCCCAGGGCGGGCGCATCCACCTCGTCGCCCATTCGATGGGCACTCTCCTCACCCTCGAGACCCTGCGCATGCTGCGGGCCGATGCCGGCGAGGCGGCCCTCGACCGGATCGGCGCCATCGTGCTCGCCGCGCCGGACATCGACATCGACCTGTTCACCAACGGCATCGAGCGTCTCGGCACCGCAGCGCAGAAGATCACCGTCATCTCCTCGACCAACGACCGGGCGCTGGAACTCTCGAGCACCATCGCGGGCGGCGTGGTGCGGGCGGGCGCGGCGGATCGCAGCCGGTTGGAGGCGCTCGGCGTGCGCGTCGCCGACGCCTCGGACTATGGCAGCGGCCTCATCAACCACGACCTCTTCCTGTCGAATGTCGAGGTGCAGCAGGTCATCAAGCGGGCGGTGGCGCGGGCAGACGGGCGATGAGCGGCCGCCGATGGCTTTCTCCGCTTCCTTTGCAGTAAACTAAAAATACAAAAGCGCGGGATCCCTTCTCCCATATGGAAAAGGAGTCGGGGGCGATCGGAGATCGAGCAGGGTGTCTCCGGTCCAGGATAATCCGCTGAGCGTCGCGCTGCGCAGCTCGACATTTCCAGCCTTGTCCGGACGTCGAGCCACCCTCACTCCTGACCCCTCTCCCACACGGGAGATGGGGACGCGCTATCCTTTTGAACGTCATCGCACGTCAATATCGAACGATCACGACCCCAACCGCGCCGCCACCTCGTTGCGCCGCAGAAATGGAAGCGCGAAGGGCGGGTCATAGCCCATGAAGAACGGCGCCGCCGCCGGGCTCCGTCCCGCCTTGCGCAGCACCTCGGTCAGGATCCTCTCCTGCTCGGCCCGGATCTCTGGCGTGATGCGGCCGGAGAAGCGCAGGGCCGCGATCCGCTCCGGCGGCACCTGGACGAGCCGCACGCCGGGCTCGGTCGGCTCCGGCGCGCCGGCCGCCGCGACGGCGTGCGGCAGGAAGAACCGCATCGTCCCGCCGGTCCCCTGCTCCACCGGCACCGTCATGGCGATGCGCTGGCCGCCGGCCTCCACGGGTGCCGTCATGGCGATGCGGTCGCCAGCCTGGTTCGCCCCGGTGATGTAGCGAAAGAGGCGCCCGAACGCCTCGCCGTCGCCCTGGCCGCGCGCGTCGGTCTCGACCGCCACACGCCCTTCATAGGCGCGGATCTCGACGCCGCGGTCGAGCGTCTCGACCACCGCGTAGCGGGGCTGATCGTAGAACGACCGGATGCCGAACACGCCGAGGACCGATTCGATCAGCGTGACGGCATAGTAGAGGATCTTGTCCATGGGATCAGACCGGGAGCGGGTGGCTGATCAGCACGACGGCGCGCCGGACATGCTCGCCGCTCTCGATCTCCCGGGTGATGAACTGCGCCACGTCCGCCCGGGCGATCAGCCCATTCTTCCAGGAGGACGGCCGGTCGAGCACCTGGTAGCGCCCGGTCGCAGGCCCGCCGGTGAGCACGCCGGGGCGGACGAAGGTCCAGTCGAGGGTGCTGCGGCGGATGCGCATTTCCTGCGCATCCTTGTCGTCATAGGCACGGCCGAAGACGAGGCGGAACGGCAGCCGTTGCAGCGGACCGATCGCCGAGCGGCTGTCGCCGGTGCCGAAGCCGGTCACCGCCACCAGCCGGCGCACGCCCGCCGCCTCCATCGCCGGAACCAGCACGTTGGTGGCGTCCGAGAAGAGCCGCACCGTCCCGAACAGGTCGCGGAACGGCACGCCGAGGGCCTGCACCACGGCATCGATCCCGTCGAGCGCCCCGGCGATGTCGGGAGCCGACAGGGCGTCGCCGGGAAACCGTTCGAGATTCGGGTCTGACAGCGCGATCTTGCCCGCCGAGCGGGCGAAGGCCCGCACCCGATGCCCCGCGGCAAGCGCGGCCTTGACGGTCTCCAGGCCGATGCCCTGGCTGGCGCCGATGACGAGGAGATGAGCCATGGATGCGTCCTGGGTCAGCGTAAGGAGGCGGTCGACCCTAGGAAGCGTTCGGGCGTGCGATGGTTGCTGGCGCCAGGGCAGATTTCGGGGGTTGCGATGATGTGCCCGGGAAGAGGGCGGCCAGACGCTACGGCCATCGGGATCGGAGTGACGCGCCTGAAACGACCTGCCCGGCCCTCCGGCCGGGCAGGCGTCGCGATCTCAGACCCGCGCCTCCTCGAAGGCCCGTACCCATTCGGCGCAGATCCCTGAGCGCACGATGTCGTCCAGGCCGAACTCGACGATCGGGATCGGCATCATCCGGCTCTTGACCAGATGGATCACGGTGCGCAGGCCCGAGGTCTCGCGCAGGTCGGTCTGGGACACGTCGCCGTTGATGATGACCTGGGTGTCGTCGCCGATCCGGGTCAGGAACATCTTGATCTCGGCCGGGGTGGTGTTCTGGGCCTCGTCGAGGATCACCAGGCAGTTCTTGAAGGTGCGTCCGCGCATCACCTCGAAGGGGACGACCTCGATCTCGCGGGCCTTGACGGCGATCTCGAAGGCGCCGTCGCCCATGCGCTCCTTCATGGTCTCGGTGAGGGGGGCGACCCAGGGCGCGATCTTCTCCTCGAGGCTGCCGGGGAAGAAGCCGAGGGATCGGCCGGAGGGCACGTTCGGCCGGGTGATCACCACCTTGGCGACGCGGCGCTGGCGCAGCAGGTCTGCGGCGCGGGTTCCGGCGATGTAGGTCTTGCCGGTGCCGGCGGGGCCGAGAACGATGACTTGCGGGTGGGACCCGAGGGCTTCCAGATACTCGGCCTGGCGGGCCGTCATCGGCTGGATCGGTGGCGGGTTGCGCTCTTCCTCGAAGCGAGTGCGGTGCACCCGGATCGGGCGGTCATCAACCAGTTCAAGTCGTGCGCGTCGTCTCTTCACGGATCAACACTCCCACTGGACTTGCGGTGCCGATTATCGTGTGCCCTCTCGTGTCCCAGATCTCCTTTGGTCTTGTGACGACTCAAAGCCTCATCGGCCGCAACGGTTCCGGTCGGGGTTGACGCAGGCGGTGGACAAGTCCGCCTGTTTCATCCGACAGGGTAAGCAGCCGATGATGAACGAGCAATTGTCGCGCCGCACCATGCCCCTGCGAAACCGGAGGGGCATCGTACGGAGCGACGAATTGTGATGAAAACCACACAGAGGTGGAGTGAGCCGACGCTGGAGGATGGGCGGCGTCGGCGCGGACCGTGAGGACCGGCTGGCCGGATGAGCTCGCCACCTGATCGCCGCTCCCGGTTGGCCCGCATACGGGAGCGAGGTCCCGCAGACGGAACGTAGATCCCGCAGACGGGCGCCCGCGGGACCGCTTCAGCCCGGCTGGACGAAGCTGTCGAGGACCATCTTCCGGCCGGCCTTGTCGAAGTCAACGGTGAGCTTGTTGCCGTCGACGGCCGCCACCGAGCCCGGTCCGAATTTGGTGTGGAAGATGCGTGCGCCGGGCTCGAAGGCCGACGGCGTGCCGGTGGATTTGGCCACCAGCGTGCCCTCGATCTGCTGCGGCCCGCGCCGGCCGGGCGCCGCACTGCGCCCGCCCCCGCCGAACCGGTCCTGGGCGGCGGCCTGGGCCTGAGCCCGCTGCCAGCCCGGGGTGGAGTAGGACGAGCCGAAGGCCGGCGCCTGCCGGTCGAACCGCGACGGGCCCTGCGAGAAGCTCGCGGGCGCGTCGAGCACCGCGACGCTGGCCTCGGGCAGCTCGTCGATGAATCGGCTCGGCACGGTCGAGGACCACAGGCCGTGGATGCGCCGGTTGACCGCGAAGGAGATCTTGGCCCGCTTGCGCGCCCGGGTCAGGCCGACATGGGCGAGGCGCCGCTCCTCCTCCAGCCCCGCCCGACCGCTCTCGTCGAGGGCGCGCTGGTTCGGAAAAAGGCCGTTCTCCCAGCCGGGAAGAAAGACGGTGTCGAACTCGAGGCCCTTCGCCGCGTGGAGCGTCATCAGGCTCACCCGGTCGCCGCCCTCGGCCTCGTTGGCATCCATGACCAAAGAGACGTGTTCGAGGAAGCCGGCGAGGTCCGGGAACTCCTCCATCGAGCGCACCAGCTCCTTCAGGTTCTCCAGCCGGCCGGCGGCGTCGGCGGTGCGCTCCTTCTGCCACATCTCGGTGTAGCCGGATTCCTCCAGGATCGTCTGCGCCACCTCGGTGTGCGGCTGGTCCTCCAGGAGCTTGGCCCAGCGGGAAAAGCTCTGGCACAGGGCGCGCAGGGTCGAGCGGGGCTTGGGCTTCAGCTCCTCGGTCTCGCTCATCATGCGGGCGGCCTGGAGCAGCGGCACCTTGGCGCGCCGCGCCAGGCCGTGCAGCGCCTGGAGCGTCGCGTCGCCCAAGCCCCGCTTCGGCGTGTTGAAGATCCGCTCGAAGGCGAGGTCGTCAGAGCCGTTGGCGACGATGCGCAGGTAGGCCAGGGCGTCGCGGATCTCGGCCCGCTCGTAGAAGCGCGGGCCGCCGACCACCCGGTAGGGCAGGCCGAGCTGGACGAAGCGGTCCTCGACCTCGCGCATCTGCGCCGAGATGCGCACCAGCACGGCGATCTCCGACAGCGCGTGGCCCTTGGCCTGCAGGCTCTCGATCTCCTCGCAGACGAGGCGCGCCTCCTCCTCCGAATCCCAGGCGCCGGTGACCGTGACCTTCTCGCCCTCCGGGCTGTCGGTGCGCAGGGTCTTGCCGAGGCGGCCCTCGTTATGGGCGATCAGCACCGAGGCGGCGGCCAGAATGTGGCCGGTCGAGCGGTAGTTGTTCTCCAGCCGCACCACCAGCGCGCCGGGGAAGTCGTGCTCGAAGCGCAGGATGTTGTCGACCTCGGCACCGCGCCAGCCATAGATCGACTGGTCGTCGTCGCCGACGCAGGCGACGTTGCGGTGGCCCTGCGCCAGCAGGCGCAGCCAGAGATACTGGGCGACGTTGGTGTCCTGATACTCGTCGACCAGGATGTAGCGGAACCGCTGCTGGTAATTGGTCAGCACATCCGGGTTCTCGCGCCACAGCCGAAGGCAGAGCAGCAGCAGGTCGCCGAAATCGACCGCGTTCAGTGCCCGCAAGCGCTCCTGATAGGCGGCGTAGAGCGTTCCGCCCTTGCCGAAGCCGAAGGCGCCGGCCTCGCCCGCCGGCACCTGCTCGGGGCCGAGGCCGCGGTTCTTCCAGCCGTCGATCGTGCCGGCGAGGCTGCGGGCGGGCCAGCGCTTCTCGTCGAGGTCGGCGGCGGCGATCACCTGCTTCAGCAGCCGGAGCTGGTCGTCGGTGCCGAGGATCGTGAAGTCGGAGCGCAGGCCCACCAGCTCGGCGTGGCGGCGCAGGATCTTGGTGCCGATGGCGTGGAAGGTGCCGAGCCACGGCATCCCCTCCCCGGCCGGGCCGATGAGGGCGCCGATGCGCTCCTTCATCTCCCGGGCGGCCTTGTTGGTGAAGGTCACCGCCAGGATGTCGAAGGGCCGGGCGCGGCCGGTGGCGATCAGGTGGGCGATGCGGGTGGTGAGCACCCGGGTCTTGCCGGTCCCGGCGCCGGCGAGCACCAGCACCGGCCCTTCCGTCGCCTCGACGGCGCGGCGCTGCTCGGGGTTGAGCCCCGTGAGATAGGGCGCGTCCTGGGGCACCACCGCAGCGCGGGCGCGGGCGGAGATCGAGGTGGGGGCGGTCCCGGCCGGGAAGTCGCGAGTCATGCCCGCATCACTGGACCAAAACGCGAACGGCGTCGAGAGCGGTGGGCGCATCCCTCTTTCGCCGAGCACCGCACCCTTGTACCGCACCCTTGTACCGCACCCTCGCACCGGAACCTTGCAGGAACCTCGGCGTCGTCCCTCACGGACAGGCCATCGGTTTTCGAAAGGTATCCCATGCGCGCCCACAGCCTCCTGATCCTGGCGCTCGTCGCCATGCCGTTCCCGGCGCTGGCGCAGAATCAGGTTCCCGCCAACCGCTCCCAGCAATCCGTCGAGGGGATCAACCGCTCGATCGAATCGCGGGCCGAGTCACGCAGCATCCAGCAGCAGAACCGGTTCGAGACCAACCAGCTTCAGGGCCAGATCCAGCGCCAGCAGAGCCTGCCGCCGCCGCCGGCGCCGATCATCGTGCCGGGTCGCTGACCCGTCACGGGTCGCCGACCCGTCAGTGCCTCACCCGGGCGCCGGCAGCCGCGAAGGCCATGGTGTCCGGCCGGGCATGGCCGCGGGCCGGGACGCCGATCACCCGGCCGAGATCGTCGGGCCGCGGCAGCCGGGCATGCGAGCCGAGCATGACCGAGAGATTGGCCTGGATGTCCTCCGGGAACGGCGCCACGCGCCGCGTCGCCGGATCGACGTGGAGGGACAGGTTCTCGGAGGTGGCGGCGACCCAGCCCTCGGTGGCGTGGCGGATCTCGGAGTAGAAGTGGATCCGCTTCTCGTCGAAGGCGATGAGCTGCAGCGTCACCCGCACGGGATCGTCCAGGATCAGCTCGCGGCGGTAGCGCACATGGACCTCGGCCGCGAAGGTCGTGCCGCGACCGGTCTCCATGTAGTCGGGCCCGAGGCCGACGACGCCGAACGCCTCGTCCACCGCCCGGTCGAACAGGACGTGGTAATACGCCATGTTCAGGTGGCCGTTGTAATCGATCCAGCCCGGCTCGATCGCCATCGTGGACGACACGAACGGCGCGAAGAAGAAGACCGAGGCGGGACGGTCGTCAGCCATTGTGGGGCTCCCGGTGAGCGCAGGCGGGATGACAAGGGCGCCCTGGGACGTACCACGCTTGGGTGAGGGATGCATCCCCGGATGCCTTGCACCTTGGGGCAAGGTGCCAGCCACGGAGCGCACTTCTCCGTGACCGGGCCTCCGGATATGCCGGCCGGGACACGGCTGCTAGAGTGGCCGGCAAAAGGCCGGTCCCGTCCGGTCGCCAGAGAACGTCCGGGAGACCCGCCATGAACGCCCCGAGCCCCGCCCCGTCGCGCGAGCGCCCTGGTCCCGAGACCGTGGACGCCGTCATCCGCGAGCTGACCGCGCAGTTCGGCAACCGCGTCGTCACCTCGCAGGCGGTGCGCGAGCAGCATGCCAGCACCCTGACCTGGGTCGCCAACCAGCCGCCGGACGCGGTGGTCTATGCCCAGAGCACCGAGGACGTGCAGGCGATCGTGCGTGTCTGCGCCGCCCACAAGATGCCGGTCGTCGCCTTCGGCACCGGCACCTCGCTCGAGGGCCACGTCAACGCGCCGTTCGGCGGCATCTCGATCGACATGAGCGGGATGAACAAGGTGCTGGCGGTCCACGCCGAGGACCTCGACTGCGTGGTCCAGCCCGGCGTGACCCGCAAGGCGGTGAACGAGCACCTGCGCGACCAGGGCCTGTTCTTCCCGATCGATCCGGGCGCCGACGCCTCGCTGGGCGGCATGGCGGCGACCCGGGCGTCCGGCACCAACGCGGTGCGCTACGGCACGATGAAGGACAACGTCCTGTCGCTCACGGCCGTGATGCCGAACGGCGACATCGTTCGCACCAGCCCGCGGGCGCGCAAGACCTCGGCCGGCTACGACCTCACCCGGCTGCTCGTCGGCTCGGAGGGCACCTTCGGCATCATCACCGAATTGACCCTCAAGCTCGCCGGCATCCCGGAGGCGATCTCCGCCGGCGTCTGCCCCTTCCCGAGCATCAAGGCGGCCTGCGACGCCGTCATCGTGACGATCCAGTCCGGCCTGCCGGTGGCGCGGATCGAGCTCCTCGACGAGGTCCAGGTCGCGGCCTGCAACGCCTACTCGAAGCTGACCCTGCCGGAGACCCCCCTGCTCCTGGTCGAGTTCCACGGCACCGACGCCAGCGTGCGCGAGCAGGCCGAGCGCTTCGGCGAGATCGCGGCGGAGTTCGAGGGCGGTCCCTACGAGTGGGCGACGAAGGCCGAAGACCGCACCCGGCTCTGGCAGGCGCGCCACGACGTCTACTGGGCGGCGGTCGGCATGCGGCCGGGGGCGCGGGTCATCGCCACCGACGTCTGCGTGCCGATCTCGCGGCTCGCGGAATGCGTCGACGCGACCAAGCGCGACATCGTCGAGAGCGGCATCACGGCGCCGATCGCCGGCCATGTCGGCGACGGCAACTTCCACACCTCGCCGCTCGTGATGATGGACGATCCCGACGAGATCGCCCGGGTCACCGGCTTCATCGAGCGCCTGGTCGCCCGCGCCATCGCCATGGAGGGCACCTGCACCGGCGAGCACGGCATCGGCCAGAAGAAGATGCGCTTCATGGAGCTGGAGCACGGGCCGGAGGCGCTGAACCTGATGCGGACGCTGAAGCGGGCGATCGACCCGGATAACATCATGAATCCGGGGAAGGTCGTGGCGGTGTAAGCGGCGCCGGATGGAGCCTGCGGACCCCGCGGATGTCTGCGCCCAGGCCAGCATCCGCGGGTGGGTTTCCCGTTCAGGCCGTTTCGCCTCCACGGATCCTCGCGGTTCGGGGCCGGTGCACCGAGACCAAGCGGGACCCCAGGCATGGCAGGCGGGGGCGTGTCCCTCGGAGTGGTGTGGCTGATCGGCAGCGAGAGATCCCGCCTGCGCGCCCTCCAAAGCGCTGGACCAGGCGGGATCCTTGCAGGGCCAAGCCTTGGGCGGTGACGGGTCAGGATCGGGTTGCGGGCACCATGGCTACGTGCCCCTGCCCTACGCCCTCGGCCGTTGTCCGGGACCAACGAGCACCGAACGTTTTTCGGGAGTCTATTCGGAACCCCGTGCACCAGTTAGAAATGCTGGTGCCTTTCGTTCCCCTTCCGTTGCTTTGTCAGAAAGCGACAAAGAGCGATCGCCAAGATACCGATCCGTTGATTTGGATTGGTTTGGAGTGGCGACCCCGGTAGGGCTCGAACCTACGACCTGCCGCTTAGAAGCATTGCGCTCTGTGGTCAGATCTATGCTGTAACATCAAGCACTTGTCCCTTGGTCGTCTTTTTTGTTCGGGAAGCTGTTCGGGACTTTGTGCGACGGGCGGCATCGTCGGCGGCCGTCTCGACCATGGCCTGCCGGAGGTCGTCGAGATCTGCGTGCGCGTATTTCTCGGTCACGCTCAACGCCGAGTGGTTGAGCAGCTTCTGCACCAGCTTGAGGTTCCCGGTTGCCCGGAGCGTGCGTGTCGCGCTCGTGTGGCGCAGGTCGTGCAGCCGAAAGTCGGCGATGCCGGCCTTTGCGAACGAGCGCCGCAGGGCGGTGGACAGGCCGTTGTAGGTGATCGGGTAGCGCTGGCCGCGCACGAACTTCCGGCCCGATGTGGCGCACTTCCTGGTCCGGCGACAGAGATAGGTGAACACCGCTGTCTCGTGCTGATCCCGGAGAGGCCAGAGCAGCGCGTAGAGTTCTGGCGTGATCGGGATGATGTGCGGCTTGTCGCCCTTGCCCATGACGCGGATGACCTCCGCCTCGAAATCCACCTGGCGCCATGTGAGGCTGGCGACCTCTCGCCGGCGCACGCCGGTGATCTGCGCGAACAGCCGCGGCGCGCGATAGTCGTCCCGCTCCGCGTCCTCCAGGCGGGCCTCCTCCTCGTAGTGCAACTCGCGCACACGCTCTCGAGGCTCGGGCAGGCGGTGCTCAGTCCAGTTCGGCTCGTCGGGCAGCGCCACCTTCCACACCTTGCGGGCCCGGGTGAGCACCCGGCGCAGCAGCTCGGGTACGGACCGGTTGACCTGGCCGTTCGAAACCCGGCCGAGTGGCGCCAGCGCCTTGCCGGGGCGCTTCTTCCTGGCCGCGTTCACCTTCTCGTCGGCGCGACGGCGCGCCACCAGGCGAGCCACAAGGTCATCGGTGATGTCGGTCAGGAGGGTGTCCGGCCCGATCCATTCGACCAGGCGAGCCATGTTGCGCTCGGTCTCCCGTGCGGTGGCCGTGTGATCGCCGATCTCGGCGCAGTACCGGCCGGCTGCCACGTCGAAGGTCATCGGGCCCTTTGAACTGCTCCGGGTTTTTCGGAGGCTCCAACTTCTGAGAGGATGGAGCCATGACGAAACGAACAGCCCCGTTTTCCCCTGAGGTGCGTGAACGTGCCGTGCGGATGGTGCGCGAGCACGAGGGCGAGCACGGCTCGCAGTGGTCGGCAATCCAGTCGATTGCCGCCAAGATCGGCTGCTCGGGCGAGACGCTGAGGAACTGGGTGCGCCAGTCCGAGCGGGATCAGGGCGTGCGACCCGGGCAGACGACGGACGAGCGCGAGCGGATCAAGGCGCTGGAGCGAGAGAACCGCGAGCTGCGCCAGGCCAACGAGATCCTGCGCAAAGCGTCGGCGTATTTCGCCATGGCGGAGCTCGACCGCCGGTCACGGCCATGATCAGCTTCATCGACGATCACCGGGAGGTCTACGGGGTCGAGCCGATCTGCAGGGTGCTGCCGATCGCCCCGTCGACCTACTACCTGCATGCGGCCCGACGTGCCGATCCCGAGAAGCAGCCGGTTCGTGCGCGCAGCGACGCCGCGTTGATGATCGAGATCCAGCGCGTGTTCGAGGCCAACTTCTGCGTCTACGGCGTGAGGAAGGTCTGGCGGCAACTGGCCCGGGAGGGGATCGTGACCGCGCGATGCACGGTGGCGCGGCTGATGCGCCGATTGGGCTTGGCGGGGGTGGTGCGTGGCAGGACCGTACGCACCACGATCCCCGACCCGGCCGCTGCCTGCGCTCTCGACCGCGTCAACCGCCACTTCAAGGCTCCCCGGCCGAATGCCTTGTGGGTCAGCGACTTCACCTACGTGCCGACGTGGTCGGGCTTCGTCTATGTGGCCTTCGTCATCGATGTGTTCGCCCGGCGCATCGTCGGTTGGCGGGCCTCACGCAGCGCTCACGCGTGCTTCGTCCTGGATGCTCTGGAACAGGCGCTGCACGAGCGTCGCCCTGGTCAGGGCAGCGGGCTGGTGCATCACTCGGACCGCGGCTCGCAATACTTGGCTCTACGCTATACCGAGCGCCTGGCTGGAGCAGGCATCGAGCCGTCGGTCGGCAGCGTCGGCGACAGCTACGACAATGCCTTGGCGGAGACGATCAACGGCCTGTTCAAGGCAGAGGTCATCCACCGACGCGGACCCTGGCGCTCCTTCGAGGCCGTCGAGTACGCCACCCTGGAGTGGGTCGACTGGTACAACCACCGTCGCCTCCTCGCGCCAATCGGCAACGTCCCTCCCGCCGAGGCCGAAGCGCGCTACTATGCTCACGTCGGCGACCAGGCCTCGGCCGCCTGACCCAAGCCAACAAGCCTCCGAAAAACCCGGAGCGGTTCACTTCGACTGCCGCTTGAGCTTGTCGACGTGCGCCTCGGCCTTCTTGACCTCGTCGCGCTCTACGGCCTCGGCCTGCCGCCTCTCTGTCTGGCCTGTCGATCCGTGAAAGCGACGACCTCCCCTCCGGAAGTCGAAGAGGTAGAACGGCGAGTTCTTTGGCTTGTAGACGGACATTCCTCGCGCGTCCTCTTGTCCAAAAACCCCATCACATCATCAAGCGTGAACTCCCGGTGCTGGCGTCGCTCGCCGAACCCCTTGAGGACATAGCGGATGTTGCCCGCCTGGACGTGCTGGCGGAGGGTCTTGCTATCCATATTTAGCAGGTCGCAGACCGCACTTGCCGGCAGAGTGAGGCGCTGACGAAATGCGATCGCGATGGCATCGGGCACGGCGCGCGGCATGCTCAGGCCCCCTCTCCTGTGTCTGTGGTGACCGGGGCGGCGACCTGCTGCGCCCCTGGCACGGCCCACGGCCACGAGGTCTCGCGGCTCTCGCCCGGGCGGGCCGCCACCTGGCCGGCCCCGCCGCAGGTCCGGCACTGGTCCTGCCGCGTCTCGATGTGTCGGTCCTCGTGGCTGGCCCAGCCGGTGCCGGAGCAGGTGGCGGGGACGGTGATGGTGGGCATGTCCGCTCCTACTGGATGAACGAGACGCAGCCGGCGGCGCAGGCAGCGCGCACGTGGCCGTTGACGGGCGAGCGCTCCCAGCAGACGGGGCCCGCGCACTTCGGGCACGGCACCTCGCCGTGGGTGATGGTCTTGTCGGCCGGGATCGCCGCCATCACCGCGAGCACGCAGCCGAAGCTCTCGTGCATGTCGCACTCGCTGGCCTCGTCCTCCTCGGCCGTCGGCGCGTCCTTGCCTTCGCACAGGAAGGCGGGGTCCGGCGCCGTACAGCAAGGGATGCGCAAGGCCCACCCCACCATCCGGCGCGGGCCGACGCGCTCGACAAGATCGACGCCGGCGCCGCATGGCGGCTGCGCGAGGGCGCCTCGCCAGTGCTTGCAGGTGGCGAGACGTTGCGCGCGGGCGGCGGCGCGGATCGCGTCCCGGTCTACGGTCTCGGGCATGGCGCTCACTCCCCGGCGAAGAGAGGAAGGTCATTGGCCTCATCCCACCCGCGCGTGAAGCGGCCTAGGCCATCAAGTGGCGAGTATTTGCGCTTGATTGTCTGAATTTTCGACACATATAAAATAAACATTATGCCGGGAAGGTGCAAACAAATGATTGTCTTCGTGGCATTGTTGAAAAACGTCAGATGACATATCTTCGATCTTCGCCAAAGACCCAGTGCGCCACTGTTTGGATCGAGGGGGAAATTAAATGCATAGCCTGCAAGGTGACGGATCTTAGATTTTCCGGCGCAATCATAATTATCGATCCAAAAGCTTGCCCGCGCGATCATCTGATCCTTAGCGTTCAGAGTGTCAAAGACTACATTTTCTGCAGTATTATGTGGCGCGGGCAACACGAAATCGCTGTAATTTTTATTTCCAAGCAAGTGACAGCTAATTTCGCATCGCGATCGTGCTGAACCGTCCGCAGATGCGCCGCCCGCGAAGCCGTCGATGATGGAGTCGCGTGACATGTTGCGCCTCAGGTAAGCAGGGGTTGCACGATGCCGTCCGCGTTGACGGGATCGCCGGTCACATGGATTGCCGTCTCGTCGCTGGCCAAGCAGGCCAACGAGGTTGTTGGCGACGAGGGAAATGGGCGCGTTCGCGTCCGCATCTCCCGGCTTGCCCCGGCTGCCGCTCCGTCGACGAATTGCTGCTCGTGTGAGGTCAACCTTACCGCATACCGGTATCATCAAAGCAAAGCTTAAGAAATACCTATGTAACCTTGTCAAACGTGCTAGGATGCCTTTTGTACAATGGAGGTTGTCATGACCAGCCATACACAAGTCGACATGCCCGTTTCCCAAAAAAAGACGGTAATTATATTCACCGCTACGGCCGTAGCGTTGGTTTTTTGTGGTTTACTTCTCTATATCAGGCCAGGAGCGAGGGGGACAAACAGCATGATTGAAGGAGGCGTTGGTGAATTTTCTATATATTTTGCCTTGTTCGTTTTCGCAATTTACATCGCGTTTCTCTCCAAAGATCTTATATATTCTAAATATGTTGTTTCGATTGGCGACCAAGGTATTTTTGATCGCCGTATTTCGACAGACTGGATACCATGGAGCGCTATTCGCGCGGTAAGTATTGTAGATCATTCCTCGCGAAAAATATTGCTGTTCAAAACCTTTCATTCCGATGACATTTCCAAAAATATGAGACGCATGAAGATCAATCATGCTGCTGCTGGAAAGGCTGGAGTGCCAAACGAATTCTTGGTTGAAGCTGATGAGCTGAAGGGTGGATTTACCGCACTGCACAATGCAGTGACCCATTTCCACCAAATCCCGCAGGACGGGCGCTCTCACTGAAGCAGGCATTCGGAGGCCTGCGAAGCTGTCGATGATGAGGTCGCGCGGCATCAGGAGCGTTCCTGGCTGAAGAGGGGGCCGGGGGCGGCCAGCGCGTAGGTGTCGACGCCTGTCGATCGCAGCACGCCGTCGGCGACGAGGCGCTTCACGCGCGAGAGCGAAAGGCTGCGCATGTGGTGGAGCGGATGGCTCGGGTCTGGCATCTGCACGTAGCAGTCCCGTAGGCGGGCCGGTCGGAACAGGCGGCCACCCTCGTGCAGGGAACGCTCAATGTCGTGCCACGCCCGGTCGTCCTGGCGCTTCGTGATGGAGGCGGTGCGCTCGCCAGTCTCGGGAGATGCCATCACGCCCGCCCTCCCCCCGCCGTCTCCGGCAGGCTGTCGATGTTGGCGGGGGTGGTGCGGGCGGCTTCCTCACGCACGAGCTTGAGCCCGAGTTTCGTGTGCACGACGCGCGACGGTGCGCCCGCCTTGCCTTGAACGAGGTGCCGGGCGACGAGGCCCTTGAGGATGCTGTGCGGGATGCCGCTGGGCGAGAGGCCGCCGCCGTTGGTCGCGACGACTTGGCGGAGGACCGCCATCATCGCCTCGGTCGGCGAGCGCTCGACGGGCGTCTCGGGATGGTGGTGGTCACCCACGGCGCGAGCCCTCCGCACCAACCCGCCCCGACGCCCTCGCCTGGGCGCGGCTCATCCCGCCCATGTCGCGAGCAGACTTGGCCTGGGTCATCGGCGGGGCTCCGGAATGTAGAGGGATCGGCGGGGAGGAAGCTGCTTGCTCAGCGGCGCCGTGGCGCGATGCGCAGGCGAGGCGCCCGGGAGCGGCTTGCCGGGTGGCACTGGCTGTTTCGGTTGATGCACGCCGATGAACCGGTCTTCGCGGCGGTTCAGCGCCTCGCCAATCGACCATTCCTGGCGCGTCCCGGCATCGTTCGCCAGCCGCACCTCGCCGGTGACGAGGATCACGGCCTCGTCACGCTCGGCGCGCAGGATCTGGGGCGGCGCGAAGGCGATCTGCGCCTGCGCGGCGATCCGCTCGAGGGTCTTGTGGTAGATGACCGCGGTGCCCTGCACGCGCCAGACGTTGCCGGCCAGCGGCTCGCCGTAGGTCGCCAGGATGTCGGCGATCTGCTTGTCGCTCTCGACGCTCATCAGATGGCCTTCCGATCTTCGCGCAGGGTGACACCGGGCAGGTCCCGGAAGCCGGCGGCGGTGCGGCGCTCGGCCATAGTGGTGAGGTGGCCGATCAGCTCGTCGTGGGCGTTCTCCCAGGCCCAGCGGGCGAAGGCGCGCGGGTCGGTCAGCTCGGCGCGGTAGGTGGTGCGGAGCGTGGTCGCGCGGGCGCCGCCCCGGGCGGCAGCACGATCCTGCTCGGCCCGGTGCGCGGCCCTCGACGTCGACCAGCAGCAGATCACCCTGTCGGCCCGCCCGACGGATCTGATCGGCGGCGTGCCCGCCCTGGTGGCGATCCGCAACGGCGTCCTCGACGGCGCCACGGTCCGGCGGGAGCGTGCCTTCCTGACCGACTGGACCCTGCCGCCGGTCGGCGCGGTGCTGCTGTTCCAGGGCCGCGTCTCGACGGTGGACGCGGTCGGGCGCACTGCCGCCCGGATCACGGTCGCCTCGGACCTCGTGCTGCTCGACGTCGACATGCCGCGCAACGTCTGGCAGCCGACCTGCAACCACGTGCTGTTCGACTCCGGCTGCGGCCTGCCCAAGGAGGCGTTCGGGGCCGCGGGCGCCGCGGGTGCCGGCGCCACCCCGACCCGGATCCCGTGGGCGGGCGCCTCGCCGGCCTATGCGCAGGGCACGCTCACGGTCACGGGCGGGGCGAATGCGGGCGCGACCGCCACCATCAAGGCGGCGGACACCACGGGCCTGACCCTGGCCTATCCGCTCCCGACCGCGCCGGCGCCAGGCGACACCTTCGTGGCCTACCAGGGCTGCGACCACACGCTCGCGACCTGCCGGGCAAAGTTCGCCAACGCGGGCCGGTTCCGGGGATTCCCGTTCGTGCCCACTCCCGAGACGGCGCTCGGATGATCGCAAACCTCAGCGAGGTTCAGGCGCGCGCCCGCGTCGTCGCGGAGGCGCGGCGCTGGATCGGCACGCCCTACCATCCGGGCGCCGACGTCCATGGCGTCGGCGTCGATTGCGGCATGCTGCTGGTGCGGGTCTTCGTCGATACCGGCCTGGTCCCGCCCTTCGACCCGCGGCCCTACCCGCAGGACTGGCACCTCCACCGCGACGACGAGCGCTACCTCGGCTTCCTGCTCGGGCGCACCCGCGAGGTCGCGGCGCCTCGGCCCGGCGACATCGTGATGGTCCGCCAGGGCCGGACCTACTCCCACGGCGGCATCGTCACCGCGCCCGACCCGCTCGTCCTCGTGCACGCCTTCTCGCCCGCGCAGGCGGTGATCGAGGAACCCGTGAGCCGCAACGGGCTGCTGGCACAGCCGCATCGCGCGCCCCGCTTCTTCAGCCTCTGGCGCGCGCCGTGAGCCTGTTCGGAGCCAAGAAGAAACGGGCGGTCACGCCCGACTATACCGGCCTCCAGACGCAGACCGCCTCGAGCGCGCTGCCGGTGGCGATCGTCTACGGCACCAACCGCGCCGCCCCGAACCTGATCTGGCACGACGGCTTCCAGACCCACGCCCAGCGCAGCAAGGCGGCCGGCGGCAAGGGCGGCGGCCAGAAGGCCACCGTCACCGGCACCACCTACTCGACCTGGCTGATGCTCGGCGTCGGCGAGGGGCCGATCCAGGGCATCGGCACGATCTGGAACGGGCAGGCCAGCGCCGCCTATCCGGCCTACGGCCTGAGCCTGATCCCCGGCACGACGCCGCAGGATCCCTGGGCGCCGGCCGCGGTCCGGTATCCCGACGCCGCCCTGGCCTATCCGGGCACCGCCTATGCGGCGTCACCCGCTTTCGACCTCGGCTCATCGGCCGGGATCCCGCAGCTCGCCTTCGAGGTGCGGGGGCGGCTCGTCGGCAGCCCGTCGAGCGCCGACGACGCCGATCCGGCCGCCATGCTGGTCGATTTCCTCACCAACGCGCAGTACGGCACCGGCTTTCCGGCCGCCTCCCTCGATGCGCGCACGATCCTGGGCAGCCCGGGCGACGGGTCCTACCAGACCTACTGTGCGGCTCTGGGCCTGAGCTTGAGTCCGGTCCTCGCCGATCAGGAGACGGCCAGCAGCATCCTGACCCGCTGGCTCCTCCTCACCAACGCCGCCCCGGTCTGGTCGGGCGGCCTGCTCAAGATCGTCCCCTACGGCGACCTGCCGGTCACCGGGACCACGCTCGCCGGCGGCACGGTCACCTTCCAGCCGAACGTGGCGCCGGTCTACGATCTCACCGACGACGATGTCCTGCACGCCGAGGACGAGGATCCGGTCCGCCTCACCCGCAGCGACCCGCACGGCATCCCCAACCTCCAGCGGATCGAGTGCTCCGACCGCGGCCACGCCTACGCGGCCACCACCGTCGAGGCCCACGACCAGGCGGCGATCGAGCGCTTCGGCCTCAAGGCGGGCGCGAGCGTCACGGCCCGGGAGATCTGCGCGCTGCCGGTCGCGGGCCTCGTGGCGCAGCTCCTGCTCCAGCGCGCGCTCTACATCCGCAACACCTACACGTTCCGGCTGTCCTGGGAGTATTGCCTCCTCGAGCTGAACCGCTCCGGGTTTTTCGGAGGCTTGTTGGCTTGGGTCAGGCGGCCGAGGCCTGGTCGCCGACGTGAGCATAGTAGCGCGCTTCGGCCTCGGCGGGAGGGACGTTGCCGATTGGCGCGAGGAGGCGACGGTGGTTGTACCAGTCGACCCACTCCAGGGTGGCGTACTCGACGGCCTCGAAGGAGCGCCAGGGTCCGCGTCGGTGGATGACCTCTGCCTTGAACAGGCCGTTGATCGTCTCCGCCAAGGCATTGTCGTAGCTGTCGCCGACGCTGCCGACCGACGGCTCGATGCCTGCTCCAGCCAGGCGCTCGGTATAGCGTAGAGCCAAGTATTGCGAGCCGCGGTCCGAGTGATGCACCAGCCCGCTGCCCTGACCAGGGCGACGCTCGTGCAGCGCCTGTTCCAGAGCATCCAGGACGAAGCACGCGTGAGCGCTGCGTGAGGCCCGCCAACCGACGATGCGCCGGGCGAACACATCGATGACGAAGGCCACATAGACGAAGCCCGACCACGTCGGCACGTAGGTGAAGTCGCTGACCCACAAGGCATTCGGCCGGGGAGCCTTGAAGTGGCGGTTGACGCGGTCGAGAGCGCAGGCAGCGGCCGGGTCGGGGATCGTGGTGCGTACGGTCCTGCCACGCACCACCCCCGCCAAGCCCAATCGGCGCATCAGCCGCGCCACCGTGCATCGCGCGGTCACGATCCCCTCCCGGGCCAGTTGCCGCCAGACCTTCCTCACGCCGTAGACGCAGAAGTTGGCCTCGAACACGCGCTGGATCTCGATCATCAACGCGGCGTCGCTGCGCGCACGAACCGGCTGCTTCTCGGGATCGGCACGTCGGGCCGCATGCAGGTAGTAGGTCGACGGGGCGATCGGCAGCACCCTGCAGATCGGCTCGACCCCGTAGACCTCCCGGTGATCGTCGATGAAGCTGATCATGGCCGTGACCGGCGGTCGAGCTCCGCCATGGCGAAATACGCCGACGCTTTGCGCAGGATCTCGTTGGCCTGGCGCAGCTCGCGGTTCTCTCGCTCCAGCGCCTTGATCCGCTCGCGCTCGTCCGTCGTCTGCCCGGGTCGCACGCCCTGATCCCGCTCGGACTGGCGCACCCAGTTCCTCAGCGTCTCGCCCGAGCAGCCGATCTTGGCGGCAATCGACTGGATTGCCGACCACTGCGAGCCGTGCTCGCCCTCGTGCTCGCGCACCATCCGCACGGCACGTTCACGCACCTCAGGGGAAAACGGGGCTGTTCGTTTCGTCATGGCTCCATCCTCTCAGAAGTTGGAGCCTCCGAAAAACCCGGAGCGGTTCAAGCCGATGGACGTCGTCACCCTGACCGATCCGGGGCTGGGGCTGGCCCGGACGCCGGTGCGCATCCGCGAGATCGAGGAGGACGAGGCGGGCCTGCTGACGGTCGTGGCGGAGGAGTTCCCCGGCGGCGTCGCGACCGCGCCCCTGTATCCGGTCGCCGGGTCCGCCGGCCGCAGCATCAACCGGGACGTCGCCGCCGCAGCGGTCAACCCGCCGGTGATCGTCGAGCCGCCGCCGGACCTCACCGGCGGCCGGGCCGAGGTGTGGATCGCTGCCTCGGGCGGAAGCGGCGGGGTCGCCGATCCGAACTGGGGCGGGGCCAACGTCTGGATCTCGCGCGATGGCGTGAGCTACGCCGAGATCGGCACCATCACGGCGCCGGCCCGGCACGGCGTCCTGACCGCGCCCCTGCCGGCGCCGGCCGGCCCGAACCCCGACACTGCCAGCACGCTCGCGGTGGACCTCTCCCGATCCGGGGGCGCGCTGGCCGGGGCGAGCCTTGCCGACGCGCAGAACGCGGTCACGCTCGCGCTGGTGGACCACGAGCTCGTCGCCTACGCCGGCGCGACGCTCACCGGCCCGAACGCCTACGCCCTCACCACCCTGATGCGGGGGCTCCACGGCTCGGCGCCGACGGCACATCCGGCCGGAGCTGCCTTCGCACGCCTCGACGACGCGGTGTTCCGCTATGCCCTGCCGGATGCCTGGATCGGGGTGCCGGTCACCGTGAAGCTCCAGAGCTTCAATGTATTCGGCGGCGGCCTACAGGACCTCGCGACCTGCACAGCCTACCCCTACACGCCGACAGGGTCCGGCAGGATCGGTCCCGTCGCGGCCACGCTGGCGGCCGGAAACCCGGTCGATCTCGGCCTCGCCTCGCAGGTCGCAGCACAAGCCGACGATTTCGGCCTCGCCTCCGATCCCTATCCGACCGTCATCGATCTCGGGCTCGCCTCCTCATGAGCATCCGTCTGCAGTTCCTGCGCGAGGCGTGGGCGTTCCTGCGCACTTTCACCGGCCGCCCCGGCGAGGTCGCGGTCGACACGACCAACAACCGCCTCGTCGTGCATGACGGCACCACCCCGGGCGGCTTCCCGACCGTGACCGCGGCGGACCTCAAGACGCTCCAGACCGTGACCCTCCTCGGCCTCGGCACCACCGCCGACGCGCAGAACCCGTTCGCCGCCAAGCTCAACACGGCGCTCTGGACCGCCCTGACGGCGGGCGAAGGCGGGACCGGGGACCTCCGGTACACCCTCAACAAGGAGGCCTCCGGCAACACCCTGTCGCTGCTGCTCCAGTCCGGCTATTCCGGCCGGGCGGAGCTGGGCCTGACCGGCGACGACGACCTGCGGGTGAAGGTCTCGCCCGACGGCAGCACCTGGCGCGAGGCCCTGCGGATCGACCGCGCCACCGGCGGCCTCGACCTCACGGCGGCGGAGGTTTCGGCCCCGGTCGCCGCCACGGTCGACCTCGGGGCGCTGCCCGCCCTCAAGGTGGCGCTCACCGGCACCGGCACCGTCACCAGCTTCGGCACCAGCCCGAACCGGGTGCGGCTCCTGCGCTTCACCGGCGCCGCGACGCTCACCCACAACCCCGCCAGCCTGATCCTGCCGGGGGGCGCGACCCTCGTCACCGCCGCCGGAGACACCGCGCTCGCGACCTCCGACGCCGCCGGCACCTGGACGGTGCGGGACTACGTCCGCGTCTCCGGCAAGCCGGTGACCGGCCCGGCCGCCGCCGACATCACCGACGCCAGCGCGACCGGCCGCAGCGTCCTCACCGGTACGGCGGCGCAGGGCGCGACCGCCTTGGGGCTCGGGACGGGCAACAGCCCGACCCTGGCCGGCGTGATCCTGTCCTCGTCCTCCAGCGCCGACACGGTCCAGATAGCCCGGCTGCTGAGCCCGGCGGCGGCATCGGGCACCTCGTACACGACACTCCGCATCGAGAAGGGCCCGAACTACGGCGGCGAGATCGCCGGCTACCTGACGCAAGGCATCGGCGGCGGCATGAGGCTGTCCGTTCTCAACGGCGCCGGAAACACGGTCGAGGCGCTGCGGTTGGACGGCACGGGAGCGGCGACGTTCGGCGGCGTACTGAACGGAGGGTACGCGACCTTCTCCGGCGTGGCGATCGCAGGTTCTGCCGGCACACAGCGCCGTCTCGTCTGGTCGTCGGGGACAAGCCTGCGCTGGGCGCTTCTCGCGACGGACAACGCCGAGACGGGCAGCAACGCCGGATCGGATCTGTTCTTAGCCCGGTACGCGGATAGCAGCGCTTACCTCGACAGCCCGTTCGTCGTCAGCCGGGCGACCGGTAAAACGTCGCTGTTGTCATTGGCGGTCTCCGGCCCTGTGGCCGTGAGCGGGCCGCTGTCCCTCGGCTTCTACACGGTGGCCACCCTGCCGACCGGCACCTCAGGCACGGTGCTGTACGTTTCCAACGGTCGCAAGGTCGGCGAGGGCGCGGGCGCCGGCACCGGCGTGGTCGCCTACTACTCCAACGGCAACTGGCGGCGGCTGTCGGATGACAGCGCGATCGCGGCGTGAGGGCGTGATGAGTGATCCCTACCTGTACGAGTTCCTGTATCGCGGCCGGCCGGCGGGATCGACCGAGGCGCCGGCCTGGCACGTGGTGCTGGGTCAGCACGTGACGCCGCCGGGTGCGGTTGAGGCGCAGTTCGTGTCGAGCGGGGCGCTCACGCCGGCGCAGGCCGAAGCGGCGGGGTTCCCGCTCTCGGCGGTGCTGGCGGGGATCGACGCGGCGGCGCTCGCAGGGCGCGATGCGGCTTTGGCCGAGGCGGCGGCGGCGCGGCAGGAGCGCGATGCCCTGGCGGCGCAACTCGCGGCGCTGCAAGCCGCGCCGGCTGCGGGCCTACCTGCCGTGTCGGACCGGCAGTTCTTCCAGGCCCTGGCGCAGGCCGGGGCGATCACGCCCGACGAGGCGCTGGCGGCGGTGATGACCGGCACACTGCCGACGCGGATCGAGGCGGCGGTGGCGAACCTGCCGGAGGCGGAGCGCTTCGCCGCCCGGATGCTGGTGTCCGGCGCGACGACGTTCGAGCGCGGGCACCCGATGGTGGCGCGGCTCGGCGCCGCGCTCGGCTACGACGCGGCGGCGCTGGACGCGCTGTGGCGCCAAGCGGCCGCCCTGTGACGGCCGCCCTCTGCAGACAAAGGCCGACTTCGGCCTGATCCGCGCCCGGGCCATCCGGCCGGCGCCGCCGCACCACCCTGCACAATCCGGAGAGACCCATGGCCGCGACGACGTTCGAGCGGGCGCTTTCGCTCGTCCTGATTCATGAAGGCGGATGGTCGGACGACCCGGCCGACCCGGGCGGGGCCACCAACCTCGGGGTGACGATCGGCACGTTGAGCCTGTGGCTCGGCCGGCCGGCGACGCGGGCGGAGGTGCGGGCGCTGACGCCGGCGAGCGTGGCGCCGCTCTACCGTCGCCGGTTCTGGGACGCGATCCAGGGCGATGCGCTGCCGGCGGGGCTCGACTACGCGCTGTTCGACTTCGCGGTGAACAGCGGGCCGAAGCGGGCCGTGATCGGGCTGCAGCGGGCGCTCGGGCTCGCCGATGACGGGCGGCTCGGCCCGGTGACGCTGGCAGCGCTTCAGGGCCGGGACGGGCCGGGGCTGATCGACGCCGTGTGCGACGGGCGGCTGACGTTCCTGCGGGCGCTCTCGACCTGGCCGCGCTTCGGCCGCGGCTGGGGCCGGCGGGTCGAGGAGGTGCGCGCCGCGGCCCTCGGCTTCCAGGCCGCCCCGAACGGAGCCGCCGCGCCGTTCGTGTGCCCCACCTGCGGCAAGCGTGTCGCGGCCTGACCCCCTTTCATACCCCCGTCGTACCAGCTTTCAGAGGAAGATCGCCATGAACCAGGAACAGCTCACCACGCTGCTGCGCACCCTGCTGCAGTTCGGCGGCGGGATCGCCGTCGGGCGCGGCTGGATCGATGCCGACACCGCCACCGCGCTGAGCGGCGCGCTGGTGACGCTCCTCGTCACCGGCTGGGGCCTCTACGTGCGACGCAATGCCGGCCTCGTCGCCGCCGCGGCCGCGGTACCGGCCGTGAGGACGATCCTGGCCGACCCGGCGACCGCGAACGCGATCCCGAGCGCCAAGGTCCAGCCGGCGGAGTAGCCCGGTGCCTCCTCCCGACGACGCCGAGGGCGTCATCATCCTGCCGCGCCGAACCTCGTTCTGGGCCATGGCGACCCTGGTGGTAGGGCTTGCCGGGCAACTCCTCTGGATTGGCTCCTACGCAGCCCGGATCGACGCCCGGCTCGAGGAGCTGGCCGCCTCCGATCAGCGCCAGGCCAAGCGCGACGACGAGCGCTACGGCCTGGTCATCGGCCGCCTCGAAAGCCTGGAGCGCGATCGCGACCGATTGGTGCGCCTGGAGGAGCAGGTGCGGATCGCGACTGACCTCCTACGCGAGATCCGGCAGGAGATCCGTCCGCCGCCCCGGCGCTAGGGTTAAATCTTGATCGGCTTGACCTTATGAGGGGTTGCTTCCGACCCCACTCGCATATTCCAGCGGCGCTCGCGCAATCCATGCTGCTGACCCCCTTTCAGACTCTCAATCGTCCCAGCCCAGGAGTCCGCTCAGTGGGAGGAAGCGGACCTGGAAACGGCGGCCACGACATCAGCAGGTGCGGGCGCAATAGTGAGCGCCCCTCGCGAAGCCGACCAGTTCGGGCCCGATGTTCGCTGGCCACCATCTAGAGCGTCGCCCGATCAGTCTGAAACGTAGCAGTCATTCTGGTATCCGGGTGCATTGATGTAGTTGCGGCACTCCTGCGGCGCGAAGGCGGCGAAGGCTTGCTGGATCGCGTCCTGCAGCGCTTTTACCGTGCGCGCGGCCTCGGTGCGCAGCAACGTCTTGAGCTTGGCGAAGGCCTGCTCGATCGGATTGAACTCCGGGCTGTAGGGCGGCAGGTACACCACCCGCGCGCCGGCCGCCGCGATGGCCTCGCGCACGCCCGCCACCTTGTGGGCCTGGAGGTTGTCGAGGATCACCGTGTCGCCTGGCCGGAGCGCCGGGACCAGAGTGTCGGTGACGTAGTCCAGGAAGCGCCGGCCGTTGGTGGCCCCCTCGAAGATCGCCGTTGCCGTCAGGCCGCTCGTGCGCAGAGCCGCCGTGATAGTGGTGGTCTTGTAGTGCCCGCACGGCATCGGCAGGCGACAGCGCTGGCCGCGCGGGGCCCAGCCATAGCGGCGCGCCATCCGGGTTGAGGCCGCCGTCTCGTCGATGAACACCAGACGGTCCGGATCGAGATCGAGTTGGCCCTCGAACCACGCCTGGCGGGCCTCCGCTACGTCCGGACGGTCCTGCTCGGCGGCGTGGAGCGCCCCTTTTTACGGGTGATGCGATGGCGGGCCAGGAAGCGCGACAGGCTGCTGGTGCTGGAGGTGACGCCCTGCTCGGCCAAGGCGTCGCGCAGTTCCGACAGCACGATGTTGCCGCGCTTCTCGCACAGCCTCAGGATCCGCGAGGCGTGAGCCTCGATGACGTGCGAGCGCTGGTCGCCGCCCATCGGCTTGGGCCGGACGTGGCCGTCCCGGAGATGACGGGCATGCCAGCGACTGACGCTGGCGGCGCTGACACCGAACCGCTCGCCAGCTTGGCGGCAGGACGCACCCGCTATGACAGCGGACACCACACGCTCACGCAGATCGACGGACAAGGGTGAGGTCATCGCTGGCTCCTTCACCCAGCCAACGCCCTAACCAACTTGGCCGTTGCAGGCCGATCGCACAGCGCTCTAGCCGGACTCGCCAAGGCCAAGGCCACCCTCGGCCGCACCAAGATCGATGAGAACCTCAGGCCTGGACGCTCGGCAGGCCGGCGCCACGGGCTAATGCCGTCCGTCGGGGCCATCTGCTCAATCAATTCATACAAACGACGCTGCCATCTAATACTATTGGATGAAAAATCGCGCCTTAAATTTTGCAATATTCAAATCTGAATTGATTTACATTTATTATAGGTATGGCGTCGTCTGTTCTAGGATGGGCGGCGCTCGCATCTGTTAACAGATGGAGCTGCTGGAATGTGCGTGCCCCACATCCAGAAAAATCATGCGCGGCCGATACCCTCTTACGCGGTACATCGAACCCGCGTTGACACTCTCCTATGTAAAATCATGCTGCTCGCGCTCTTCATGATGGCGAGTACAAATCTTAGTTTAGCTCTATCAGATGAGCGCCATCAAATTTCGGATAACATTTACGACCGGGGGCTGGGCGCTCGGTCCGCGACGGGCGGCGTGGCCATACGCCACTCGCCGACCGCCACGTCTTCATCGCCGCCTTCTCTCGCGATAGCGCAACGGCTCGATCGTGCACCCGCGGCAAGCTCCGCCCAGCCGGCCTCGCTCCCCGCCAGCACGAGCCAACCAGTCTACGAATGGCCCGGCGGAACCCATTGGTTTGGTGAGGACGAGTCGGTGTTCCGCCGAGAGATCATCCGGCGCATCGTCGCTGCGCAGCCTTCGGTGCTCGATGACCGCCGGATCATGGCGATGTGGCTCAACTCCTTCGCACGCGAGACGAGAGCCGCCTGGACCGGTCCGCAAATGGTAGCGCTTGATAGGCGCTACGCGAACGGCACCGAATTTGACCGCGATGCGGTCATGGATGAGCTAAAGCAGTTCCTCACGGCCCAGGCTACGGTGGCCCCGCTCACGATCGCTCGCGTCCGCCTGGTCCCCCTTCCTCCCTACGACAGGGCCCGCGGCGGCTTCCTGCTCCAGGGAGCTACGGGCCTGAGCGACACCGGCAACGAGTATATCGGGTCTGGTCCGCCCATCGTCGCGAAGCTCGATGAGATGCCGGATGCATCTCTGCTCAAGATGGACGTCGAGACGGCACAAACGCTGACGCGCGATCTCGGCAACATGCGCTACGTGCAGGTCGTTACGCGCATCGCGCTGCGAGACTTCCAATCGAGGGCAGATTCGGGGTCGAGCGGGCCAACGGCAGCAGCCAAGGTCATGGACGTTTCCGTCCACCTCCCGCCGCGAATCAAAGGCCAGCGGTTCGGTGTGCGGATCGGCCAGATTGCGGTCGGTGGTGCCCTTGAGCCGCCGCCGTTGCCGCGGGTCGGCGGGGGCACTCCAGCGATCGACACGTGGAAGGCCTTCGGGGTGCCCACAGCAGGGGACCGCCTGTTCGTGGCGTGGCGCAGCGATTACAGATCGGACAGCGTCGATCCTTTCCTCAAGCCCCTGCAACTGCAAGCACTCGCGGCGGAGCCGAGGCTCGCCGGCACCCTGCCGGCCGTGCACGAACTCGCGCGTCGCTATCTCAGCCCGCGCGAGATTGCGGGCCTCTTCGGTGGACGGCCTGACAACGCTCTGCTGCGCGAGGTGAGCGGGAACCCGTTCCGGCGCAAGGACATCATCGAGCGTTTCGGTCGCGAGCACCTGCCCCGCCTCATCGCGGCCGCACCCAGGATGCCCGTCAAGGTGCGGATGGCGGTGCCGGTCCGGATCGTCGATTACGATTTCCAGACGTCCGCGCTCCAGGTCGGGATGCAACTCGACGGCGGCGGATCCGCGCCAGGAGGCATGTACCTCCCGCGGCTTTTTCCTGATTGGCAGACGACGTCGGATATCGTCAAGCTGCCCACACGCATTCCACTCGAGCAGGAGCGGGCACGTGCCCTGATCGCACGCTGGCGCCAGCTTGGCACTCCGACGGGCGACGGCATCGCCCGCATCTACGCCGCTCTCGACCTCGAACTGACCGGCGGCCGACCGGCGGCTCCCGAGCGGGATGTCGGCACGCTCAGCGAGACCAGTCCTTATTCCGCGCAACTGATCCGGGGGCCGCTGAGCGCCCGGTTCGAGGCCCTGACCTTCTTCGAGGATGCCGCCATGACCCGACGTATTGACGGACTCTCCGGGGCGGTCGAGCGATACCGGGCACCGGTCAAGGAAGTCGACCCTCTCGGCTCGGGTGATGCGATGACCGCCACCCCGCTCAACAGCTGGGGGCTGATCGGAGTCGCGGCGCGCGCCGGCGCCGGAGCGGATTTCGCGCAAGCCGCGGTCCTCTCCTCGCACGCGGTCCGCAACACCAACGAATTCGATCGGCCTGCGCTCGTCGACCGTCTCAAAACCGCGATTGCGAACGGCACGCCCGAGAATGGCAGGCCCTTCCATCTGCCCGGAAATCTCACGCTCGGCGAGTACGACGGGGGCTCCTTCGGCATGCGAACTTGGAGGGTAGGCACGGCCGTGCCGCAGAACCTGCCTTCGCCGAGTACCAACAGCCTCACGATCGAGATCGCCAATCCGGAGACCCTGATCAAACTTCCCGTCGATCCACGCCTCGCCAAGCCGATGGTCGCCGGAAATAGCTCACGGGAGTTCCGGGCGGTGTTCCGTGTCCAGGAGGTGAGCGCGGAGCGCCGGGATAGCGACACCACGGCGGCGGCCAGTCTGACCGTGCAGATCGTCGGCATCCT
Organism: Methylobacterium currus; assembly: GCF_003058325.1. Classification (NCBI taxonomy): domain Bacteria; kingdom Pseudomonadati; phylum Pseudomonadota; class Alphaproteobacteria; order Hyphomicrobiales; family Methylobacteriaceae; genus Methylobacterium; species Methylobacterium currus. The sequence goes on from NZ_CP028843.1 coordinate 6,048,143, forward strand.
TGTCATGCATCCCCGGGAGCCCAACCGCATCCTCTTGCAAGTCAGCGCCGGGACGGTGCAAGCCAGCCCAGCGACGGGCCGGAAGGACCAAGTGAGTCTCGCTGCTCGTCCAACGCGCGTTCCTATGGATCGGGATACGCTCTACCTCCTTCTTCAGAGGGAGGCTGGTGGAGAGCCGGACGACGACGCGCTCCGTTCGCACCTCCTCGGCCGCTGGGAGATCGAAAACACGAACGATCCGTACAATGGCGCAACCGAGCCGGCGTGGGGCCGCTTCTTCCCGAGGAACTATCGTCGCCCGACGGAAGCTGACATTACCCGCTTTCTCCCGTCTTTCAGGCGCTGGAACGAGTTACGCCGAGACGCACTACCCATGAAGGCAACCGTACTTTGGTTCCCGAATCCGTCCGGTAGCGCAATGCAGTTTGGAAAATCATCAAATTTTATGCCGATTATGGCTCATTTCGGTTTCGATAAAGATCAATTCATGAAGCTTTATTACGGCATGTACACACATCCCATGCGATACGAAGTGCCGGATGGGGGCGCGCCGTACTTCAAGGGAGGTGTGCTCGCGTTCTGGAGGGGAACCGTCAATACCGAAAACCACGACATGTACCTGTACGTGCCGGACCTGCCCGCGCCGCGCCTGACCGGTTCCGATCAGATCGAGTATCGGCTCTACATGGACGTGGACCTGCGGATCGTCGCACGGGAGCCGCGGCCAGGCCAGCCGCTGCGGCTGGCGCTCGCGGCAACCCCAACCGAACTGCGCTGGTGGAGCGGTCAGACAGCCGTCCAGAGACGGCGGCTGCTGGCGACAATTCCGGTCGAGCGTCCTGTCGGAGAAAGCGCGGCCCTTTCACCTCCCGCCATTCCTCCTGCCGGCCTGACCACCGCCCCGGCCACGGCCGCTCCGGCCTCCCCGGCCGCGCCGCCACCGGTACGGCCGACCGCCCCCTACGACGTCCTGGGGGTAAAGCTCGGGATGGATGTCGCGGAGGCTGAGGCAATCGTGCAATCAGCCATGGAGATCGAGCACCGGCTCACGCTCACCCCGCCTCCTGGCTCACCACCACTCGCCTTCGCCCATGCACAGGTCTTCGTATCGAAGGATTTGAAGCAATACGTGGCATTGGTGACTGAGCCCAGCCGATCCGGTGGGCGGGTGCTCGCAGTCGGCCGCTACCTCTTCGGTGGCATGGGGGCGTTCGACCTGCGTCAGCTGATGCAGGCACTTGATGACAAGTATGGCTCCCATCCTCTCACCATCGACAATCTCCGATATTGGGGAGGTTCACGAACGGGCGGGCGGACGGAACAGCATTGCTTCGTGGCGATCGGGGGCCTTTCAGCCGGCAAATGGACGGATGCGCAAGGCAGAGAGCCGGATTTCGGGGCTCTGACCTTGCCAGGCTCCGTCGCAAACTGGCGAGGCCCGGCATCAATGCCCTGGATGGGGCTTCGCTTAGCCGAGTTTCAGAAATTCGGCCTCTACCGAGATTGTGGCCCAGCAGTTGCGGCCTGGATACCAGAAATAAATGGCCGTGCTGGTGAAATGGCTATCTGGCTGGTCGACACTAAAGTATATATCGACGTTATTACGGGTCCGCTCGGTCCACAAGGAGGCCAGGAGGGGGTTAAATTTAAACTTTGATCTAGTTTCATTTGATACCGCCGCGCATCCGAACGGCCTCGTTTGGAGGCGCAAGGCAAGCCCGAACGAGCGTCGGCGCTGATGCGCCGGACGCCTTGGCATCGACGTGTCGATGCCAAGGCGCGAGGGTATCACAGGGAGGCACGGCGGCGCGCCTGTAGGGTGCCGCGGCGCTGTCGGCAGGGCGCGGCCATGGCATTCGCCTCGACCGCGAAGGCTTCCGCGAGTAGGAGCCCCTCCGGCTCCTCGCCGGCGTCCCGGCGGGCGAGGAGCTCATCGACGTGCCCGGCAAGCGCGTCCTTCGGTTGTGGCCTATCAGTCCGCTTCAAAGCCGGTGGTCTGCTCGAACTTACCCACCACCTCTTCACCTGGGGTGATCGCGTCGACATTCTGACCACACCGTCTTATCATGATCTGATGCGTGCCGAGTCGCATCGATCGATGGAGCAACACGGCAAATCTTTCACATGCCTAGTTCCATTGGCCAAGCTTACGCAAACGACCGCGAAGGCGTAGGCTCGGCGGGTGTCAGTCGTACTCCAGGCCCACGGAGCGCTCGAACGCAGTCCCGCTTGTCTGCTGCCCTTTAGGGTCAGCAACCGAGATGTCGCGGAAGCCGCGCGCCGCCAACTCCCGGACCTTGTCGAGCGCCTGCAAGTCCGTGCCGCAGGCGAAGGACAGCGCGCGGCCAGTCGGGTCGGTTCCTGTTACCTTGTACAAGCTCGATCCCCTGCTCGGTACTGAGGCTGATCTATTGCTTCAGTCTGCCTGAGCGTGCCGCTCTCCGTCGGCGATACGTCCCGGCGGCGGCCCGGCCGAAGCCGCTCCCGGTGCACCTCGAAAGTCTGCACCATGAAGGTCGTCCGCATCCCTATCACGATTTCCTGAACGCACCATCCCCGATCCGCACAGGCCCGAAGCTCGGCCTTGACCGGGAACCTTCTGCCTGTTTGTTCTCTTTTCGTTCTAAAACGGAGGGCGCGCGTTAGTCTCTATCGGGTCGGTGCACAGGCGGCGGATGCGGGCGGGCTCGTGCGGGTTCCGTTCATGCTCCCGACCCTGTGTGCCGGCTTCCCGAGCCCCGCCGAGGACTTCATCGAGGGCGCCCTGGAGCTGCCGCGCTGGCTCGTGCCTGATCAGCCCCCACGAGGTGGCCCGAGTGGAATGTTAGTGGACCGTGGGCCTTTCCACCACGGGTAGCTTGGCCGGCGGAGCCGGTCGGGCGAGCGCAGCCGGCCAAGCGGGCAAGGCCGGCACGAACACCTCCGGGGCCGGCGGGCGATAGCCGAGCGAGGCGTGCGGCCGAACTCCGTTGTAGTGTCTCCTCCAGCTCTCGATCAGGATCTGCGCCTCCCGCAGCGAGTAGAAGATCTCCCCGTTCAGCAACTCGTCCCGTAGCCTCGCGTTGAAGCTCTCGATGTAGCCGTTCTCCCACGGTGAGCCAGGCGTGATATAGGCCGTCTTTGCGCCCACGGCGGCGATCCACTTCTGCACAGATTGTGCGATGAACTCCGGCCCATTGTCAGAGCGAACGTGCGCAGGTACGCCACGCAGGATGAACAAGTCCGAGAGCACATCGATCACGTCCGGGGCCTTGAGCTTGCGCGCCACCCGGATGGCCAGGCACTCGCGGGTGAACTCGTCGATGACGTTCAGCAGGCGGACCTTGCGCCCGTCATGCGTGCGCGCCTCGACGAAGTCGTAGGACCAGACATGATCGCGGTGCTCGGGCCGCAGCCGGACACAGGAGCCATCCCCGTCCCACAACCGACCCTTCTTGGGCTGGCGAGCCGGCACCTTGAGCCCCTCCTGCCGCCACAGCCGCTCGACCCGCTTGTCGTTGACCAGCCAGCCCGCCGCCCGCAGCAGGGCGGCGATCTTGCGGTAGCCGTAGCGGCCGTACCGGCGCGCCAGCTCAATCAAGTCGGCGAGCAGCGCCGCCTCGTCGTCTCTCCCCCGCGGCACCTTGCGCTGCGTCGAGCGATGCTGCCCGAGCGCGCGACAGGCGCGCCGCTCGGAGACCGTCAGCACGGTCCGGACATGCTCGATGCAGGCGCGCCGGCGCGCGGGGCTCAGAAGTTTCCCCGGGCGGCCTCCTGCAGGATCAGCTTGTCGAGCGTGAGATCTGCGATCGCCTTGCGCAGCCGCTGGTTCTCGGTCTCCAGCTCCTTCATCCGGCGCACCTGGTCGGACTTCAGCCCGCCGAACTCCTTGCGCCAACGATAGTAGGTGACCTCCGTCACGCCGATCGCCCGGATCGCATCAGCCACGCTCTGCCCCTGCGAGACCAGCACGTCCACCTGCCGCAGCTTGGTCACGACCTCTTCCGGCTTGTGCTTCTTCGTTCCCATCGCGTCCGTCCTCCGTCGGCTCAGAGCCATACTTCAGGGCGGACCACTCCGCTGGGGGCTGACCATGCCGAACCCGCCCGCCACCTTCATCTGGCGCGTGCGCGGCTGGTGCATGAAGGGCGCCGGCATCCACGACGAGGATCTGGCTGTGGTCGACCGCTCGCTCTCGCCCTCCTCCGGTGCGGTTGTGGTCGCAGTGGTCAACGGCGAGATGAGCCTCAAGCGCCTGGTGATGACCGGCAACCGGCTGGCGCTCACGTTCGACAACCCGGAGATGGATCAGGACTTCGCCGTCGAGGATCTCGAGGAAGGCCTGCTCTGGGGCGTGCTGCTGTTCTCGGTGCGCTGGCACCACGTGAAGGCTCGGGCGAGCGTCGCGCGATGAGCCGGGCGATCGCGCTGATCGACGGCAACAGCTTCTACTGCTCCTGCGAGCGCGTGTTCGATCCGAAGCTCACGGGCGTGCCGGTGATCGTGCTCTCGAACAACGACGGCTGCGCCATCGCGCGGACCGCCGAGGCCAAGGCGCTCGGCATCCGCATGGGCGAGCCCTTCTTCAAGATCCGCGACCTGTGCTGCCGGCAGAAGGTGCGCGTCTTCTCCTCGAACTACGCCCTCTACGGCGACATGTCGGCCCGGGCCAACACGGTCTATCGGCAGTTCGCGCCGGACGTGGAAATCTACTCGATCGACGAGAGCTTCCTTGATCTGTCCGATGTGCGCGAGCGTGACCGGGTTGCGCTGGCGCGGGACCTGCGCTCCACGGTGCGGCAGTGGACCGGGCTGCCGACCTGCGTCGGGATCGGGCCGACGAAGACGCTCGCCAAGCTCGCCAACCACATTGCCAAGACGGTGCCCGAGCTCGGGGGCGTGTGCGACCTATCCGACGAGGCGGAGCGCGCCGCCTGGATGGTTGGGATTTCGGTGGGCGAGGTCTGGGGCATCGGGCGCGCCTCGCTGGCCCGGCTGACCGCCATGGGCGTCGACACGGTGGCGGATCTGCGCGACCTCGACCCCCGGCCAGCCCGCCAGTCGCTCACGGTGGTGGGCGAGCGGATCATCCATGAGCTGCTCGGCCGCGCCTGCTTGCCGCTCGAGATCGTACCGGCCAGGCGCAAGGGCTGCGCGGTGACCCGCTCGTTCTCGTCCCGCATCACGGAGCGGACGGTGCTCGAGCAGGCGGTGGCAGCGCATGCCACGCGGCTGGGCGAGAAGCTGCGGCGCGACGGGCTCGCGGTCTCGGCCGTGACGGTCTTCTACCACACCAGCGAACACGACCGCGGTGACCCGATGCGCTCGGTCTCGACCGTCGTGCACCTGCCCGAAGCGACGAACGACAGCCGCCACCTCATCCAGGCTGCCCTTCATGGCGTGGCGAAGACCTGGAAGGAGCAGGGGCCGACGCCCTGGCGCTACAGCAAGGCCGGGCTCGTCACGAAGGATCTGGTGCCGCTCGACGGGGCCCCCCGCCCGCTGTTCGGGGCCCTCGACCGGGAGAAGTCAGGTGCGCTGATGGCGGCGATGGATGCCTGCAACAGCCGATTCGGACGTGGTTCCGTCGTGCCGGCGAGGGCTGGTTTGGTCGAGAAGCGCGCCTGGTCGACCAAGTTCGAGATGCGCTCGCCGCGGTTCACCACGCGGGTGAGCGATGTGCCGATGGTGAGCGCAGCCGTTCAGTGAGCCCGCCTTCACATTGGTGGCGCAACCGCTGCTATGGGTGGGAAGCGGCGGTTCGGCTGGTCGATGCCGAGCGGCTGTATCGCGCCACTTCCGGACCTCCGTTTGGAGTTACTTCTACGGCCGCACGTCATCCGGCAGCGGACCTTTCGATCTCACCGGCCCTGCTTCAGCCTCCATCCGCTCGCTTAAGCTTGACCCATAGGACCTGCTGAGTTCGCAATAATGGAGCCGGTACAGCTCCGGTCGGCCCACCTCCACGTCTCAGCATTCGACGTGCCGCAGTCGCATCGTGCGGCCGTCTGCCGTTCGGGCCGACCCGCTCTGGAGTATGGCTTTGAGCCGACGTGGTTCTGGCCCGGTTTGTGGCCCCGAGGCCTAGGCAAGCTCTCGCCGCCTGTCCGATACTCTCGGTGGTTTACGCGCCCCTGAAGTCCTACGAACTTCGCCGCTGGGAGCGCATCGCGGCATGAGGCACAGGCTAGAGAAGGTCGAGCTCGCCCGGAAGGAGTGACGGCCGGCGCGGTCGATCCGGCATGCCAGCCGTCGCGGCTGCGCGCTCGCCGGATCGTCCGACACCGTCACGGCATCGCAGCGACTGAACTGATACGGCTCCCTTCTCGCGCCCTGCTCAGTCCTCGTCCTGCCATCTCCGCAGATCCGTCTGGTCGTGATAGGCCATGCGGGCGGGTGTGGTGATAAATTCGATCGTCGTGCCCCAGGGCATTCGGCAGTAGCAGACCTTGTTCCCCGGACCTTTTTCGGTCGCGTAGGGAATGGCGCGCGGCGCGGTCAGGGGCGTGCCGCCGGCCCTCTCGAAGCGCGCAACCGACGCGTCGATATCGTCGGTGTAGAGCGCGAAATGCGTGAGGCCGAAGTCGCTCGCCCGGATCGGCGGGGCCTGTTCGGGGCCGTGCATCTCGAACAGCTCGATGTCGGCTCCGGTGCCGATTTTGACCATCGCCTGGGCGCGAACGACCGTTCCGGGTAATGCGCCGACCGCCTGCTCGAAGTCCGGTCCCTGCCGCGGCGGATCCTGCGGTCCGAAGGACTGGTAGATCACCTGGCCGCCGAAGGCGTCCACCAGGAACGATTTTGCCGCCTCAATGTCGGGCACCGTGATGCCGATATGATTGACGCCGCGGATGACGGGTGCGGACATGACAGTCTCCTCTCTCGGCTGGGTCGATCGACCGCCGCTTCACGAACGGGCTCTGCCCGGAGGGCCGCGGCCGGCTTGGCCCGCAATCTCCCGCGGGCGCCGGCTTTTAGGTGGCTTTGAGGAAATCGATCAGGGCGGCTGCGACATCGTGCGGCCGCTCATCGGCGACATAGTGGCTGCACCGCGCGATCGCGCCGCCCGTCACATGGCTGGCGAACTCTCGCAGCATCGGCACCATCTGCGCGCCGAAGCGCCGATCTCCGCCGAGGCCTAGCACCGGGATCGCGAGCGGCCGCTTTTTGTACGCGAGGGCAGCCGCGTGATCGGCGGCGAGAGTGCGATACCATTCCATGCCGCCGCGGGTGCGGCCGGGAAGCGCCATCGCCTTCGCGTAGATCTCGATATCCGCCGGATCGAAGGTGCTGTGATCGTAGAACCGCTCGGCCATGAAAGCCGATACGTAGTCATATTCGCGGCCGTGGATCAGGCGCTCGGGCAGGTCCCGGTTCATGTGGAAACCAAAGTGCCAGAGTCTCGCGGTCGTCGTCTCCCATCCGGTCCAGCCGGGAAGCGGCACGTCGAGCACGGCCAGGTGCGTGACCGCCTCCCGGTAGATCGCAGCCTGTGGCAGCGCCACCATGCCGCCAATATCGTGCCCGCACACCGCGTAGCGCCCATGCCCGAGGGCGGCCATGACCTCGTGCGCATCGCGCGCCATTGTCGCCTTGTCGTAGCCGTCGAGAGGACAGTCGGAGAAGCCCGCGCCGCGCAGGTCGATGGCCACCACGCTGAAATGCTCGGCTAGCAGCGGCATCACGTGGTGCCATTCCCACCAGGTTTCGGGCCAGCCGTGAAGCAGAAGGATCGGCGGGCCTGCGCCCCCGGTGACCGCGTTGAGCTTGATGCCGTTCGCCGGCACGAGTTGCTGGGTGAATCCCTGCAAGGTTGCGATCATGATCGCACTCCGGTCGGATGGTGGGGTTGGAGCAGCGTGGGCGGCCGGCGCTCAGGGCTGGTCGAAATCCATGGCGATCGAGATCTCACGCCAGGCGTCGATGTCGCCGCGGAAGGAAGCCAGCTTCCGCTCGGCAATCGCGTGCGCGACCGGGCCGAGCGGCAGGTGAAGCGGCGCATCGTCGGCGTCGACCGCCCGCAGGATCACCGCAACGGCCTTGTCGGGATCGCCGGCTTGGTTGCCGTCGCTGGTCTCGCGATAGTGCCTGCGCGAGCTCGCCGCGTAGTCCGGCATCTCCTTCGCGGCCATGGTGATCGAGCGGCCGAGGAAATCGGTGCGGAACGGCCCGGGCTCGACAATCAGCACGCGGATGCCGAAGGGCTTCAACTCGCCCGCGAGCGCCTCAGACACGCCTTCCACCGCGAACTTGGCGGCATTGTAGTAGCCCCCTCCGCCACCGCCCGCGATGCCGGCGCCGGAGGACATGTTGACGATCGTCCCGCCCCTGCGCCGCAGGACGGGCAGGGCGGCTCGGGTCGTCTCGATCAGGCCGAAGACGTTCACCTCGAACATCGGCCGATATTCCTCGGGCGTGCCTTCCTCGATCGCGCCGTACAGCCCGTAGCCGGCATTGTTCACGAGCACGTCGAACCCGCCGAAGGTCTCGACGGCCTTCGCTACCGCTGACCTCGCGGCCGCCGCATCCGTCACGTCGAGCGGCAGCGCGATCAAGCGGCTCGCGAAGGGGGCCGCCATCTCTTCGATCGACCGGACGGTGCGCGCGGTCGCGACGACCTGATCGCCGCGCTGTGCCGCGGCCAGGGCAAGACGGCGGCCGAAGCCGCTCGAGCAGCCGGTGATGAGCCAGGTTTTCATTGCGTCTTCTCCGTCGTCGTTTCGAGCGACGCCACGCTGCCGCCGCGAACAGTCATCTCGGCGATGATCGACCAGTCCTTCTCACCGAGGCCCGCCGAGACTGCTTTGCCGAGCCCCTCGCGGACGGCTTCCAGCATCGGGAGCGTGCGTCCGATCGCGTTGCCGGCCGCGGTCGCCAGGCGCATGTCCTTGAGGGCGAGCCTGGCTTTGAAACCGGGCTCAAATGACCGTTCCGCGATCTGCGCGCTGTAGCTCTCGTAGGCGCGGCCCGAGAACAGGGTGGCCAGGATGAGTTCGAAGAAATCCGCACGGTCGAGGCCGACGCTCTCGGTCAGCACGATCCCCTCGGCCATCGCCTCGATGGCCATGGCGATCATCATGTTGCAGGCGAGCTTCGCCGCATTCGCCCGGGCGGGGTCCTCCCCCAGTTTCCAGACCTTCTTGCTGAGGAGGGCGAGCAGCGGCTCGATGGCCGCGACGGCCTCGGCCTTCCCGGCCGCCAGGATGTTGAGCTGGCCGCGCGCCGCGACGTTCGGCCGACCGAGGACCGGTGCGGACACGTAGCCGAGGCCCGCCTCTTCGTGCAGGCGCTCCAGGTCCCGCGCGAAAGTGACCGAGATCGTCGACGTGACGATGTGCGTCAGCCCTGGTCGCGCGCTCGCCAGCAGGCCGGCATCGAGTATCACCTCCCGGATGGCCGGGTCGTCGGACAGCATCGTGAAGACTGCGTCGGCGTCGAAGGCATCCGCCGGGAGCTCGACCAGCGTCACGCCGGGAACGCTGTCCTGAGCGACCTTGCTCCGGTTCCAGGCCCGCACGTCGTGGCCGGCCTTCACCAGGTTCAGGGCCATCGCCGAGCCCATGCTGCCGAGGCCGATGAACCCGATCTGCATGATCTGTCTCCTGTCGTTCGGATGGGAGCCCGGGCGACCGCCCTCGTGGGTCGGGAGGATCCGCGGAAGGACGCTTCCCCCGGCGATGACGCCAATCTAGATGCTTAGATTTGTTCTTTAACTGACATGACTGTACTTTCCACGTTCATTTTCGTACGGGTGGTCGCGATGGAGTGGAGTGACGTCAGAATCTTTCTTGCCATCGCGCGATCCGGCACGCTCGGCGGCGCCGCGCGTTCCCTCCAGACGAGCCACCCGACCGTCGGCCGGCGCCTGCGCGCCCTCGAGCAGGCAATAGGTCACACGCTCTTCCAGCGCACGGCGGACGGTCTCGTTCTGACCGACGAGGGCCACGGGATCATTGCGCTGGCCGAGCAGATGGAAGAAGGCGCGCTGGCCATGCAGCGCCGACTCGCGGGGCGGGAACAGAATCTCAAAGGCAGCCTGCGTATTTCGTCGGCGGACTGGTTCGGGGCCTATGTCCTCCCTCCGATCCTGGCGGATTTCACGAAGGCCTACCCCCATGTCGACGTCGAGATCCTGACAGGCACGCGCCTGTTCAACCTGGCGCAGCGAGAGGCGGACGTCGCTTTTCGCATCGTTCCGTTCGACACGGCGGATGTCGTTCAGCGGCGGCTCTTCAGGCTCGAATACGGCGTCTACATCGCCGAGGAGGCGCCCGATCCCACTTTTGGCGACGGGACCGGCTTCCGGCTGATCACCCACGACACATCGACGGGTCATTTTCCCGACATCGCGTGGCTCATCGAGTGCTTCCCGAACGCGAGACCGGTCCTGCGATCGAACAACCGCAACGTCCAGGGGCGCATGTGCAGGCAGGGCGTCGGCATCGCCGTCCTGCCGCGCGTAGTCGGCGATCAGATCCCGGGGATTCGCAACCTGGACATGCCGACGCCGCCGCCGGCGCGAGACATCTGGATGGGGTATCACCGGGACCTACGGCGCCTGCAGCGTCTTCGTGCATTCATCGCGACCGTGTCGGACCATCTGGTGAATGCGACCGCATGATACCGACCCGGCAGTGCGCCGCCCTTTCCAAGCCACCGGCCGGGTGCAGGAATGGCGCATCGATACCGTCTCCAGATTGCAGGACGACGTCGGGCTGCGGACGAGGAAGTAGCCCTCAGCACGCACGGCCCGCTTCGCCGCGCCGGATCACGCGGTCCGTTCCGTCGCTCCTCTCCGCACCCGCGCAACGGTCAACCACACGGCCGAGACCAGGAAGTAGAAGGCACCGAACGCCGCGTAGGGCGCAATGTCCGTGATCTCGGGCGTCGCGGCACCGTTCGCCTTGACGATGAAGTGGGTACCCGCGAGGGCCGACTGCGCGCCGCTCAGCGCCATTGCCCACTGGGCGCCGGCCTGCCAGCGCCGCACGGCGGTCGCGAGCTGGAGCAGGCCGGAGAGGATCGCCCAGACCCCGAACACCGACAGCACCGCGTGCAGACCCCATCCGAGCGCGACCGCCACCGCGACGGCGACGAAGGTGCTGGCCGCCGCGTTGAGGACCTGGCTGGGATTGGCGATGAAGCCGCCGTTGCGGCGCGCATCGATGACGTTCGCGACGGCGTCCCAGGCGGGATAGGCGACCAGGAGCGCCGCCGCGGCCGGCGGCACGGTCCTGCCGATGGTGAACGACGCCGCGACCCAGCCGACTGACACCCCGGCACGGAGGAAGTAATAGGAGCTCAGCCAGCGCGAAGCGTCACGGCCGGATTGTTGGATGGTCGTCATCGGCTTTCCCTTCGGGTGCGCGGCGCGGCGGAGGATGCGGAACTTGGGCAAACCCGAGTTCCGTGGGGGATCGGGGCGACGGGCCATCACGCGGCGGACCCGGCGCTTCGCACGCCGAGCTTCGTGAAAGCAGCGTCTTTTCAGAGAGATGCGCGTCGCTTCGGAAGGCAGGTTTACGATCGGACGCCGATGGCACCCATGACCGGATCACTGGAAAACTTGACCGTTCTTCCGGACGGCGGACCGGGCGGCGTCTCCGGCGACCTGCTCTCGCACGTGCTGGCGCAGATTCGGCTCACCGGGGACTATGTCCGGCCGTACGCCGTCGCGCGGTCGGCGAGCTTGGACCTGGAGGCCGGGGCCGCCCACGTCCTCGTGGTCGCCGACGGCTCGCTCGACGTCGAGGACGAGGGTGGGGAGCGTGTCGTGATCGACACGGGCGACCTCGTGCTTCTGCCCCGCGGGCTCGGAGGATCCCGGCTGGTGGCATCCGCCTCGCACGCATCGGTGATCGTCTGCCGGTTCTGGTTCGATCCCCACAGTCTTCGCGGCATGATCTCGGCCCTTCCCGGGCGCATCCATATCCGGAGCGCCGAGGGAGCCGGGTGGCTCGACGGCATCGTGCCCTTCCTGATGGTCGAGGTGACCGACGACGAGCCCGGCGCGGCCCTGATGATCTCACGGATCATCGACGTCATCGTCATCCGCACCCTACGGACCTGGGTGCAGCGGGGGGGCACCACCGGATGGCTGGGAGGGCTGTCCGACGCCCGCATCGCCCGAGCGCTGAAGGCCATGCACGAGCGACCGCTGCCGCGCTGGGGCGTCGAGGCCCTGGCCGACGCAGCTGGCATGTCCCGGTCGAGCTTCTGCGAGCGGTTCACAGCCCTCGTCGGACGCTCGCCCCTGCGCTACCAGAACGAGTGGCGGCTCACGCTTGCCCGGGACATGCTGGTCGCCCGCGAGGCACGTGTCGGCGAGGTCGCGCTACGCGTCGGCTACGAGTCCGAAGCAGCGTTCAGCCGTGCTTACAAGGCGATGTTCGGCTATCCACCGAGGGACGAGCCTGCACCGTCGAGCGAGACATGATTGCAGAAACGAGTCGTCTTCTTGGGATAGCAGCAGCGTGACTGAACACGACATTTTGATACTGTGACCAATGCAGGAAGGTCCGCTTCTTCTTACCAAACGGACGCGTGAGCCAGCAGGCTTGAAGGTCTGCAAGGGGTCAGCAGCATGGATTGCGCGGACGCCGCCGGAATGTCCGAGTGGGGTCGAAAGCAGCCCCCTCCGTAGTCAAGCTGATCGGGTTTTGCCTTGGTCGTCCTCGCTCAGGGATGAACTCGTACGCCTTCTCGCGCGCCAGCCGGATCAGGCCGGCTTCACGGGATCGGCTGGACCGAGATCCTCCCAAGCCCGGCAGCCTGGATTGCTCAGGTGCATCGGCTCGTGCAACTCGCGGATGATGACGTCGAGGGTTCAGGGTCAGCGGGCGTATGTGACATCGGCGGCCCCTGCCGTGGAGGCGCTGCGCCGCTCGCCACAACGCCACGATGGCGGCAGCCGCGCATGCCAGCGCCAGGGCCGCCGTGAAGACGACGTAGGCGACCGGGCTCATCCGACCGGCGCCAGCAGGATAGCTGTCTTCACCGCATTCCGCCGCTGCGGCGCCGTCACGCCGTCCCGCGCCAGCACCTCCGTGCTGTAGGCGTTCGCCAGGACGGCCGCGGCGACGTCGAGGCTGCCATTCCCGATCTCCAGCACGACCGGCTTCGACGGATCAGCGAGATAGGCCGCGATCGCCGCGTCGAGCGCGTCGTCGGTGATGAGCTTCGCCCTGTATGCCTCGCCGCCGGTCATTGCTTGAACTCCCAGATCGGCACCATGCCCGGCATCTTCCACCGGCTCGTGCCGGTACGCCGTCCACTTCCCGAGCTTGATACTCGGGCGTGACCTCGTGCACGTCGACCGAGAGGGGCATGAGGATCCCGCAGAAATCACCGCGCATCGTGCCAGTCTTCGGGCCGACGCCGAACAGCCGCAGCGTGTCCCACCCCGCAGCGTGCGCCTGCATCCCCCACCGCTCGACGAACTCGCCGCAGCGCCGGTGCGTCTCGGCCATTCGTCGGGGCGGAGTCCCGGACAGGGCGGAACGCCGAGGGAGAGGCTGGCGAGGCCGCAGGACCATTCGAGGACGGTCGGTGGGATGGCAGCCGTATCTCGTAGCCGATCGTATGCGGGCTTGAACACGGCGGTGCCCTGAGGCGGATCAGCCACCCGCGCGAAATGGAGCGGCCGGACTATGCGGCTTCGAAAGCAGGGGCGGCCATCCTGTTGCTTCGGAGAGCTTTCCACGCGGCTGGCGCGGGCTGTGGCTTCTCTCTTCGTGGCCGGTGCGCGGGTTATTCGGGGTGCAGCAGGCTATTCGCATCGGCCGGGTGGTGTGCAGCGCAGAAATCGCTCGGTTATGCCCGCTGGTTGCCAGGCACCTCGTGAGATCCAGAGCCTATTGGGTGGCCGGCCTTGCCCGCGCAATGCGCCTTAAGCCGCTCCTAACGTGTTACTTCGCCGTTGGCATCGCCAGCTTAACAAATGTAGCGGGCGGCAATGCGACGCTTGATAGCCTGTCGCCCTATTCGCACAGGAGCGACGGTGCATAAATCATCGCAATATTCCGCGTGGCAACTGCTGCCGCATCGATGCGGCTGGGTCGTCAAGCAGCTTGAGTGCTTGGCAGAGCTGGATATCGAGACGCCAATCCACCGCTGGTCAAAGCTGCCAGCTCAAGTGGGACTGGAGGCATGTGCCATGCCGTGAGCGCGCGGACATGGATGCCTTTAGCCAGATTGCCTGACCAATCGGCACCAGCGCCGACGGGGTGGATGCAGGCACATCCAGCGTTGAGCGAAACGAACCTTGTCTCTGGTATGGTGATTAGAGGCATCAATCAATCTGATTGGCATAGTTTCTTCATTTTTATCAGAAAAAGTAAAAAAATTTCTTGAATAATTGTTTAAATTCTGGTTTCATAAAGACGAAGATTTCCGGACTGGTCCTGGAAATCTGTAGCTTCAGCAAACTATCTCCACAACCGCAAGGTTGATGGAGATTTTTTTGCTCTTTTAATATCTTTTATATATGTTGTAAATCAGCAACTTGCTGCAAATCTTCATCGAAATATGCCAATTAATCTCATTTGTCCTTCGAATTAATGGTCAGAGTTGTATGATTGCACTATCCAGTGTGTGGCCATCAGCGCTGTGATTGACCCGCGGCTCCCACGAACGGGGAACTTGCAGCTCCTGCGAAAGGGAATAGGACCAGATGATCAGAAGGCTCTTGCTCACCAGCGTGGCTTCCGCACTCCTGTCGGGCGTTGCGTCTGCCGCCGATCTGCCCCGCCAAGCGCCGCCACCGCTGCCGCTCTTCACCTGGACGGGGTTCTACGCCGGCTTCAACCTCGGCTACGGCTTCGACGCCTCCAACCAGAACAACACCGCCACGGTCATCGGGGTCGGTCGGGGTGCGACCCCGGCCACCAGCCTGTTCCTGGCAAACGCTGGGGGCGTGCTCGTCCCGGCCACAGGCGTTGTGGCTTTCGGCGGCCGCAACAGCATCGACGGCTTCTCGGGCGGCGGCCAGATCGGCTACAACTACCAGTTCACACCCGGCCGCGGCGTCGTGATCGGCTTCGAGGCCGACGCCCAGTACGTCGACTTCGGCCGCGACCGCAACCGCTTCGCCTTCACGCCGGGCTTGAACCCGGGCGCGTTGGTGTTCAATCCGAACGGCCTGTCGGGCCTCGACTTCTTCGGCACGGTGCGCGGCCGCCTCGGCTACGCCTGGGACCGCACCCTCCTGTACGGGACCGGCGGCTTCGCCTACGGCTCGGGCGGCGGGCGCGACTTCGGCCTGCCGAACGGGTCCAACAACGACTTCAAGACCGGCTGGACCGCGGGCGGCGGCATTGAGTACGCCCTGCCGAACGACTCCTTCCTGAACTTCTTCCGGTCGT
This sequence comes from Methylobacterium currus, assembly GCF_003058325.1. Classification (NCBI taxonomy): domain Bacteria; kingdom Pseudomonadati; phylum Pseudomonadota; class Alphaproteobacteria; order Hyphomicrobiales; family Methylobacteriaceae; genus Methylobacterium; species Methylobacterium currus. The sequence continues at coordinate 6,063,484 of NZ_CP028843.1, forward strand.
CGGCCGTGACGATCCGGGTCGAGGGCCTGTACGTCAACCTCGACCGCGGTACGGGCTTGAACGGCGCGTTCGCGGTGGTGGGAGGCCGTACCTACCGGGTCAGCGACGCCGACGTAGCCGCGGTGGCCATCGCCAACCGTCGCCGCTCGGACGAGTTCGCGGTGGTGCGCGCCGGAGTCAACTACAAGTTCGGCTCGTACTAAGTGACCACCAGCGAGGTTTGGCGGAGCGTCCCCAGCCCCTGATCAACTGGCCGCTTTGCCAGACGGCGCCCCAGGAGTTTCTCCTGGGGCGTTGCGCGTTGCCAGGGTGCACCGAAGCTGCGGAGGCTTGCTCGGCCACGACTCCGGATCTGGATGGTTCCAAGAGCCATCTGCGCCGCCGCCGAACCCCTCCACACAGGGCGGGACGCCGGGCGACAGGCTGGCGAGGCCGCGGGACCATTCGAGGACGGTGGGTGGGATGGTGGGTGAAGCAGTTTGCATCCCACTGCCTAACCGGGTGGGCAACGCCATGGAAGAACGTCCGCAGAACATCCTTCGGGAGGCTTTTCGGGACCTTGCGCGGCGATCGGGAGCTTTCGACGCTTTTCGTTCCCGTTCCGTTGCCCTGATGGGGCTGGCCTAGAGCCTTCGGAAAGGCGCCAACTCATTGATATACTGTGAGTTTCAGTGGCGACCCCGGTAGGGCTCGAACCTACGACCTGCCGCTTAGAAGGCGGCTGCTCTATCCAGCTGAGCTACGGAGTCTGGCGCCAACGACCCCCAAAAGCCACGGGTTCGGCCCGCGGTCAAGCGTTTCCGCTACCTCGCACTTTCCCCCTTGGAGAGGGGTCGAAAACGCCAAGCCCAGGGGGGTGATACGGTTTTGGCGGTGGATCCCCGTTTTGCCGGTGGACGAAGTCCCTGGCCGTCCGAATACCGTCCGAGTTACGAATCGGCCGGAAGAGGCGAACTCGGACGGCCGGCCATGGGAAGGAAGCGGAAGAGCGCAGCGTCGGTATGGGGCGGAGGACCTCCCCCGGCGCCGGTCCCCGTGGAGGATGCGCTCGCCGGGACGGCCTGGGCGCCGGCGCCGCCGAAGCCGGAACCGAAGAACCGGTCGCACAAGATGCCGCTCCACGACAATGTCGTAGCCGAGCTCATGGAGTTGTGGAGGTCCGGAGAACTGAAGGGGACCACCGAGATCACAGACATCCGGCACCAGGGGCTCCGCCTCCGCGTCCAGCCCCGCGGCCCGACATACTTCGCCCGGGTCCAGCACGCCGGACGGGAGTACCGCGTCCGGATCGGGCGCGCGGACGCATGGAGCCTGGCGCACGCCAGGTTGGTCTGCACCGCCATCCTCTCGCATGTCGCGACGGGCAACGGCGTGCCGAGCGAGGAATGGATCGAGCTCAAGCGCCAAGCCTTCCTGCACGTCGACGCGCGCAAGAAGGGCAAGACCGCCGATGCGGGGCCCTACGTCCCCGAGGTCATGCCCCGGCAGGCGCCGGTGACGACGTGGAGCTACGCGCAGGCCTGCGAGGCCTACCTATCGTGGGCGCAGGCAGAGTGCAGCGAGGGAGTCTACGCGCAGGCGACGGTCGACAACTATCGCAAGACGCTCCGATGCCCGACGCTGAGGGCGTTCGACGACAAGGCGGTCGTCGACATCACCCCTTCCAGCATCGCACAGGAAGTCGAGGAGCTCCGGAAGGCGGGCAAGCGTACCCAGGCCGCCGACGTCGTCAGGAAGGTCCGCATGCTATGGCGGTGGATGCGTACTCCCGACCGTGAGCGAGCCTCGGGCATCAAGACGACGGACATGGACCGGCTGAAGGCGCCCAGGCTCGTCGGCGTGAAGGGGCGGCAGCATTTCCCGCCTCTGGATGAATGCGCCCTCATCCTGGCCACGGCGCGGTGCGGCGTGCTGAATCCCGCCGTCGGCACGGCGGTGCAGCTAACAGCTTGGACGGGGCAGCGCCGCATGTCCATCGTCACGGCCTACCGCGATGACTTCGAGCCATGGGATGGCGAGCCAGGCTGGGGGCTGTGGCGGTGCTGGCACCGGAAGCCCAGCGGCAAGAAGGGCAAGGAGCACGTCATCCCCCTGCCGCCTGCCGCGTGGGGCCCGTTCACGGCCTACCTGGCGTGGCACCGCCTGGAATACGGCGAGGACCAGCGATGGGCCTTCCCGCAACAACGCCCGGCGAAAGTGGGCTCGAATCGGCCCATGGGCCACATCGCCGAGGACACGCTCACGCACACCATCACCGCCATCCCGGGCTCGAAGAGCTCGCCGCACGACCTGCGCCGCGGCCTCTCGTCGACCGTTCAGGAGCGGGGTGGCGTCCACGTGGCCCTCGTCGGCTACATCCTCGACCACAGCGACGAGACTGAGACCGTCCGGCAAGCGAACGGAATGACCAGGCGCTACACCGAGGCGGAGCTCCTCGGGTTCAAGAAGCCGGTCATGGAGGCGTGGGAGCGGTTTCTGGAGCCAGCCGCCGCGGCCGCCGTCCTCCTGCCAAGGGAGGAGCTCAAGGCCGAGCTCGTCCGGCGCCGGGCCGAGCAGCGCGGCGTCGACCCCGAGGCGGACAAGGCGCGGCTGCGGAAAGTGGCGGCGGCGCAGTACGCGGAGGGCCGCACGCACCGGCAGCGGAAGCGGGCCGCGAAGGACGCGCCGGCAGCGACGGACCCGGGATAACTCGCCCGACATCGAGCGGGCTCGGCATTGACCCCTTCGCCAAAGCGAACAGATAGTGAACGGAAGGATCGGGTCGACGGGGGGCAGGATGCGGGTACCGCGGTGCTTGGGCGAGTTCCCCTACCGGCGGGTGCGGCTCGTCTGCCCCTGGTGCCCGGGGCGGCGGGGGGATTACTGCGTCGAGAGGCTGACCGCGCGCCTCGGGCCACGGGCGACCCCCGAGGACGTCCTAGCCGCCCTTGTCCGGTGCCGGTGGCCGGCGCCGTGGCACGCCAGGCGCCCGGGAAAATATCTGCCCTGGTGCCGGGCGAGGTTCGCCGAGCTCGGGGGCCGCAGGCCGCCCGACCGGCCTGGATTTCCGTTAACCGTGTCGGGCGACGACGCTTGACCGGGGGATTCCCGAGCTGCGATCCCGGGACACCGACGCGATGGAGCGACCCGTGAAACCGAGCATACGCCCCTACCCGACCGAGACCCATCCCGGGGCGTGACCGCGCGGCGGCAGCCCCCAGACCGGAGGCTGCCTTCATGACCAACCGAACCTTCTTCACCGCCGACCACCACTTCGGCCACCGCGGCGTCATCGGCATGTGCAACCGGCCGTTCGCCGACGTCGCCGAGATGAACCGCGACCTGGTAGACGCCTGGAACGCCGTCGTCGGCCCGCGCGACACCGTCTGGCACCTCGGCGACTTCGCCATGGGTTCGAGCCCGGCGGAGTGCGCCGCGATCTTCGCCCGGCTGCACGGGGTCAAGCATCTCGTGCGGGGGAACCACGACGCTAAGCGGGTGCTCGACCTGCCGTGGTCGAGCCAGCACGACCTCGTCCAGGTGACGGTGGACGGGCAGCGCCTGTTCCTCTGCCACTATGCGGCGCGGGCTTGGCCGGGCGTCTGGCGCGGCGCCCTCCACCTCTACGGGCACACGCACGGGACGCTGCCGCCGACCCGGCAGTCCTGCGACGTCGGCGTGGACGCGTGGGCCTACCGGCCGGTGACGCTCGACGAGATCCGCGAGCGCCTTGCCGGCGTGGCCGAGGAGCCGGAGGAGATCCGGCTCGCCCGTGCCCTGGAGGCCGAGGGGGACTAGCCCTCGCCGCCCCCGTCCTCCCGGGCTGCGCCCTCGATGCCCCCGAACAGGGGCATCTGCTCTTGCGCCGGCTCGGCGAGCTCGGGCGCGTCCGGCCGGTACCGGTGCAGCGCCGGCCGGGCGTATGCCACCGGGGCCGGATAGCCCGAATCGATGAGCACCTGGCGCTGCACGCGCAGGCGCTCGCGCATCTCGTCGCCGATCAGCTCGTGGAAGAGGATCTTGTCGTCCAGGCCGGTCGCACGGGCGTAGATGCGCGCCACCTCGAAGGCACGCCCCTGCCCGAAGGCGCCCCGGAGGATGTTGTACCAGTCATCCGCGTCCATCTGCGTCTCGACCCTGGCCATGGCCAGGTATTCGAGCATCAGGGCGAGGTGTTCCGTCGTGATGGCCTGGCCCTCGACTACCGTCAGCCCGTAGCCGGCATTCCCGAGGTCGATGTTCCACTCATCGTCCTCGTCGCGCGCCGCGATCTTCATGGCGCGACGCAAGTTGCGGACGTCGCGCTCCTGCAGGTGGCGGAGGACGTACCACCCCACCGCGAGGGGGCGCAGCCCGAGGGCCTTTTCCCCCTTCGCCCACTGAGTCTTGGCCTGCTCCAGGCCCTTGTCAGGCCATACCGGCCCGAACACCTTTCCATTTCCCATGACGAAAGTCCCACGCGGGGCGGGTTGCCCCATGCGCAGGAGAAAAGGCGTCAAACATCGGGAAGTCCAGGGGGCGCGAGGGCGCCCGCCAAGACTCTTGTCGTCAATCATTAACGCTACATCCGGGCGCCGGATGCAAGTGGATGTCTCTGGTTTGGTTAAGAAGTAGTTAACTTGCCAGGGCGACGTGCTCGTCGCAGGCCGACAAAAACTCCGTCGCGCCCCCGTCGCCGGCGACGACGTGGAGATACGCCGACAGCAGCGAGTGCCGCGTCGCATGCTCCCGGCCGCGCAGGGACTCCCGCAGGACGAGGTGCCGCTGCCCCACGGGGATCTCCCGGCGCGTCCAGTGGTCGACCTGGGGCGTCGAGGCCCGCGCGACGTGGCGGGAGATCTCCGTGAGGCGCTCGCCGTCGAAGGGCGCCATGCTCAGGATCTCGGCGTCCGACATCAGGGCTGCGCGCTCCTGGAGCCAGGAGATGTCAACCTCGGACCAGTCGCCCCGGCGGATGCGCTTAACGATGCGCGCGACCCGGGTCGCCTCGTGAGCCAACTTCGGCAGCGCCAGGTCGGACAGGATGGCCTCGACGGTCTCCATCACCGATTCGATGGCGTCGGCGTCGTCGTACGGGCCGCCCGCTACGGCCGCGGCGTAGAGGACGCGATGATGGCCGGCATATCGCTCCATGCCCTCGGCGACGCGCACCAGGGCGTCGGCAGGCGATAGGCCGCCGAGGCTGAGGCGCAGGCCCCATGCGGCCGCACGGGCGGATGGTTCCCCCGCGGCGAGGGCGCGGAGCCACTCCTTGAAGTGCTCGCCAGCGCCGTCACGAAGTTCGTCGATGTAGTCCATGGTCCGCTCGGGGAAACCGGGGTTGCGGGGAAGGTTCAGAAGGGAAGCTCGTCGGGGGCCCATTCGGGTTCCGACCTGCGTGGCGGGACGGGCTCGTCATCCGGCCGGCAGCGGCCGTTGAGGCAGTACCGGCGGATGGCGAAACGCCTGCCTTCGAGCTCTACGACTTGCGCGTACGGGACATCCGGCCGGATGCCGCCGGCCTCGTTGCAGCCGTCGCAGTCGTGCGCCACGCGGGCGACGAGCCGGCGCTCGGACAGGATGCGCAGGCCGGGCGGCGGGCCGTCGTCGTCGCGCTCAAGGCAGGTCCGGGCGTATTCGGCGTGCGACGTCGTCACCGGCGCCTCCCCTCGACCGAGATCCAATAGGCCTCCTCGGCGGCGAGGCGCTCGACGAGCTCGCGGGCCTGCTCGACCCATGGATGGCTGCCGCTGAGGTGGGGCTTGATCCGCGCCTGAAGGCCGGCGAGCCCCGCCGCGCGCAGGCCGGCGTGGCGCTGGATCTCGTTGCGTTCGATGGCACGGCCCATCTCGTCCTTAAGCTCTCGCCCGCGGGTGAGGCGCTCCAACCCGGCGAGAACCGCTTCCTCGACGTCGAGGTCGTCCCAGCATGCCGTGATGTGCGCCCGCCCGCCTGGAGGCGGAACCGGCTTGTCGGGTTCCGACCGGGACGGCGCGAGGCGGCGCCCATGGGAATGGAACGCCGCCGAGGGAAGCCGGGCCGGCGCCGGGGGCGGCGCGTAGGCCCGGGGCATCTCGGGCTCGGGCGCGGGCGGCGGGGAATCGGGGACGAGGCGCAGGTGCGACACGGGCGGGCTCCTAGAAGAGAGCGAGTTGGATGGGGGCGTTCGGGCGCGCCGGCGGTGAGGCACTGCGGCGAACCGGCTTGGCCGCCGCAGCGGGCGGGCGCCCGAGGTAGGCGTCGATCTCGGAGGGCGTCACGGTCCGGACCGTCCCACGGATGGCCTTGAACACCGCGGCTCGCTCGGAATGCAGTCCGCTGCCCAATCGCCGCGGGAAGCGGGCGATCTGAGTATGGATGTCGAGGGTCTTGCTCAGGGGGAACGGCCATAGGGCGGGCGCCACGTCGCCGTCGGGCATCGGGCCGGTGGCCAGGATGTAGCCGTCGACGTGGAAGCCCGCGATGATGGAAGCGGCGGCCTCGGTGCGCTCGTCCCCGTTTGCGTCGCGCTCGGAGACGAAGGCAGTGCGGGTCTCGCGCCCGCACTCCACGATAACGACGGCGCTCACGGTGCGGCTCCGTAGTCGAGCAGCGCGCGGACGCGGCCGCAGACGCGGGCCAGATCCTGGTCGTCCTCGATCTCAAGCTGCTGGGCGAATCCCGCGACGAGTTCCGGCGTGCCCGGCAGCGTGAGGACCTCATCGAGTTCCGCCAAGGCCTTCCATGCGGCGGCCGTGTCGCCGTCGGCCGGCACGATGGCGAATCCCTCGCGAGTGAGGCGGTCCATGATGGCCTGCGCGAGTTCGTGCGACGGGATGCGGCTCTCCTGCGCGGCGAGGACGCCGGCGATGTGGCTGACGGGCGGATGGCGAGAGGTCATGGGGTCCTCGGAGTGAGACGCGGAAGGCGGGCGGGATGGATGGCTGCCACCGGGGGCGTGTCCGGCGGCGGCCCGCGGCCGCTTCCGCGTTCGTGGTCCGCCAGGGCGTACGCGAGATCCTGGATGGCGAGACGCGAGGCGGAGGCGAGGTCGGCCTGGGCGCGGCGGATCGCGCTATCGAGCGACCGGACGCCGCCGCCTTCGATGGAGGCGGCGCGGACCACGGCCATCGCCAGGGAGAGCCTCTTGCGGAGCTCGGCGGCGTCGAGGGAGTTGAGGCCATCGACGAGGAGAGGGCGGGCGACCGGCCTAGGCATCGCCTTCCTCCGCGGGGAATCGATGCTGGACCTCAATCTCGTAGCGCTCGGCCGGGGTGTCGAGCACGTCCAGAAGCGCGACCGCGGTGGGGTCGTCGTCCAGGAGCAATCCCGGACCCTCATCGTCGTCGATCCATTCGACGACGACGTTGCCGAACGGGAAGAACTCGAACCGAGGCCGCGGGCGACCTGAGACGTCTTCGCCTGGCACGATGTCGTATGTGACCTCGACATTGCCGACGTAGCGGATGCCTTCGATCTCGACGTCGAACTCGCGCTCGGTCTGGTACTGGTCGAAGATGCTCACGGATACGTCCTCCCGCCGCCGACGCCCGGGTACGTGGCGCAGATCCAGCACAGCGTCGGCATCTCGGGATGCGCCCTCAAGACCACGCGGTCCTCGATGTCGTGCTCCTCGGCGCAGCCGCGACAGAGGAACGTCGTCATGGCGTGCAGGGCATCCTCGGCAGCCTGCTCTTCCGCCCGCTGCCGGGAATCGAAGTCGAAGTCGCGGTCGCGCCGGCTCATGCCGCGGCCCTCGCCGCCCTGGCCCGGGCCATCCCCTCGCGGGTCGCCCTGGCGCGCTCTCCCGCCGGCAGCACGGGCGACTGCTCGACGCCCCGCTCCCGAAGCAGGCGATAGATCACCGCGATGCTCAGGCCGGTCGCCTCAGCCGCCCGGCAGACGCCCATGCGCTGGATGGCCTCGTAGGCGGCGGCATCTTGCTCGGGCGTCGTCGCACGGCGCGTGCTGCGGGCGGTGGTGTCACCGGCCCGGGCACGGATGAGCCGGCGGCCCTGGACCGCCATGTGCTCCAGGCTCCAACGACCGATCCAGCCCCACCTTTCCATCACGGCTTCCCAGCCATGATGGGAATCCCAAAGGCGTGCGACTTGCTCGGGGGACGGGCGGACGCGGACTTTGCCTTCCAGGTCGTCCGCGACGGCGTGGCAGTCATCGATGCGGTGGCTGCGGCGGCTCATGAGAAGATCCTTTCCGCCCTGACGAGGACCTCGCCGTCGGCACCGACGAGCTCGACGGGCTCCGGCGGCCGCGGCCCCTCGACGTAGACCCGGCGCACGTGGACGCCGAGCGCCTCGGCGAGCGCCCCCGTCACCGACCGCCGCCCTCGGCGCACGTCCGACAGGTGCTGCGGCGACAGGCCGACGCTCTCGGCGAGCGCCTGAGCGCTGCCCGCGTCTCGGACACGACTTTCCAGCCGCGCCAGGACGGCGCGTTCTTCCACGTATTGAGTCACTGCTTGTCCCCACCCGGCCGCGAATCCGCGGATCTGCGGGGGTATTTTACACTCGCCGTTTCCCGCGCAAGGGCCGAAATCGCGAATTGCTGCGCTGCAGCATCGATTTGTACGGTTTTGGGAAGCTAAGTCGAGTTAGGTATCTTTTGGGGCGCCCCACGACATCTTGAGAAAGTCAAAAAAAGTCGGCTTCCGGGCATTGCGGCTTTCCGGGCCGAGGGGGAGAATCAGACTGTCCGCAGATCGGCGGACAGGAGGAGGGGCGCATGGGAGAGACCGGACTATGGAGCGTGGAGATGCGGGGGGGCGTTTTTGGCCGCCTCCGCCGCGTCGAGCGCCTCGCAGCCCTGCCGCCCGAGGAAACCGTCGTCGCGACACGGGACGGCCACGCCGTCATCCGTGGCGGCGCCCTCGTCAGCGTGTCCGAGCAGGAGGCCGAGGACCTGGTCGATCCTACCGGCGCCCCGGAGCGCCGGTACCGCGCGGCCGTCGTCGCCGCGGGCTGGCCCGACGAGCTCAAGCGAATCGTGGCCGAGCCCGGCCACGATTGGCAGGCCGACGGCGCCTACCCGACTGACGACGACGGCCTAGCGCATGTTGTCTGCGAGCGCGTCCAAGGCCGGTTCGCGTGGGTCCGCAACGTCACCTACGCCGAGGCCCGAGAGCTCGGCGTCACCCGCTAGTCCCTTTCCGCCCCACCCCGCAGCATCCCCACAGTCAGGAGACCGTCATGCTCAAGTTCCTCGCCAGCGTCGCCCGCTTCGCCCTCGCCGCCATCACGCTCGTCCCCCGCCTCGTCTGGGAGGGCGGCCGCTGGATCATGCGCGAAGTCGTCGCCGGCGGTGCCGGTGGCGGCGCGGCCGCCGCGCAGGCCCAAGCCGCGGCGGAGATCTCAGCCGCGGCGCAGGAAGTCGCCGCCGCCAAGGCCGCCCCGGCAAAGGCGAAGGATTCCTCGCCCGTCGGCACGCCCGACTGGGAGTGGGGCACCGCCGCCCTGCACGTCCTCGCCGGTGACCGCGACGCCGGAAAGGGCATCCTCGATCAGGCCGCCATCTCCTACCTGGAGAAGCTGACGCCGGACGAGGGCCTTCGCCTCGCGGCCTTCCCGCCGGACCGCATCGGCCGCCACCTGACGGGGTACAACCCCATCCGGTCGCTCCCGCAGGCCGGCAGCCCGCACGCGTACTGGGGCGCCGAGATCAAGCGGCTCGTGGCCGAGACCGAGCGGGCGGCGGTTCCGCTCCTCCGTGTGGACGAGAACGCGGGCCTCGAAGAAGCCCGCAAGGCGGCGTTCGCTCGCTGACGCTGCCGCCCAAACGCGAAGCCCGCCCCGGTCATCCCTAGGCGGGCTTTTTTATGCCCGGGGCCAGAATAGGGCGTCCGGGGGCTTGATGTTTGCCGCGGCATGCTACGGCATGCTGCGCTAATGCCATGGTGGCATCACGCGGCGGAGGCGCGCTCCGCAATGCGGCGGCGCAGCAGGGCGACCTGCGCGGCGGCGGCAAGGTCCCGGGCCTCGCGATGGGCGTCGGCCTCGGCCTGGCGGGCGGCGTCCTGCCGGGCCCGGGCGACGGTCAGGCGGGCGGCGCGGGCCTGGGCCGCGATGGCGCGGTAGTCCTCGGCCAGCATGGCGTCCCGCTCCCGGCGGATCGCCCGGTCCCGGACGAGGGCCGCGCCGAGGCCCATGGCAAGCCCCTGCATGGCGCCGTCGAAGGCGCCAGCGACGTCATGGGCGTTGCGGTGATACGACATGGCGGGCCTCCTCGGAGCGGTGTGCCTGCCTGACATCGCAGCTCTCGAATCCTTCGCCAAGAGTCCCGCGCCAAGAGGCTGTGGTCTCGGTGAAAAACCTCCTGGCCCGAAGGGGGAAACGTGCTCTCGGGGTGCCTTCTCTCCTGGCAGTAGCGCTTCCGTTACTTCTTCGTACGTGATGCCCGGGCAGGCGAGGCGCACGGAACGGGGGAGCCGCGAACGGCACGGCGCCGGGCATGAAAAAGGCCGCCCGGGATGGGGCGGCCTCGAAGGCAGTGCGTCGGTGACGCCTATGCCGGCGGTGGCTTGGCCGGGCGGAGCAGGCGGGCCGTGAGGGCGCGAGAGGCAAGCGGACGCTCCCACTCGCAGTGCTCGACGAGGTACCGCATCCCCTCGGCAAAAATGGGTTCGACGCGGACGGCGATGCCCGAAAGCTCCTCGCCGTCCCGCATCCGTTCGTAGACCCGGCGTTGGCGGAGGATCGACCTCAGGCCCTGCGCGATGGCGGCGTCAAGCTCCGCGGCCCGCTTTGCCTTGTCGCGGGCGCGCTGGGCGCGCGCCTTGGCGTTCTCCTGGGACCGCTTGAGGCGCGTCGCCGGAGAGGCGAGCCGGGCCGGCGCCTCCTCGGGCGCTTCCGGATAGGGGCCGGGCGCGAATCCGGCCAACTGGTCGGCGAAGGCAGCGGCCCAGCGGGTGCGTTCAGTTTCGGTCTGCATGCCGGCATGGTGCCCGCACGTCACGCATGGGACCAGGAGCGACGTGACGTGCGGGGGGGGCCGTTGCGTGCGCCCCGGCGACCGTGGCCCATGGCACGTCTCTCCTGAAGCGCGCGGCGCGCGCCGGATCGGCTTGGCCTACCTCTCGGTCGGCGGCGGGGCTCTGGACCTTCTCGCGCATGCCCTGATCGGCTACGGCCTGCTCCAGATGCTGGTCCTGGCCCGGCTCTCGCCGTGGATCGCGAGGGCCGGCGCCGTGCCGGGCCTGTGGGCCTTCAGCTTCGGCGCGAACGCTTTGGCCACGGCCCCGACTTGCCTGGTCGCCCAAGGCGATGCCGGAGCGCTCGCCGTCCTCGCCCCGGCGCTGTTCCAGGCCGCGAACGGCCTCGTCCTCGGCCTCGCAGCCATGACCTTGGCGCTGCTGGTCCGGGGCCGGATGTTTGTGGCACCGGTGACGGCCAGCCGGGCACGGACGTGACCGCGTCCCCCGGCATGCCATCAACGAACCCGACGACCTCCGCCAAGCAGTTGTCGAGTGCCTTTACCAGGCAGGACGGCTCAGACGAGAGAACCCGTCACGTTGGTGGGAGGGACACAGTCTGGCAGGGGCGCCTCCAACAGGAACGCGATGCCGCGCGGGTGATACTCGATCCTGGCGGTGCCTCCCATCTCCGTCGCGAGCGCCCGTTCGATCAGGCGCGTCCCGAACCCGGTGCGCGATGGCGCGACCACCGAGGGGCCTCCGACCTCCTCCCAGCGCAGCTGCAGCCGCGGCGAGGTCGATGCGTCCCGGACCTCCCAGTCCACCACGACGCGGCCACCTTCGTTGGAGAGGGCTCCGTACTTGACGGCGTTGGTCGCCAGTTCGTGGAACGCCATCGTGAAGGCGAGCGTCAGGCGCGGGTCCAGCCAGACCAGTGGGCCGTTGACCAGGAAGCGCTGCCTCGCGTCGTCGCGGAAGGCATGCAGGGCCTCAGCGACGACCTCGCTCAGGGTCGTCCCGGCCCAACTCTCGCGGGTCAGGACGTTGTCGGCCGCCGCCAGGGACTTGATCCGAGCGACCAGGGTCTCCTGCGCATCCTCCAGCGAGGAGGCGTTGCGCAGGGTCTGGAGCGCCACTGACTGCACCGTCGCCATCGAGTTCTTGACCCGGTGGGTGAGCTCGTCTGCCAGGAGCGCCCGATGCTCCTCAGACCGCTTGCGGTCGGTGATGTCGAGGGACACGCAAACCATGCTGAGCGGCGTGCCGTCCGGAGCGTAGAAGGGCTGGCCGCGCAGCTCGACCCAGCGCACCTCGCCGGAGGGCATGTTCACCCGGTACTCGACCTCGTAGTCCGCCTTGTCCGCCACGGACGCCGCCAGGGTCGTCTGCATGCGCTCGATGTCGTCCGGGTGGATCATCGCGAGCAGGTCGGCGTACTGGAACGTCTCGTCGGCCCGTCGGCCGAAGATGGCCTTGCAGCCGTCCGATGCGACGGTGTAGCCGCTCTGCAGGTCAACGGTGCAGGTGCCCATCCGGCCAGCCTTGAGGACGAACCTCAGGCGTTGCTCACTGTCGCTCAATGCGGCGGTCCGGCGCTCGAAGGCGGCCTCCAACGCGTCGCGGTCCTGCTGCAGTCGCACCAGGCGTTCGCGCTCCAAGGTCACGTCGAACTGCGAAGCGAAGAAGAACGTCAGGTCGCCGTCCCGGTCGAACACCGGCGAGACAAGCAACCGGTTCCAGAACGTCTCCCTGTCCTTCTTGTAGTTCAAGAGGTCGATCTCGATGGACTCCCGCCTCGCGATGGCCGCACCGACCTTGGCGACGTCCGCCATATCCGTCGCCGGGCCCTGCAGGAAGCGGCAGTTCCGGCCGACGATCTCGTCGTAGGCGTAACCAGTCAGCCGGCAGAAGGCGTCGTTGACGAAGACGATGGGGTTGTCGGGCTGGCCGGGGTCAGTGATCACCATCGGCATGCGCGTCGCGCGCACCGCGGACACGAACGGGTCCGTGCTCGCGCCTGTCCGAGCGAACTCCGCCTCGAACCGCCTGCGCTCCATCACGTCCGTCACCGGTCCAACCCTCTCCCGCAATTGCCTGGCGGTACGTCCTCACCACCGACCCGGCACGACCCTATCACAGGTCAAGCTTCGCTCGCACTACGCAGTCCCGCCCGAGCGGTCCCAGGCAATGGAGCCTTCTTCCCCGATCACGACTTATCGCTGCATATGCGAGTCCGTTTCCCATCCCGAGCCCTGCGCCCTGGTCGTCGACGATGACGGCCTCATCCGCATGGATGCTATGGACATCCTGCAGGATGCCGGCTTCCGGACCTTCGAGGCGAGCGACGGCGACAAGGCCATGACGCTCCTCGCCCGGGAGCATGCCGTCATCGTCCTGCTCTTCACCGACGTGCAGATGCCGGGAACGCGCAACGGCTTCGCCGTCGCACGCGAGACCGCCAGCCGGTGGCCGCACATCGCCATCGTTGTCGCGTCCGGCCACGTGCGGCCGGAGCCGGGAGAGATGCCGGAGGTCGCCCGCTTCATCGGGAAGCCCTTCACCTCCGACATGGTTCACGACCACCTCCGGGACATCTTGCCGGACGGACGCAAGCCGGCGCCGCTGCGCAATCGGGAACAGGCGGGAAGCGCTCCCTGACGGCCGGGGCTCATGCCCGCCCGCAGACCAGCCGCGGGCCCGTCGGGACATCCAGGTCTGCCGCCATGCGTTCGGCCGCCCTCGCGGCTCGTTCGGCGAGGCGACGCACGCTCGCGAGCTGAGCCACGAACGACGGGAGCCCCTCGGACACCACCCGCGCCTCTCCGAACGTTTCCAGCCCATGGCAAGCCTTGGCCAGTTCGGAGAAGCCGACCATGCCCGCGGCGGACGCCAGCGAATGGGCTCGGAGCCGAAGGCGTGACCGGTCGTCCTCCTTACCGCCATCACCTTCGAAGCTGGTGTCCAGTTCCTCCGCCAGCAACACTAGCACCTCGCGAAGGCGGGTCGGCGACAGGAAGCGGCACACCTCGCGGTAGGCGTTCTCGTCGAACTCGACGGGAGACGACGGCCGGTGGGGCACCTCGGCGGGCACCGTTTCCTGCGGCAGCCACCGCTCGACCGTCGCGTAGAGCTTCTCCGGGTCGAACGGCTTGCCGACATGATCGTCCATGCCGGCGTCGCGGAAGGCGGAAACCTGTTCCGGCAGCACGTTCGCCGTCATGGCGATCACGGGAAGCCGCGACACGGGCCCGGGGAGCGCCCGGATGCGACGGGTCGCCGTCATCCCGTCCATGCCCGGCATCTGCACGTCCATCAGCACCAGGTCGAAGACCCGCTCCCGAACCGCTTCGACCGCCGCCTGTCCGTCCCCGACCGTCTCGACGACGTGCCCGGCCGCCCTGAGAACCGCGCGAGCGAGTTCCTGGTTGATGGCGGAATCGTCGACCAGCAGCAGGCGGCCCGTCCGGCGCGGCGTGGCCGCGACGACGGAAGGCTCGGCCTCGGCCGGAGCGCAAGTCCGCGGCATGCGCACGGTGAACCAGAAGGTGGAGCCGCCCCCGTCGATCGAGGAGACGCCGATCTCGCCGCCCATGAGTTCCACGAGGTGTCGGCAGATGGCCAGTCCGAGCCCGGTGCCGCCGAAGTCGCGCTGGATCGAGCCGTCGACCTGGCTGAAGCGCTGGAACAGCCGGTTCTGCTTGTCCTTCGGGATACCGATGCCAGTGTCGACGACGCGGAAGCGCAGGCGCTCCCCGCCCGAGAAGCCGCCTTCGGGCGCGACGTCGAGCGTGATCGAGCCGGCCGCCGTGAACTTCACCGCGTTGTTGAGCAGGTTGAACAGCACCTGCCGCAAGCGATTCTCGTCCCCCTTGACCCAACGCGGCAGGGCCGGATCCATCCGCAGTCTGAACTCCAGGCCCTTGGCGTCGGCGGGGCCCCGAACGATGGAGACGCAGTTGTCGACCATGGCGAGCAGCGGGAACGGCGCCTCGACCAGGTCGACCGCGCCGGCCTCGACCTTGGAGAAGTCGAGGATGTCGTTGACGACCGTCAACAGGGCGTTGCCGGACGAACGCACGAGTTCGGCCTGGCGGCGGTTGCCCGGGTCAAGCCGGCCCGAGGCCAGCATCAGGTCGGTGAAGCCGATGACCGCGTTGAGCGGGGTACGGATCTCGTGGCTCATCGAGGCCAGGAAGTCGGTCTTGGCCCGGTTCGCCCGCTCGGCCTCGGCGCGCGCCGCCTCCGCCACCGCCTTCGCGTCCGACAGGGCGATCTCGGCTACCTTGCGGGCGGTGGTGTCCAGCGTCAGGCCGATCACCCGGGCCGTCCGGCCGAAGGCGTCCGCCTCGACGCGGCCGATGGCGGTGATCCAGCGCATGCCTCCGTCCGCCAGCGGCACCCGGAACTCGGTGGTGTAGCCGCCACCGGTCTCGATGGCGCCTGCGAGGTCGGCGAGGACCCGCGGGACGTCGTCGGGATGGGCCATCGGCTTCCACTCCCGCTCGACGTCGAGCTCGATCTCCCGTTCCGGCAGCCCGTGCTGGCGGGCGCACTCCGCCGAGAAGCGCACCCGACCGGTGGCGACCTCGTAGTTCCAGGTACCGGCCTGGGCGGCCTTCATCTCGGCCTCATGCCGGTAGCGTTCGCTCAGGTCGAGGGCGATGCCGAGGAAGCCCAGGTCGGCCCCGTCCCCGGTGCGAAGGAGGGTGACGTTTAGCAGCACCGGCAGGCGCTCGCCGCCCTTCGTCACGTAGGTCCACTCCCCGGGATCGGGCTGCCCGCGGCGGGCCTTGGCGACGAACACCTCGAAGCCCGGCTCGACGGCCCACCCCAATTCGCGCGACAGGACGCCGGCCCGTCGCCCGACTTCCACCGGATCGTGGAACACCGCCGGCGTCGCCTTGCCCACCAGCTCGTCGGCGGCGTAGCCCAGCATCCGCTCGGCGGCCGGGTTGAACAGGGTGATGGTCCCCTGCAGGTCGGTGGCGATGACCGCGTAGCCGGCATGGTCCAGGATCGCCTTCTGCAACGCGGAGCCGGCCCTTAGCGCCTCCGTCCGTTCCGCGACTTGCCGTTCGAGGGAGGCGTTGGCCGCGCGGATGCGCTCCTCCGCGGCCGCTTGCTCGGAGATGTCGCGGATGACCGTGGCGATGCCTGCGACCGAACCGTTCGGCGCGCGGATCGGGGAGGCGGTCACCTGCACCGGGAAGATCGTGCCGTCCTTGCGCATCCTAAGGGTCGAGAATGGCGGCACCGCCTCGCCGCGGCGAATGCGCAGCAGGACGTCGCGTTCCTGCGCCCAGAGGCTCCCGGGGACGATGAAGTCCTCCGCTCTACGCCCCGTGGCCTCGGCAGCCGTATGACCGAAGAGCCGCTCCGCCCCGGGGTTCCAGTCGGCGACGACGCCGTCGAGGGACTTGCCGACAATGGCGTCGTCGGCGTTCTCGACGATAGCCGCCAGTCGCGCTTTCTCGACGGCGGCGAGCACCTCGCGGCGTCGGCCGAGCAGGCGTAGGTAGACCAGCCCGGCGAGAAGCAGCGAACCGACGAGGACGACGATGGCCACGGTCGTCGGCCGGACGAGGTTAAGCCCCTCGACGAAGGCGGACCGCGCTGCGACGTCAACGTCCCAGGTCCGGCCGAAGACAGACAGCCGCCGGGTCGACGTCAGGCCGCCGGCCGGCGGTTCGGCCGCGTCCCGGCCGGCATAGAACGGCGTGACGGTGTCGGGGGTGACGTCCCGGATGGCGACGTCGAGATCCCCCGCATCGAGGTCGAGACCGGTCAGGATCTCGTCGATGATCAGCGGCGCGTAGGTCCATCCCAGCGTCGCGGCGCGGCGCGCATCCGGGGTGTCCGCAGGCATGAAGGGGCGCAGCACCGGCAGGAACAGGAGGAATCCCCGCTCTCTCAGGCCGGTCGCTTGCACCAGGGTCACCGGAGCGGTCAGCGTCGCAGCGCCCGTCTCCATCGCCTGGAGCGCCGCACCGCGCCGATGCGCCTCGGAGGCGACGTCGAGGCCGACGGCCTCTCGGTTGGCCGTCATCGGCTCGACGTACTGGATCACCCAGCGCTCGCCGTCGTGCGGCGTGAGTTGGCGGATGCGGAAGTCCGGGGCGCCATCGCGGCGCGCCGCCGCCGAGAACGCCGCTTCGTCCATGGCGGGCACGCGACGGATGAAGCCGAAGCCGCGGGCGCCCGGGAACTCTCTTTCCGGATTCCGACTGTCGGCATAACGTCGGAAGCCGTCGCGCGTGATGCCGGTGTCGCCAGCCGCCACTACTGCGCCGCGCGCGCCCCGAACGCCATACTCGTAGCGGGCCATGCGTCCCTCGACGAGCGACGCGACGCGGGTCGCCACGGCCTGGAAGCGTTCAGCGGCCGAGTGAGCGTTCCGGGCCTGCGTCCACTGGGCGGCCGCGAGCGCGGCGACGAAGCCAAGGACGACGACCGCCAGCGCGGCCACGCATGGCGCAGGGCACCCCGACCGGCCGCCGAACGTCGAGCCCCGGCCTCCCGAGGTTTTCCCCGTGCCGCCTGTGTTCATCACGCCCTTCGCCATGGTCCCGTTCCCCCTTCCAAAGTCTGCGCCGGTACGGACGCGCGGTAGGCCCGCGCTTGTCGCCATCCGGGCAAGACTGGTCTTCAGTCAGTCTCCGGGCGCGGCGACCGCGTCCCCGCGATGAGGCTCACCACGCCGCCGCGCGTCACCGCCCGCATCAGGACCGCGAGACGTCCGACCTCGTAAGGCTTCTCAAGGAAGCACGACCCCGGAACCATGTGCCGAGCCTCGATGGCCCGCCCCGAAAGATAGACTACCGGCAAGCGGGGGCGCATCGACCGCGCCTCGGTTGCAAGGAACAGCCCATCGACGGAGCCAGGCATGTGCACGTCGGTGACCAGTGCGTCGAGCCGCTCGCCGAAGGCCACGTATTCCAGCGCGGTGATGCCGTTCGAGCAGGTCACGGCCTGGTAGCCCGCAGCCTCCAGCTCGGCGGCCACGACCCGCATCGCGATGGGGTCATCCTCGGCAACTACCACCACGGGGCGCCTGACTGGTTCGTGCATGGAGCGCTCCCCGTCCGATGGCGCGACGACGCGCCCGATCCACACGAAAACGCTACGCCGCGACAGGGTTTGGGAACCACTAGGCTTCACGGGCATGATCCGAAGCCAGAATAGTCCACCTGGACTATCGTCGCCGTCGCGAGGCCCGCGGAATTCGGACTGGACGCCCATGACCAGCATCACCGGTAAGGCCGTCGTCGCCGACGACGACCCGTTCTTCCGCATCGCGCTCACCAGCATCCTGCGGGACCAGCTCGGTATCTCGGAGGTGCAGCAGGTCGGCTCCCTGGACGAGGCGCTAGAGGCCTTGGCCGAGAAGCAGGACGTCCGCTTCGCCCTGTTCGACCTCGCCATGCCCGGCATGGAGAGCCCGGCCAGCCTGTCCGCCGTGCGGGAGTGCTTCCCGGAGGTCCTTACCGTCGTTGTGTCGGGCTCGACCGAGCGGGAGGACGTCTTCCTCGCTCTCAAGGCTGGCGTGCATGGCTTCGTTCCAAAGGGCTCCGACGTCGAGTCGCTGATCCGAGCTCTGCGCATGGTAGTCGACGGCTTCGTCTACGTGCCGGCCTTCGTCACGCGGGTGCCCGGTGGCGCGTCCGGGGCGCCGACCCCGACGGCATGGCGCGAGGCCGCGGCGGACCCAACCGCGGCCCTGACACCCCGCCAGCGCCAGGTGCTCGACCTGATCGTGGCCGGGCAGTCGAACAAGGAGATCGCGCGGTCGCTGTCGCTCGGCGAGGGCACGGTCAAGATCCACGTCGCCGCCCTGCTAAAGGCGCTCGGCGTCCCGAACCGGTCGGCGGCCGCGGCCTGGGGCGGGGCGAACCTCGCCCGCCCCCGCGCCACCCCCTAGGCCACCCGGTCTATCGGGGCTGCCGGGGCAGTCCGGCAGGCCGAGATGACGCCCATGACGGGCCGTGGCCTAACGGGACATCCCATTCAGGCACGACCGACATGACGCACCTCCTGATCCCTCCAGCCCTCGCGGCGGCTGCCTTCGGCGTCGGCCTCGGCTTACGCCCCATCCAGGCCCCGCTTCCAGGTAACTTGCCAACGCTGGTTGTCATGTCCGCCCTTCGGCGTGGAAGCCATCCCGGGGCGCACCATCGACCATCCCGCCATGCCCGCGGCAGGCTCGACGCAGGCGGTGCGAGTAGTTCTTGCATCGCCTTTCGCCGGGCGTTGAACGCGAAACCGTACCGACGCGAGGACCCAATGCCGGACACGCCAGCCGACCTCAATCCACAGACCCACCGGCAGGTGGCCAAGCTGTTGGGACCGGCGCAGGCGGCCGAGATGATGGCCCTGCTCAGGGAGACACTGGTCCGGCTCGGTGACATGCCCGAGCAGGAGTTCGCCGGGCCATCCGGCCTGGCCCTGGTCCACCGCCTCAAGTCGGAATCCGGCCTCATGGGCTTCGACCGGCTCGCTCAGGCCTGCGAGGCGGTCGACACCGCCGGCGCCCGTGGCGCCGTCCCGCCGCAAGACCTGCGAAGCCTGCGAGTAGCTATCGCCTCGGCGCTGGCCACGGCCGACGCGCTCGGCGAGGCCGAGCCCTAATATCCCGCTTCCCCCAACCGAGGTCACCCCCAATGCGCAAAGCCGAACGTCGCGTCCTAGCGGACGCGGTCGCGTTGTCGTGCCGTATCGTGTCGGCCTACGTCGCGGGCAACGCCGTGCCGCCGGCACAGGTGCCTGCCGTGATCGCGGACGTATACGCGGCCCTCCACGGTCGACGCCAAGCCGCTCCCGAGCCGACCGCGCCACGGTTGCTGTCGTCGGCCCAGGTCCGGGCCTCCCTCGGCCCCGGCGGCATCCTGAGCTTCGAGACCGGCAAGCGCTACGCCTCGCTCCGGCGGCACCTGGGCAGTCTCGGCCTCAGCCCTGACGCCTACCGGCTGAAGTGGGGCCTGC
Organism: Methylobacterium currus; assembly: GCF_003058325.1. Taxonomy (NCBI): domain Bacteria; kingdom Pseudomonadati; phylum Pseudomonadota; class Alphaproteobacteria; order Hyphomicrobiales; family Methylobacteriaceae; genus Methylobacterium; species Methylobacterium currus. The sequence continues at coordinate 6,083,327 of NZ_CP028843.1, forward strand.
CGCCGGACTACCCGATGGTGTGCCCGTCCTATTCGGCGCTGCGCGCGGACATCGCCCGGAGCAACGGTCTCGGTCGCGCCGGCGTCCCACCGGACGGCCTGGAAATGAGCGGTCGGGCCGCCGCAGGGTGAGCCTCGACCCCGGCGTCAGCGTCGATCGCCAGCGTGAGCTGCCCGTCCTGACGGAAGGACAGCGCCAGCGTAACAAGGTCGGAAGCGACCGCATCGAAGCCGATGCAGCAGGCTCCCGGGACCAGACGCCGGCAGCGCCGCAGCGCTATGGACACTACGTTCAGGTCGCGCCCAGGCATCAGCGTTCGGCTGTCACTCATCGGGCGATCCTGAAAAGGGACGCTCCGTTTCCAACCAACGCGAGGCGAAAAGCTGGCAGTCGGGTCCATCTCCGGCATGGACGACGGGCATGCTCCGAATTGCGCGAATGCAGCCTTCAAACGTCAGGACCTTAACCGCCACGTGGCGGTCCGTACGACCAGGCCTCCTGGAAACGGTTCCGGTACCTGAACCTTTCCACGCCATGAAGAGGCAGCAGGCCGTCCATGGCGGCCAAGGAACGCATCCGCCCGCGGGATGTCACAACGCCGGCTGGAGACCTCGAACGCCTCGGTAACGGGGCGCTGCAGCCATGGACCGTCGAGGTTCGGGGGACCGCTAGCCTAGGCAGGCATCCGACCGTCTGGAGTGTAGCGGTCGACGGCTTGGGGCAGCTCCCGCGACAGGCGGGAGAGAAGCTCCTCGCGGGACAGGCCGGTGCGCTGGGTCAGGGTTGTGAGGACTTCCGGCCCGATGGCCTGCTCGAGTTGCTGAGGCGGAAGCTCCTGATTAGGCCCCTGGGCGACCCAGGACTGCGCGGCCGCCCCGTGGCCGGCCTGCTGAAAGCGCTGGAGCACCTCGCCCAAGCCGCTGTTCAGGAAGCCGCCGGGCGCCTCGCCGCGCCGGTCGCCCAACAGGCCGCCGAGAAGCCCTCCAAGGCCACTGCCCGTACCGCCGGTCGTCTGGCCGGGGCCGGCGGGCGCGGGCGCGGCTTGCCCGGCACCGCCCAGCATCTCGGCGATCTTGTCCCGGTTCTGGTAGCCGGCCAGGGCCAGGAGGCCGAGCAGCGCCGTCATCGAAGGGTAGCCGTCACTCATGGGTCGTCTCCGGCTTACGACGGATAGGCGGTGGCCATCCGCCGATGGGGTCAGGTCGGAAAACGCGCCTAGGCGCCGATGCGATGCATCCCCCGATGGTCTGCGGCTCGGGAGAAGACAGCTGCATGCAGTGACATTATATTAGGAGGACCTAAATAAGCTGGATCTGCCATTTAGGGACACGAACCGATGTACGCCGTCACGTCGACCGACCTAATGCGGCTTCAGGACAAGGTCACCGACGCGGCCCGCCTGCTCCGCCTCCTCGCCAACGAGAAGCGGTTGCTGATCCTGTGCCTACTGGTCGCCCGCGGCGAGATGGACGTGACCAGCCTCGCGCGAGAGGTCGAGCTCAGCCAGTCGGCCCTGTCGCAGCACCTCGCCAAGCTGCGCGAGGACGGGTTGGTCGCCTTCCGACGCGAGAGCCAGACGATCCACTATCGGCTGGAGGACCCTAGGGCCGCGCGGGTGCTGGCGACCCTCAAGGATATCTTCTGCCCGGAACTCGGCTGATCGGTCTCAGCTCGGGAGGATCTCGGCCTCGAGCCCCGGGCGATCCGTCCGGTTGCGCAGCCGCAGGCTGAGGCCACTCCGGCGGGACGCCATCTCGGCGATGGCGAGGCCGAGGCCGCTACCCGTCGCGCTCTTGTGGCACCCTCGGAAGAACCGTGTCGTGACGTGGGGCAGTTCGTCCTCCGGAATGCCCGGCCCCTCGTCGCGGACGACGATGCCCCCGCCATCCGGCCGGGCGACCCACGCCACCGTGCCTGTCTCCATGTGCTGCACGGCGTTCTCGTGCAGGTTCCGGACGGCGAGGCGCAGGCCTTCCGGGTCGGCCAGCAGCGTATAGCCCCGTAGCCCCGGATCGATCTGGGTCCGGACCCCGGGTGGCATCCGCATGCCTTCAACGGTTTCCGTTACCAGCGCGCCGACGTCGACCTCAGCCAGGGAAGGCGCCTCCCCCGCGGCGTCGAGCCGGGCGGCGTCGAGCAACTGGCGGACGAGGCGCGTGGTCCGGTCGACGGCCGCCACGATCTGGCGCAAGGCTGCCTTCGCCACGTCCGGGTCGGTGGCGGCCATGGCGACCTGCGCCTGAACCTTGAGGCCAGCGAGCGGGGTGCGCAGCTCGTGCGCGGCGAACGCCGTCACCTCCTGTTCGTGCCGACGGGCCGATTCGACCTTGAGGAACAGCCCGTCGAGGGCGTCGGCCAGGGGGCGGACCTCGGCGAGCGCGGCGGCTCGCGTCGATGGCGCTCATGTCGTCCGCGTCGCGACCTGCGAGGTCGCGCGCCATCAGCCGCAACGGTCGCAGGCCGCGCCCGAGGCTCGCCCAGATCAGCATCCCCAACAGCGGCACCACGAGCAGCACGGGCGTGACCAAGCCCATGATGAGGTCGTTGACGAGGCGCTCGCGCAGGCCGAGGCGGTCGCCGACCATCACGCGAACGCCTTTGCCGGCGTCCTCCACCGTGAAGACACGCCAAGTCTCGCCGTCGACCTCGCGCTGCGAGAAGCCGGCGGGCGCATCCGTCAGGCGCCGCTCCGGGGCCCCGGTCGACCGCGCGACCATGCGCCCGTCGAGCGACCAGATCTGACATGAGAGCTGCCGCTCGTAGGCGGTCTGCGCCGGGATGGTGCGGATAGCCCCGTCCGGTCCCGGGCCGCCGACCGCGCCCACCAGGGAACTGACCATGCGGGCTGCTTCCTGCAGGCGGTTGTCGAGGACCTGCTCCACCTCGCGCTTTGAGCCAAAGTAGATCCAGGCGACCGCGCTGAGCCAGATCAGGCCGGTGGCGAGCAGCAGGATGGCGAACAGCCTGGCGCGGAGCGACCTCATGTCAGGGCCCTCATGCGGTAGCCGAGGCCGCGCACCGTTTCGATGGCGTGTCGGCCGATCTTGGCGCGCAGGTTGTGCATGTGAACCTCGACGGCATTGCTCTCGACCTCTTCCTGCCAGCCGTAGAGGCGCTCCTCCAACTCCGCTTTCGAGCGAAGCACGTCAGGTCGTTCCATGAGGGCCGCCAGAACCATAACCTCGCGCCGGGAGACGGCGACCGGCACACCGTCGACGGTGACGGCGAGGCTGCCGGGATCGAGCCGGATGGCGCCGTGTTCCAGGATCGCCGCGGCCCGCCCCGAAGCCCGCCGGACGACGGCGCGGATGCGGGCGGAGAGCTCGTCGAGGTCGAAAGGCTTGCCGAGATAGTCGTCGGCGCCCCCGTCGAGCCCGGCGATCCGGTCGGCCACGGCGTCCCGGGCCGTCAGCAGGACGACCGGCGTCCGGTCGTTCCGGCGGCGAAGCCCCCGCAACACGTCGAGGCCAGAGCCATCGGGCAGCATCAGGTCGAGCACGATGGCCGAGAACGCGCTCGTGGCGAGCGCCGCCTCGGCGTCGGCGCAGGTCGCGACGCAATCGACCGTCGCCCCGGCCAAGCCCAAACCAGCCCGGAGCCCGTCCGACAGGATGGTGTCGTCCTCGACGACGAGGATGCGCATGCGTGTCTCCCTTCACCGCCTCCATCCTCCGGGCCCCGCTTAAGCCTGGCTTAAGCTGCGTTTCCGATCCGCGTCGGGCCGATCCGAGCCCGGACCCCACCTATGCCGAACGTGTTCACCCACCTTGTCCTCGCTGCCCTGCTCTGAACCGGCTCCTCGCTGTGGTCGCCGGGGCAGTGCCGCGAGCCCGGTGCGAGGCCGACGCCCTTCACCGTCGATGTCACCCGTGACCCCGACCTCTCGCTGCGCCTGCGATGGACCATCGCCCCCGGCACCTACCTCTACCGTGACAAGATCGCCGCCTCCGACGGAAGCGGCAGGGAGCTGCCCGTCGGCACCCAGCCCGGCGAGACCAAGGACGACCCCAACTTCGGGCCGACGGAAGTCTATCACGGCGCGACGGAGGCCATCGTTCCAGGTGCGGCTCTCGCGGGGCTGCGCGAGGTGCGCGTCACCTATCAGGGCTGTGCCGAGAAGGGCATCTGCTACCCGCCGATCAGCAAGGTCATCGAGGTCCCCGCGGGAGGTCCACAGGCGACCGCCGAGACGCCGGCCACTGGCGCGCAGACCGAGCCCGAGAGCGGCCTGCTCTCGGGCCAACTCGCGGGCGTCCTGGCGACCTTCCTCGGGCTCGGCCTGCTCCTGGCCTTCACCCCGTGCGTGCTCCCGATGGTCCCGGTGCTGGCCGGCATGCTGGCCCGGTCCGGGGAGCGGCTCTCGGCCGGGCGCGGCTTCGTCCTGTCCGGCACCTACGTGTTCGCGATGGCGCTAGCCTACGGGACGCTTGGCGTGGCGGCGGCATGGTCCGGGCGCAACCTCCAGGTCGCGCTCCAGACTCCCACTGCGCTCGGACTGCTCGCCGCGGCCTTCGCCTCCCTGGCCTTGTCGATGTTCGGCGTGTTCGACCTGGCGCTGCCGTCCGGTGCCGCCGGCCGCCTGTCGCGACTGAGCGTAGGCAGGCTTGGCGCGCTTGGTGGCGCCTCCGTCATGGGGTTCACCTCCGCCCTGATCGTCGGGCCCTGCGTGACGCCGCCGCTCGCCGCGGCACTCCTCTATGTCGCCCAGACCGGAGACGTGGTGCGGGGTGCCGCCGTCCTGTTCGCGCTCGGCCTCGGCATGGGCCTGCCGCTGATCGCGTTCGGGACGTTCGGGGCAGGGATCCTGCCGAAGTCAGGCCCATGGCTCGTCGTCGCCAAGCAGGCCTTCGGGGTGGTCTTCCTCGCGTTGGCCATCACCATGGTCTCGCGCCTCGTGCCGTCCGAGGTCTCCCTCGTGCTTTGGGGCGCGCTGGCGATCGACATCGGCGTGTTCGTCGGGGCGTTCGACGTCGTCACGGCGGGCGCCGCGGGCCGGCTGGGCAAGGGCGCTGGTATCGTTGCCGTAACCTACGGCTGCGCCCTCGTCGTCGGCGCCGCGAGCGGCGGGACCGACCCGCTCCGGCCGCTCGCCGGACTCGGCCGGACGCAGGCAGCCCACGTCGAGGAAGGCCGGACTGTCTCCTTCGTCCCGGCTTTCGAGGCCGCCCTCGCGGCGGCCCGTGCCGCGGGCAAGCCGGTGCTCGTCGAGTTCGCCGCCGACTGGTGCACCGTCTGCAAGACGAACGAACGGACGGTCCTGGCCGATGCCGACGTCCGAGCGAGGCTGAGGGCCGTCTCGGTGATCCGCGCCGACGTCACCCGCGACGACGACGCCACACGCGCCCTGATGCGGCGCTTCGAGGTCGTCGGACCGCCAACCCTCATCCTGATGCGACCCAACGGCGCCGAGGTCCGCGAGGCCCGCACCGAGGGCGAATTCACGGTCGATGACCTGAAGCGTCGTCTCGCCCTCGTCGGCGCCTGAGCCACCCCCTTTCGACAAATTAAGTTTCACGGAGACCACGATGGACCGCAGGACCCTGCTCGCCCTTCTGCCCGCCGCCGCGCTTGCGCCCGCCCTGCTCTCGCTGGCGCCGCCGACCGAGGAAGCCTTCGCCCAGGGCGTCGACCCCAACGCGATCTTCAACGACCCGCAGGCGCCGGTCTCCGGTAACCCGAAGGGCGACCTGACCATCGTCGCGTTCCTCGATTACAACTGCCCCTTCTGCAAGAAGGCCGAGCCCGACCTTCTCCGGCTGGTGAAGACGGACGGGCGCATCCGCCTCGTCCACAAGGACTGGCCGATCCTCGGGGACGCCTCCGTCTACGGCGCCCAGTTCGCCCTCGCGGCGCGCTACCAGGGGCGCTACGAGACCGTCCACGCGGCCCTGATGGGCATTCCGGGCCGCGGCATCACCAAGGAACGGATGCGGGAGGCGGTCGAGGCCTCCGGCGTCGACATGACCCGGCTGGAGCGGGACCGCATGGCACTTGCCGGCGAGATCGCGGGCTTGCTCCAGCGCAATCTCGACCAAGCCGACGCCCTCGGCCTGCAGGGAACCCCGGTCTTCCTAATCGGCCAGCTAAAGGTCGCGGCGGCGCTCGATTTCGACGGTTTCAGGCAGGCGGTCGTCCAGGCCCGCGCGCGAGGACGCTCGTGATGCCGCGGCCCCTCCGCCTTCCGACGGTGATCGCCCTCGCCTCGGCGCTCGGCGCCTGCTCGACCTCGCAGGGGGCGCCGGCCTCCGTCGCGGTGGCCCGGCAGCAGATCGCCCCGGAGGTCTTGCGCCGGTACGCCGCCGTCACGGACGAACCCTTCCCGGTCGAGGCGGTCGACCCGCGTGACCTCAAGGCGCGCAACGTCCGCCAGTTGGTCGACTTCCCGTCGAAGGAGCCGCCCGGCACCCTCGTCGTCGATCCATACAAGCGCTCTCTCTACCCCGTCATGGAGGGCGGCAAGGCGATGCGCTACGCGGTCGGGGTGGGCAAGGCCGGATTCGAGTTCACCGGCGAGGCGACCGTCGCCCGCAAGGCTTCCTGGCCGCGATGGGCGCCGACCCCCGACATGCTCCGGCGTGATCCGGAGCGGAACGGGCGCTGGGCCGGCGGCATGCCGGGCGGCGACAGGAACCCGCTCGGGGCCCGGGCGCTCTACCTGTTCAAGGACGGCAAGGACACGCTGTACCGCATCCACGGCACGACGGAGCCCTGGAGCATTGGCGAGGCGGTGTCCTCGGGATGCATCCGCATGCTGAACCAGGACGTGATCGACCTGCACCGGCGCGTCCCCACCGGCACGAAGGTGGTGGTGCTCGGGTCCCGGGGCACCGTCCACGCCGCACGGCCAACAGCGCCGGAGCCGACGGGCAGCCTCGGGAACAGCGCATCCGCCGGACTGACGCCGGACGACGGCCTCGATCATGCGGGGCTCGACGACCTTTCGCGCAACGCGTCGGAAGCACCCGAGCCTCCGGCCTACGACAGGGAGGCGGACGATGACGGTCTTTAGGAGCCTGATGATCGCGGTCGTTCTTGCGACCCTGGGCTTAGGAGCGGCTCATGCCGGCTCGGAGGCGCCGGCCGGGTACTACGCCGACCAGAAGGTGGTCTACCACAATGACGGCGGCCTCGACGGAGCCGCCTACTTCAAGCGCCTTCTCGGCAACCTGCGCAACTACGTCGAGGCGGTGGGCAAGGCCCATGTCGAGATCCGCGTGGTGAGCCACGGCGACGGGGTCGCGCTCTTCCAGTCGGCCGTGAACGACAAGGAGGTCGCCGCCCGTATCGATGCCCTCAAGGGGATAGGAGTCCGGTTCCTCATCTGCGCCAACACTTTGCGCGAACGGAAGATCGACCGTGGCACGCTCTACGGCGTCACCGAGGACGACGTCGTGCCGAGCGGTGTCGCCGAACTGGCGCGGCTGCAGGGCATGGGATTCGCCTACATCCATCCGTGAGTTGGTCGAACGGGGGAAGACGATCTTCTCGTCGGCATCGACGCCACGCCATCGATGGCGTCTGCCCAAAGGCGAAGGCGTCCGTGCGCCATCGCACCCCCTCAGCGCATCCCAATCCAGGCCGTCGGTTTCACGCTTGCTATTACATTAGTTGATGCTAAATAAGAGTTATCTAATGTGCCGGCTCGGCAGGGCAGGACGTCCCTTGCAGCCAGCCGGGTGATCAGCCCCCACGAGGTGGCCCGAGTGGAATGTTAGTGGACCGTGGGCCTTTCCACCACGGGTAGCTTGGCCGGCGGAGCCGGTCGGGCGAGCGCAGCCGGCCAAGCGGGCAAGGCCGGCACGAACACCTCCGGGGCCGGCGGGCGATAGCCGAGCGAGGCGTGCGGCCGAACTCCGTTGTAGTGTCTCCTCCAGCTCTCGATCAGGATCTGCGCCTCCCGCAGCGAGTAGAAGATCTCCCCGTTCAGCAACTCGTCCCGTAGCCTCGCGTTGAAGCTCTCGATGTAGCCGTTCTCCCACGGTGAGCCAGGCGTGATATAGGCCGTCTTTGCGCCCACGGCGGCGATCCACTTCTGCACAGATTGTGCGATGAACTCCGGCCCATTGTCAGAGCGAACGTGCGCAGGTACGCCACGCAGGATGAACAAGTCCGAGAGCACATCGATCACGTCCGGGGCCTTGAGCTTGCGCGCCACCCGGATGGCCAGGCACTCGCGGGTGAACTCGTCGATGACGTTCAGCAGGCGGACCTTGCGCCCGTCATGCGTGCGCGCCTCGACGAAGTCGTAGGACCAGACATGATCGCGGTGCTCGGGCCGCAGCCGGACACAGGAGCCATCCCCGTCCCACAACCGACCCTTCTTGGGCTGGCGAGCCGGCACCTTGAGCCCCTCCTGCCGCCACAGCCGCTCGACCCGCTTGTCGTTGACCAGCCAGCCCGCCGCCCGCAGCAGGGCGGCGATCTTGCGGTAGCCGTAGCGGCCGTACCGGCGCGCCAGCTCAATCAAGTCGGCGAGCAGCGCCGCCTCGTCGTCTCTCCCCCGCGGCACCTTGCGCTGCGTCGAGCGATGCTGCCCGAGCGCGCGACAGGCGCGCCGCTCGGAGACCGTCAGCACGGTCCGGACATGCTCGATGCAGGCGCGCCGGCGCGCGGGGCTCAGAAGTTTCCCCGGGCGGCCTCCTGCAGGATCAGCTTGTCGAGCGTGAGATCTGCGATCGCCTTGCGCAGCCGCTGGTTCTCGGTCTCCAGCTCCTTCATCCGGCGCACCTGGTCGGACTTCAGCCCGCCGAACTCCTTGCGCCAACGATAGTAGGTGACCTCCGTCACGCCGATCGCCCGGATCGCATCAGCCACGCTCTGCCCCTGCGAGACCAGCACGTCCACCTGCCGCAGCTTGGTCACGACCTCTTCCGGCTTGTGCTTCTTCGTTCCCATCGCGTCCGTCCTCCGTCGGCTCAGAGCCATACTTCAGGGCGGACCACTCCGCTGGGGGCTGACCAACGCGACTGAACCGGACATTGCAAGTTTCGAGAGCATCGCGCAGCACGCGATCATAACCGCCGCTTGCTTCAAAGATGACCCATGCTCCCTGCTTTGCACATGCAGCGGCGAAGCTTCGTGCTGCAGCAGCCGTATTTGCGATCCGGCGTGCGCCGCTGAGTACATGGTGAACGTCGAGCCAGTCCTTGGCGACATCAACTCCGACGAAGACGTCTTGCATCATGATCCCTGCTCCTGTCCTGCGGGATCGGCCGAAGCTGTCCCAATCAACTGTTCAGGCTGATGCTTCATGGCGCGGACGGCTCCCGATCCGGGAACTGGGCTCAGACACCCTGGAGGCTCGCGGGATGCCGTCCGCGGGCGCAGAGTAGATCAACAGCGACAGACAGGAGGCTCCAACTTCTGAGAGGATGGAGCCATGACGAAGCGAACAACCCCGTTTTCCCCTGAGGTGCGCGAGCGTGCCGTGCGGATGGTGCGCGAGCACGAGGGCGAGCACGGCTCGCAGTGGTCAGCGATCCAGTCGATTGCGGCCAAGATCAGCTGCTCAGGCGAGACGTTGAGGAACTGGGTGCGCCAGTCCGAGCGTGACCAGGGCGTGCGTCCTGGCCAGACGACGGACGAGCGCGAGCGGATCAAGGCGCTCGAGCGAGAGAACCGTGAGCTGCGCCAAGCTAACGAGATCCTGCGCAAAGCGAGCGCGTATTTCGCGATGGCGGAGCTCGACCGCCGGTCGCGGCCATGATCAGCTTCATCGACGATCATCGCGAGGTCTACGGGGTCGAGCCGATCTGCAGGGTGCTGCCGATTGCCCCATCGACCTACTACCTGCATGCTGCCCGGCGTGCCGATCCCGAGAAGCAACCGGTTCGTGCCCGCAGCGACGCGGCCTTGATGATCGAGATCAAGCGCGTGTTCGAGGCGAACTTCTGCGTCTACGGCGTGCGGAAGATCTGGCGGCAACTGGCCCGGGAGGGGATCGTGACCGCGCGATGCACGGTGGCGCGGTTGATGCGCCGATTGGGCTTGGCGGGGGTGGTACGTGGCAGGACCGTGCGCACCACGATCCCCGACCCAGCCGCAGCCTGCCCGCTCGATCGGGTCAACCGTCAGTTCAAGGCTCCCCGACCGAATGCCTTGTGGGTCAGTGACTTCACGTACGTGGCGACGTGGTCGGGCTTCGTCTATATGGCCTTCGTCATCGATGTGTTCGCCCGGCGCATCGTCGGTTGGCGAGCCTCACGTAGCGCTCATGCGAGCTTCGTGCTGGATGCTCTGGAACAGGCGCTGCACGAGCGTCGTCCTGTGCAGGGCAGCGGGCTGGTGCATCACTCGGACCGTGGCTCGCAATACTTAGCTCTACGGTACACCGAGCGCCTGGCTGGAGCCGGCATCGAGCCGTCGGTCGGCAGCGTCGGTGACAGCTACGACAACGCCTTGGCGGAGACGATCAACGGCCTGTTCAAGGCAGAGGTCATCCATCGACGCGGGCCGTGGCGATCCTTCGAGGCGGTCGAGTACGCCACCCTGGAATGGGTCGACTGGTACAACCACCGTCGCCTCCTCGCGCCGATCGGCAACGTTCCTCCCGCCGAGGCCGAAGCGCGCTATCATGCCAACGTCGGCGACCAAGCCCTGGCCGCCTGACCCAAGACAATCAGCCTCCGACAAACCCGGAGCGGTTCAGCCTCGACCCCCGAAGCGCCCCTTGGGCTGGCGGAGCCGGTGTCCGCGGCCACCCCTCGGATGAGGGCGCCACCCATGGAGTGATCCATGCGGCAGCAAACGGTCTCCTCAGGGCACATGCCTCCTCGGACGCCCGGTCAATGTCGCGGCGGTGCCAGACCACAGCGGCGCCCGACGCCAAGACCAACGCCGGACAGAACCCCCTCTCGGTCATCCGGTCCCGCACCGGCGCGGTCCTTACCCCGAGCGCCTCGGCCGCCATGCTGCTCAGCATGTACTCGTCCCCGAAGTCTTCGATGTCGCTCTCACGGAAAGTCGCCGAACCGGGCCCGTTGGCAGTGATCGAGCCTGGACGGGGCGGCGAGCGCACGACACACTCGTTGGTCAGCAGACCTGCCGCTGCCTGTTTCTGGGTGAGGTAGGGGCAGAGTCGTCCGACGATCATGTCCAGGGGGCAAGCGTGTCCTCCCTCTCCCAGAACATGAGCTTCCCCTCACCCGAGGTCCTACGGGTTCCTCGGGTGGCACCTCACCCCGGCGGAGCCGACACGACCTTCCTGGTCCGCTTGCCCTCCCGAAGCGCCCGGGCACCGAAGCGGAGCCCCGGCGCGGGCGATGCCACGGCCAAGTCGCCGCCCGCGCCCGCGAGATCGTCGAGTATCGGGCAGTCTGGGCGGTGGTCGCCGCCGCAGTGCTCGGCAAGGTCCGACAGCGTGCGCACCATGGCCTGCAGTTCCCCGACCTTCCTGTTCAGCGCCGCCACGTGTTCCAGCGCCACGGCCTTGACCTGCGCGCTCGCCCGGTCCCGGTCGCGCCAGAGGGCCAGCAGCCCGGAGATCTGCTCCACGGAGAAGCCGAGATCGCGGGCGCGGCGGATGAAGCGAAGCGCGTGGACGTCCGCCTCGCCGTAGTGGCGATAGCCGGAATCCGAGCGCCCGGCCTTAGCGATCAGGCCTATGCTCTCGTAGTACCGGATCATCTTGGTCGAGACGCCCGACGCCTCGGCGGCCTGCCCGATGTTCAGCATGGCAACGCTCCGCTCACTCCGCAGGGGCCACCCGTCCCGGCGCTGGGGCGAGCCCGGCCCTCCCGCCGCCGGCCGGGCCCGGGATGGCCGGCGGCGAGAAGCGCCTCAGACGCAGGGCGTTCGTGACCACGAACACGCTGGACAGAGCCATCGCGCCGGCGGCCAGGACGGGTGACAGCATCATCCCGTTCAGGGGATACAGCACGCCCGCCGCGACCGGGACGAGGGCGACGTTGTAGGCGAAGGCCCAGAACAGGTTCTGTCGGATGTTGCGCATCACCGCCCGCGACACCGCGACCGCGTTCACGACCCCGCGCAGGTCACCCGACATCAGGACGACGCCGGCGCTCTCGACGGCAACGTCCGTCCCGGTCCCCACCGCAAGGCCGACGTCCGCCTCGGCGAGGGCGGGAGCATCGTTGATGCCGTCCCCGACGAAGGCGACCTTGCCGCCCGCGGCCGAGCGAAGCCCCTTCACGGCTGCGACCTTGCCGTCGGGCAGCACTTCCGCCACGACCTCGTCAATCCCGACCTTGCGGGCAATGGCCTCGGCGGTCCGGCGATTGTCGCCCGTGACCATCGCCACCCTAAGCCCGAGCGTCCGGAGGGCCCTGACCGCGGCCGGCGAGTTCTCCCGCACCGGGTCGGCGACGGCGAGGATGGCGACCGGACGGCCGTCGACCGCGGCGTAGAGAGGACTCTTGCCTTCCCCGCCGAGCTGGGCCGCCTCGGGCGCGAAGCCGGAGACGTCGTAGCCGAGGCGGGCCATGAACCGGTCGGCCCCCACTTCCACCTTTCGGCCCCCCACGCGGCCGGAGACGCCGCAGCCCGGCACAGCCTCGAACTCCTGGACGGGGCCGACGGCCAGCCCGCGGCGCTTCGCCGCCTCCACCACGGCGGCGCCGACCGGGTGCTCCGAGCGGGCCTCGACCGCGGCGACCAGGGCCAGCACCTCGTCGCCGCCGGACCCTGCGGCCGGCGCGAGGTCGGTCAGCTCCGGGCGCCCCTCCGTCAGCGTCCCGGTCTTGTCGAACGCCACCGTGCCCACGTCACGGAGGGCCTGGAGCGCGTCGCCGTGGCGGAAGAGGACGCCGAGTTCGGCGGCGCGGCCCGTGCCCACCATGATCGAGGTCGGCGTGGCGAGGCCCATTGCGCAAGGGCAGGCGATGATCAGGACGGCGACGGCGTTCACCAGGGCGAGGCCGAGGGCGGGCGTCGGGCCGAACGCGACCCAGGCGACGAACGTCGCGGTGGCCGCCGCCATGACGGCGGGGACGAACCAGCCGGTCACGCGGTCGACGGCGGCCTGGATCGGGAGCTTCGAGCCCTGCGCCTCCTCGACCATGCGCACGATGCGCGCGAGCACCGTGTCGCCGCCCACGCCAGTGACCCGGAAGTCGAAACCGCCAGTCGCGTTCACGGTGCCTCCGACGACCATGTCGCCCGTGTTCTTGGCGACCGGGACGGGTTCGCCGGTGATCATCGCCTCGTCCACGTGGCTGGATCCGGCGACGACCTCGCCGTCGACCGCGACCCTCTCGCCGGGGCGCACCCGGACGATATCGCCGACGCACAGTGCCGCGACCTCCACCTCGGCCTCGCCACCGTCCCGGACCACGCGCGCCGTCGTCGGAGCGAGCGACACCAGCCGCTCGATGGCGGCGCCCGTGCGTCCCTTCGCACGCGCTTCGAGGTAACGCCCGAGCAGGACGAGGAAGACGATGACGGCTGCCGCCTCGTAGTAGACGTTCCCCGTGCCCGCCGGCAGCAGCCCGGGCAGGAAGGTCGCCACAAGCGAGTAGCCGTAGGCCGCGCTCGTGCCGAGCGCCACGAGGGAGTTCATGTCCGGGTGCCCTCGCAGCAGCGCCGGGACGCCCTTCCTGAGGAAGCGCAAGCCCGGGCCGAACAGGACGAGGCCAGCGAGCGCCGCCTCGACCGTCCAGGTCGCACGCATGCCGACGGTATGCGTCACCCACGCGTGCAGCGCGGGGACGAGGTGCGACCCCATCTCGACGGCGAACAGCGGGAGCGCGAGGGCGAGCGCGAGCAGGAGGTCGCGGCGTAGGCCGGCCGCCCCGGACTCGCGTGCCTCGCGCGCCCGGTCGGTGCCCCGGTCCTCCCCGACCGTGCGCGCCTCGTATCCCGTCCCTTCCACGGCCTCCAGGAGGTCCGCCTCCCTCACGGCGCCCGCCGGGTGACGCACCGTCGCGCGTCCCGTCGCCAAGTTCACGGCGGCGCCTGTCACCCCGGGTATGCGGGCAAGGGCCTGCTCGACGCGCGAGACGCAGGACGCACAGGTCATGCCGTCAACCGCGATCTCGGTCCGAGCCTCCGGCACGGCGTAGCCCGCCTCCTCGATGGCGCGGACGGCGGCGGCCGGGTCCGCGGCGCCGGAGAATCGCACACGCGCGCGGGCCGTCGCCAGGTTCACCGCCGCTTCGGCGACGCCGGGAAGCCGACCGAGCGCGGCCTCGACCCGAACGACGCAGGATGCGCAGCTCATGCCCTCCACCGGTAGGCTGAGCTGCCGTCCCGGGGCGGCATGGTGAGTGGAAGCTTGGACGACGTCCTGACCCATGGTCGGTGCACTCCTCTGTCTCGACTTCCACGGACAGATAAGGCTTCCAACGATGGGAGGGTCAACGGGATCCCGGCGATGCCACCCACATGGACCAATGAACTGGGCGGAGCGGGATCGCACCTGCCGCGCGAAAGGCCACCGGCCCTTGACCTTCCCATCGTTGGAAGGACCATGTGGGAGGGGAACGCGCTACAAAGGAGATGGTCATGCTGCGTTTCCACGTGTCCAACATGAACTGCGGCGGCTGCGCCAAGGGCGTCACCCGTGCCGTCCAGGGTCTTGACGGTGACGTGAAGGTCGACGTCGACCTGTCCAGCCGGGAGATCACCGTCCGCGGCGCCGTCGACCCATCGCGAGTGGTGGCAGCCCTCAGGCAAGCCGGGTACGAAGCCCGGGCGCTGGGCGCCTAAATCACGCGCCTGCGGGATCCACCGGCAGCGAGTGCCGGGATCCCGCGGCCCCTGGCTTGCATTGTCCGGCACAGCCGTGAGACAGTTCAGGCGGGCGTGTTTCGAAGCGGACGAACCTTGCTATCGTTGAGGACCCTCCTCGTCGCGATGGTCGCGGCGTGCCTGGCGGCCTTCCCGGCCGGCATCTGGCGCGCATCCGCACCCATCGGCGTGACTGCGTCCCGCGCCGCGGACGGCGTGCGGTACGCGCATGGCGGGGCGGGTCACCACCATGGCATGACCGGGCCGCACGAGGACGCCCCGGTTTCGCTCACGGCCGAGCCCGATGACGACGGCTGCATGCATCACGCGTCCGGCGGCAAGCGCTGTGCCCCAACCTGCTGCGGCTTCGCCTGCCATGCCTTCGAGCCCTCGCTCGCGCCCGGGCTGACGGACCCGCCCAGCCGCACCTCCGATTGCCACGTGACGAACGACGAGCAAGTCGAGGGCGGCACGCCTTTCCGCATCGAGCGCCCACCCAGGGCAGCCTGAACCGGGGCGGACCCGCGTCCACCTCGCGCGAGGCTTCCGTCAGCGGAACTCATCGCGTCGCTCGACTGACCGGTTCGCGTCCTTGCCCGCGGGCAAGGCCATGTCCCGTGCCTGCCCCCTTCGGCCGCTTGCCTGACGCCACCCGGCGGCGGACCGGGAACCGCTGCCTCGTCGAGGCGGAGGGCGAGGCGGCGTGACCACCGACCGGTCGTCCATTCGCGTGTCCCGAACGGCACCACCCGCGCCGCGTCCTGCCTGGCCTATGGCGAGGCTCGCGCAGGCCGGTCGTGCCCAGGGACCGACCAGGCCATCGTACCAGGATCGACCAGTGACAACGAACTTGTTCCGGGCATTCGCCGCGGCCGGGGCGCTTGCCCTCGTGGCCGGGCCCGCCCTGTCGCATGACGAGGGCGCCACGGCGGGCGGGATCCACATCGAGGGGATCGCCGCCACCCCGGCGAGACCAGGCGAGACGAGCCGGGTCACGTTCACCATCGAGAACGACGGGCCGGACCGGGCCGTGCTGGTGGGACTGCTCCTGCCCACCGGCGAGCCGTCGCAGGTGCGCGGGTTCCTGGGTGGGGGCCACAGCGCCGCGATGGCCGGCGTGCGCGTCGGGGCGGGTGACGTCTACGGGCTCGGCGACCGCACGGCCTGGATCGACATCGGCCCCCTTCGGAACGAGCTGCCGGACGGCGCGACGGTCCCGGCCGTCATCCGGTTCGACAGCTTCGATGTTCCGGTCACGCTGCATGTGGGCGGCATGCCTGCGGCCGGCACACCCTCGGCCCGGGCATCCCGGTGAGCGGCATGCCACCACCTCCGATATCGCTGGCCGAC
Source organism: Methylobacterium currus (assembly GCF_003058325.1). Classification (NCBI taxonomy): domain Bacteria; kingdom Pseudomonadati; phylum Pseudomonadota; class Alphaproteobacteria; order Hyphomicrobiales; family Methylobacteriaceae; genus Methylobacterium; species Methylobacterium currus. Next base: position 6,099,362 of record NZ_CP028843.1, read on the forward strand.
ACCGCCGGGCTTTTCTCGGCGGAGCTGCCCGCCCGGATCGAGCAGGGCTTCGAGCGGCGGGCGCTGGCCCCCCGGATCGGGGTCGTCCTCATCCTCCTGCTGGGTGCCCTCGCCGACTACGGCCACGGCGAACGCACGGGCCATTGGGTCGTGCTCGGGGCTTACGGCCTCGTCACGCTGCTGGCGGCGGCCGGCGCCCGGGCGCGGTCCGAACGCGTCCGCTCTTGGCTCCCGCTCGCGGCGACGTGCGCCGACGCGGCCATCGCGGTCTACGTGGTCGCCGACCACGTGCCTCGTTACAGCGGCGAGGCCCACCTCGCGACCGACGCGGTCAGTCTATTGCCGGCGTACCTGTTCCTGCTGCAGACCGGCATGCGTCTCAGGCCCCGGCTCGCCGCGCTCTTCGCGGCGCTCGTGGCCGCCGGGTGGGCGACGGCGCTGGCCTTGCTCCTCGACCCCGCGCGCCTCGGTCCGGACGGCGCGCACGTCCTGGTCCGCCAGGGGATGGGCCTCGCTGCGTTCGCTGTCGCGTCGGGCTTCGTCGTGTCGACGACGGCGTGGATGCGTGCCGCGGCCGCCGCGGCGTTGCGCGCCGGGGAGGAGCGGCTGATGCTGTCCAGGTTCCTGCCGGACGGCGTGGCCACCGAGGTCGTCCGCACGGGCGGCACGGCTTCCGTGGCCGAGCGCCACGCGACCCTGCTCAGCGTGGACCTGCGGGGTTCCTCGGCTCTCGCCAGGGCGTACCCGCCTGCGCTCTCCATCGCTTGGCTGCTGGAATTCCGGCGGCTCGTCCATGACGCGGTGACGACCCATGGCGGCGTAGTCGACAAGTACGTCGGCGACGGGGTGCTGGCGCTGTTCCTCGACGGCGATGCCGGCGAGCAGGCTGGCCGGGCACTGGCCGCAGCGGAGGCGATGCTCGACACCCTGACCGCGCTGAACCGCGAGCGGTCCAGGGCGGGGCGCCCGACGCTGCGGGTCATCGCCGCACTGCACTGCGGCCCGGTCCTGGCCGGCGTGTTCGACGACGGCCGGCGCGCCGAGTTCACGGTGCTCGGGACGGTCATGAACGACCTGTCGCGGATCGAGCGGCGCGCCAAGGAGGAAGACCTGGATGTGGTCGCCAGCGCCGACGTCCTGCGCCGGTTCGGCGCCGACGCGCCCGAACGGCTGGCTCCCCGCTCTTTGCCGCCCTCGGGGGAAACAACCCTGCCGCGCCTCTTCGCACTCCGCCTCGGCGCAGCCGAGCGGCCGGCGGAGAAAGGCGGGCGCGGCCTCCCGTCAGCCTCCCCCTCCATTGTCACCGACCCGGGAAGCGTGCCGTGAAAGCCACCCCGTCGTCCGGCACAGCGCCTTCCCCCGCCGAAGGCAGCGGCACGCCCGGCTTTGCAGGCCCCCACGGAAGGAACGTCGCCGCGCCCGACGACGCGACGTGGCGACGTTCCGTCCGCTCCCCGCGAGTGATGAACGGAAGGAGGCCGCGACCATGACACGCCCCGTAAAGCGCTGTCCGAAAGGAATTCCGCTGCTGCGCTCGTCCTGGTCCGCCCTGACGCCAGTGGATCCAGGGGCGGCCGAGGCCGCGCAGGCCTACCTCGCCCTCGCCGACGCCGCCCTGCCCGGCCTCGTCCGGTCCCTCCACCTCGTGGGCTCCGCCGTGCTGGGCGACTTCCGGTCCGGGTCGAGCGACGTGAACTTCGTTGCCGGGACGCACGGTCCGGCCCCGACTCAGGCGCTCGAAGCCGTTCACCAGGACATCGCGCCCGGGCATCCGCTCTCGCGACTCGACGGGATCTACGTCACGGAAGACGAGTTGCGCCTCGGGACGTGGGAGGTGACCGGACCGCAAGTTCGACGCGGGCGGTTCATCCCCACCGGACCGCACGGGCGCCGGGCACTGGATCGGTACGCGTTCGCGACCGGCGCCGTCGCCGCCCGAGGGACGACGCCGACGGGGCTGGAGCATCGCATCTCGTCGCGGGACATCAACCGCGACCTCGTGCTGCTGGCGGGGAAGGCGGTCACGGCCGCCCGTCGCGCGGCGCCGAGCGCCTGGGAGGCGTCCTCCCTCGTCCTCGGCACCGCGCGCTTGCACTACACCCTGCTCACCGGGCGGGTGACGACGAAGACCGACGCCGGCCTGTACGGACTGGTTACGTTCTCGCCGTGCTGGGCGTCGGTCCTCGACCGGGCCTTAGCCGTCCGACGGGACGGCGCGGGTTCCGCGGCGGTACTCCAGGCCGGGGAGGTCGAGGCTTTTGCCGCCATGGTCGCCGCCGACATGGAGGAACTCGCCCCGGAGGCGCGCGGATGACGTTCACGTCGGCGCGGGTTCCGTTCGGCGTCGCGGCGTTGCTCCGCCTACGCGGGTCGCGACGTGGACATCCCGGGCGCGGCAGCCACGCGTCCGAGCGCGCCACGGGGTCGCCGCGTGCCGTCGCTCGAAGGGCGCTTATGGCGCGCTTCGGGCATCGCGCCCTTGTGGGGGCTAAACGGCTTCTCAAGCGGCTTTGAGCTCGTCACAGGGGGCGGGATCAGAAGATCAGGTACACCGCCACAACAGTGGCAACGAGGGTCAGGGCACATCCCAGAATGGAAATCGGTTCTTCGCCGTTTCCTCCGTCTCGGAATCGTACCACAGCGCCTCATCGTCATGTGTCACGGCGGTCTTCCTCGCTTGTCCCCTGCCGGGATTGGGCGCTCCCAGAGGGTTCAGGCCTGAGCGTTAAATCGCAGCCAACGGCATGCCGGGGGTGCCGCGACGGATCGTCGCGTGCCTGCAACGCGGGACCAACCGAAAGGGGGGTTGCCGCAAGGTGGATCGTGCCTGCCGGCACGCCGGCCCGGAAGGCGAAGCGAGGGCAAGTGGGCCGCGACTGCCCCGAAGCGATGCTTGGTTCGGATCGGATCCAGGCGGACGTGCTCGGGCGTCAGGCTAGGTCGAGGCCGAGCCGAATGTCTGCAGGACCATTCCCGGACGAGGGCGGACCGACATTTCGGTCATTCGTCATTTGGGGTTGATGGCCCCGCGTGACTTTCTCTAGCGCCGCCCTCAGACGGCGAGGAGCGTCCCGGGACGACGCACGGCCCGACGGCCCGCGTTGGCGCCCCCGAGGGGCTGCCCCCCTCGCTCGCGGCCTTGGCCGCGAGACCTCGGTCGCGGATCACCCCGGCCGAGTTCACGTCACGATGCTCGTCCAGCCCGCACGGGCAGACGTGCTGGCGCAGCGATAGCGGCTTTGGCACAACCGCCCCGCATCGCCGGCACTCCTGCGACGTCCCCCTGGCATCGACGCAGATCAACTCGCCACCGGCCCTCGCAGCCTTGTAGCGGACGAACTGCACGAGCTTGCCTCATCCCGCATCGAGGATGGACCTGTTCAACCCCCTCTTCTGGGCGACGTGCGTGCCCGGCTCCTCGACAGTCCCCGCAATCGAGCGGGTCATGTTCCGGATGCGCAGATCCTCCAGCACGACGAGCGCATGCTCGCGCGCCAGCCGCGCCGAGACGCGGTGGAGATGCTGGTCCCGCGTGTTCGCCACCGCCCGGAGTTGGCGCGCCAGCCGTGCCTTGACCTTGCGCCGGCGGTTCGAGCCCTTGCGGCATCGTGCGAGCGCCCGGCGGGACACCCGGATCTCGCGCTCGCGACGCGAGGCTGGTCGGACGTTCGGGATGCGGCAGCGCCTCGACGCCAAGGTCGCCGCCCACCGCCTCGCCGGCGGGTGGCGTAGCCGCCACCACCTCATTGGTCTCGACGGTGAAGCCGACGTACCGGTGCCGGCCCTTGCGGGTGAACGTCACGCCCAGGATCTTGGCGTCGGACGGAAGCGCCCGGTCGTGGTTAAGGCGGATCGGGCGGTCAAAACCCTTGAGCCGGATGCGGTCGCCCTCGTGCCGCAGGCCTGCGGCCTCAAGCAGGCCGAAGGTGTTCCAGCGCGAGACTGGCTTGAAGCGTGGGAATCCAGGCTTGAGCCCGCGCTTGATCCGTCCGAAGAACCCGGTGAAGCCGTCCTCGACGCGCTTGAGCGTCCAGCGACCCATGTTGGCCGGAGCGGCCAGCCTGGTCGTCGCGCTGGGGGGGCTGCGGGAGAACCGGGCCCGGCTGTCGGCCAAGACGCCGATGGCCGGGGTGATGGACTTCCTGTTCAAGCTCTGGGCGGCGTTCATGCGCTTCCTTGAGGACGGGCGGGTCTACCTGAGCAACGCCGCCGCCGCCGAGCGGGCGCTGCGCGGGATCGCGGTGGGCCGCCGCAACTGGACGTTCGCTGGCTCGGACGCGGGCGGACGGGCGGCGCGCGGCGGCGCTGTACACGCTGACCGAGACCGCCAAGCTCAACGCGGTCGATCCCCGGGCCTGGCTGGCCGACGTGCTGGCCCGACTGCCGGCCCATCCCGCGCGCCGGATCGACGAACTCCTCCCCTGGAACTGGACACCGCCCCAGCAATCCCAGAGTGCCGCCTGACCTCGCGAGCGCGCAATGATGCTCGCCGCGCGGCCGTCGCCGAACGCGTACGGTGACTGACGTGCACCATCCTCTCAGGATGCATCGGCGACCTCCATCGTCGGGACGAGCGTTCGTTCGCGATGCCTCGAACGGATGCCGGCGGGGCCGACCGGTGGCGGCGGGGCAGGACGCATGGCCGGACGGTGACCCGGATGGGCTGGCGTCCGGCCGAAGCCCGATGCGGCCCCTCCCACGCGTGGAGGGAGGCCCCCGCAGGGCGCTCCCACCCTTGGACGGCGCCGGGGAATCGGACGCGGGCCCAATTTCGGGGGCCGCCCGGAAAGCCACAAACGGCACCATCGGCACGCGGGCGCCGCTCCGCCGGCTTCGCGCCCTGACCGCCCGGCCCGGGCGGCGTCTTTCACCCGGGCCGGACGCCGCGGAGGCGTCGGGGCAAGCGTTCCTTCGCGACCCGGACCGCGCCTACCGAACGGGACTCCACCCAACGCACCTCTCCAGCAGGCGGGTCGGGTGCCTCGCATAGTCGATGCCCGTTCCCTGCTCGTCCTCCGCGGCGGCGAAGGCGGCATAGTGAATGGATTGCAGGAAGGCGTTCCCGGGCAACCGGTCGGCGAGGAGCAGTATCGGCCCGACGCCGCCGCCGTGGGCGAGAGCGAGCCGGCCTGCGGCGAGGGCTCCCGCCAGGTCGGCGAGCAGGCGCCTGTCGTCGGGCCGGAACGCGGCGAGCGCCGCGCTCGCCTCGTCGTAGGCGGTCGCGAGGGCGTCGTCCTCCTGCCAGGCGTCGTGAAAACCCTCGCCGTCGCGCAGGTGCTTCCGGCGCACCCCCTGCCGCTTGGCGGCCCAGTCCCGGGCGTAGGCGTCGTTGAGGACGAGCAGCGTGGCCAGCTTCGGGTCGTCGTGCTGCACGAACGCCCAGTCGGGTCCGGCCGGTTTCGGCCGGCACAGGGCATCCTCGACCGTGATGGCGTCCTCCGCCACGCCGAGCCACGCGCGGAGCCCGGCGCAGCCGTGCTCGTGCTCCGCCTTGCAGTCGTGTCCCAGGGCCACGCCCCATGGGCTGCCGCCTTCCCCGAGCAGGACGACGCGGTTCTGGTTTCCGGCCTTCATGTCAGCCTCCGGGATGACGCGGCGGGAGCGCCTGACAGGGGAGACGATCGCCGCTTTCGCAGGAATGGCAAGGGCGCGCCCGTACCGGGTCGAGCCGGAGGGGCGCGCGCCGGCCGGCCCGGCCCCGGAACCTGTCGTCGGCGCGTTCGTGCGCCCGGTGTCCGCCGACGGAGCCGACCGTCCGTCGAGGCGTCGCGTCGTCAGCGATGGCGCCCGGGTTGTGGATTGCCCGGTCCTTCCCAAACTGGGCACGAGGCGGCCGCGCGCGTCGCGTCGGAGTGAAGGAATTGAGCGGGTCGGGGTCCTGGTTCGCGGACGCGATGCGCGGGAGCGCCGCCGGTCTTGGGGGCACGCACCTCAAGGTCCACGACCTGCTGCGCGCGCTCCCCCTGCAGGCGGTGCGCAACAACCTCGTCGCCGGGCTCGGGCACGCCGGCTCCCGCGGCCGACCGCTCTGGGACCACCAGGCCGAGACCCTGGCGGCGTTGGCGGCCCACCTCGCCGACCCGGCGTGCGACCCGCGGGCCCTGGCGGTGATCCCCACCGCGGGCGGCAAGACCGAGATCATCGTCAGGCTGGTGGAGGCGACCGGTCTCGACGCGGGCGGCGCGCGCCTGGCGGTCCCGACCATCGTGCTGGAGCCCTCGCGCCACCTCATCCGGCAGACAGTCGAGACGTTCCGCGAGCGCTTCCCGGCCCTGCAGGTGTCCGGGCTCCTCGCGCCGGACGACCGGCCGCGCAACGTGACGGTGATGAGCTACGATCTCTTCGTCAACATGCTCCGCGACGGCAGGCTGCTCCCCGGCGACGTCGGGGCGGTCGTCATGGACGAGGCCCACCGCGGGCTCTCGGACCTGCGGCAGGACCTGATCCGCCGGTTCCTCGACCACGCCGTGGTCACGGCGTTCAGCGCCACGCCCGCCTTCGACGCGAACAAGACCGTGCACGCGCTGCTCGGCTCGGAGAACGAGGTCATCAAGGTCGCGGACGAGCGCCTACGGCGCGAGGGGATCATCTCCCCCGTGGCCAACTACGTCCTGCGCGTCGACGTCGTCGGCGCCCTGCCGGACGACCCCGCCCTCAGGCGCGCCATCCTCAGGAAGGCCGGACACGAAGCCCTGGTCGGCTTCCTCGCCACCTACGAGGAGCCGGCCACGGGCCTGCGCCTGCGCGACAAGGCCTTCTTCGGCTACGCCAACGGCATCCGGCAGGCCGAGGGGCTCGCCGCCGCGATGACGGCGGCGGGCATGCCGGCCCGCGGGGTCAAGGGCAGCGACGGCCTGGAGGCGTTGAAGGCCAACCTTCTAGACCTGCGGGACGGGCACCTGCGGGCGCTGGTCAACGACAAGGTGCTCGTGGAGGGGGTGAACCTGCCGCAGGCGCGCGGCGTGGTCGCCTTTGATGCGACCTCGTCCCTGGTCAAGCACGTCCAGCGCTGCGGGCGCGCCAGGCGCCTCGACCCCGCGCTCGACCGATCCGACCCGCGGCAGATGTCCTCCGTGGTCGAGGCGATGGTCTGCATCGACGGGATGCCGCTCGACACGCAGCGCATCTACGCCGAGGCCATCGGCGACCTGTCGGTGGCCCGGGTCTACGACACGCCCCGCCAGGACGCGGCGGCGCTCGCGCGCGAGATCGTGCGGGACCGGCCGGCGGAGGCGGGCGGGGAGGAGGACCGGGAGGAGGCGTCCGAGATGGACGAGGCCATCGGTCGCCTGGAGGAGGGCCGACGGTCGGGCGCCAGAGGGGCGGGGCCCCGCGCGCCCGTCGACGCGGAGCGGTGGGCGGACGCCTTCTCGGTCATGGGTAGCCTGGATGGCATCCACTACCTGCTCGCCGAGCGCGAGGGCCCGCGGCGCCTGGAAGGCATGCTGCACCGCGTCCAGGTGGCCCGCGCCATCGGCATCCGGACGGACGACCCCCACCTCAAGGACCTGTTCGGCGAGTTGGAGGAGGCGGCGCGGGCTGGCCTGACCCCTGAGGTCGCGGGCGTCGCCGTCCATGCGGGCTTCCACAGGTTCGAGCGCCAGCGCGCGTTCTACGTCCACGTCGACGACGTGCCACGCGTCGGCGTCGAGGTCTTCAGGCGATCCGGGCGGACGCTGGCGGCCGGGACCATGCCGGACAACTTCGGCGCCGAGCGCCAGGCCGGATGGCTGACGCGCACCGAGGCCGCCTTCGCCTGCAACCTGAACCCCTACCACCCCGCCTTCACGGCCGTCTGGGACGCGGCGCTGGCCGGCACGCTCGGCGCGTTCGAGGGCGGCCCCCTGATCCGGCTGCTGCGCGACGGCGGCAAGCCCAAGCTCCACGTGCACGAGCGGGGATTGGAGGTGTTCCGCCGGCACCTGGGCGTCCAGGGTCCCACGCTGCCCGCCAAGCGCGCCGACCAGGCGTCGGTGTGGGAGGTGATGCGCGCGCTGGGCGTCAGCAAGCGCCTGACCCGGTTCCGGGAGCAATGGGACCGGATGGTCGAGGACTGCATGCGGGACGGGCAGGTCGTCCGGGACGGGCGCCGGGTTGGGTTCGGGTTCGTCCGCGGGGCGAACGGCAGCCCCGTCCCCGCGCTGGACAGGGCCGAGATCGCGTGGTTCGCGCAGCTCACCGGCGTCGCCGGCCTGATCGAGCCGTCCGAGGAGTGGCTCACCATCAACGAGGCGGGGCGCGCCATCTCGACGTCGCCCTACGCCACGCCGGCGCTCAAGGATCTCTGGATGGAGATCCGGCGCTCCTACGAGGAGACCGGCGTCGGCAGGGCGGCGGGCCGGGAGTGGCACAGCGCGATGGCCAAGGGGACGGAGGTCGGCGCCTTCCGGCTGCACCGGTCCGAGATGGACGCGCTCGCCGCCGCCATCGGGCGCGGCAGGGACCGGCTCATGACCGACGAGTGGCTGAGCGCGAAGAAGGTCGCCGCCCTCCTGAACCAGAACCCGGACAGGGGGAGGTTCCGCGAGGTGTGGGACGGCCTCCTCGAATGCCTGGAGGCGGGGGAGCCCCCCGTCCTGGATGGCGTGGCGTTGCGTATGGAGGCCCGCCTACTGGGCGGCAAGCCCGTCCCTTGCCTGCACGTCTCGGAGGTCGACGCGCTCGGGCGCATGACGGGCGGGCGCAGGTCCGCCGGACCCAAGGGCGACGCGTGGCAGGGGATGGCCGACGCCGCCGGCCATTTCGGGAAGCATCCGACGGACCCGACCTTCCGGCGGTCCTGGCAGGCCCTGGTGGTGGCGGCCGAGGACGGGCCGGTGCTGGACGGCGCACGCGCCGTGAGGTTCGAGTACCGGACGGCGACGAAGGCCGTCTGGTGCCTTCACCGGGACGAGCTCGAATGGTTCGGCAAGCGAACCTGGCCGAAGCGGCGTCCCCCCGTGCCGAGGCCCTACGTCCCCCTCGCGGACCTGCGCGCGGGCGAGGCCGTCGAGGGGGCGTTGGACGCCTTCGACCTCGTGGCCGAGGAAGTGGACGGGCTGCTCGCCGACGCTTCGCCCCTGTCGCTCCTCGGGCGGGAGGGGTTGCGCTTCGAGCGGCTTCCGGAAGGCGGGCTGGCCGTCCATCCGGACGACGTCGCCGGGTTTCTCGATTCCGTAAGGGAACTCTCCGAGACCGCCCCTTCGCCGTAAGTGGTTGAGGGGTCCGGCACCGCCATGAGGTGGGATGCGGCGCAGACCTGACGGCGCAGTCCCCCTTCCCATAGGCCGGGCCGCGCGCGGGGGGAGCCGCCCCGGGATATGGCCACCTAAGTCCGGGTGCGTTCAGATGTGGTGGCAATGCCTCGGAGTAGCATCCGCGCCGCGGCGCGAACCCTGTGAGGTCTCGAACATGTCCCTGAGGTCCATCGCGAACGTGACCGCGCGCCGTGGCACCCCAACATCGGGCGGCACGGTCGGCCCCGCTGCGGGCGCGACGTCGCTCGACGGCCAAGCCCCCGCGACCCCGCGGAGACACCGTCCGGCCTGGCCGGAGGCGTGGGCCGGCGCCGCGGAGCCTGTCGGCCTCCACCAGGCGTTGCTCGTCCTCGATATCGAGACGGTGCCCGACGAGGAGAAGGTCCCGGCGGATTGGCCGTCCGACAGGTTCCCGAAGGCGGCCTGGCACAAGGTGATCGCGGTCTCCTTCGTCGAGGCGGCCATCGCCCGCGACGCGGCGACCGGGACCGAGGCATACCAGATCCGGTCGTGCCGGAGCGGGGGCGAGCCAGGATGGGACGAGGAGCGCCTGCTGCGGGCCTTCTGGAAGTTCTTCGCGGCCGGCCGCTACAGGGTCGTGACCTGGAACGGCCGCAGCTTCGACCTCCCCACGCTCCTGCTGCGCTCGTTGATGCACGGTATCGCGGTGCCCTCCTGGTACAGGAGGGGGACCAAGTGAGACGGCTACGGCCGCCGCTACGCCGTGGACTGGCATGCGGACTTGATGGAGGCGATGGCCGAGTACGGGGCCTGCGCGCGCCTGACCCTGGAGGAGGCCGCCGGGCTCGTGGCCCTGCCCGGGAAGCTGGGCGAGCACGGCTCGCAGGTCGCCGCCATGGTCGCCCGCGGCGAGATCGGGCGCGTGCGGGCCTACTGCGAGACCGACTGCCTGAACCTCTTCGTGCTGTACCTGCGCTGGGCGCACCTCACCGGAAAGACCAGCCCGGAGGCCCACGACGCGGCCGTGGACGGCCTGATCTGGTACCTGGGAGCCGAACGCTTGGCGCGCCCGCATCTCGGTGTCTTCGTGGACGCATGGCGGCGGGCGACCGAATCCCGGCCCGCCTTCGTCTCCCGGCCGCCGCGGTCTTGGCCCGACGTCGCGGGTTGAGATCGGCCGGCCCGGACGCTCCCGCGCACGGCCGGGACGGGCTCGCCGGCGCCGCGGGCTTGGTCGGACGGGGGCAACCATCGTGAGCCGAGCCCCCTGGGAAGGGATAGAACACGCCGTCCTGTCCCGCCGGACGTCCTCGACGCCGTTGGGCCGAGGCGAGCACGCCCCGGCAAGATAGGCCGCGACGCTCTGGCTGACACCCGCGCCGATTCAGCCAGCCGCACTCAGGTCCCTGGTCCTCCCGAGCACGCCCGCCATCGCCGGTGCAATGTCCGTTGAGCGCGTGACCGAGGCCCCGCCCCCGGAAACCAGATCCAGGTCGTGACGCCGGCCGGGGGCCATGGGCTCGCTGATCAGGCGCCGGCACAGCAACTCGGCCAGCGAGGGGTCCTCGACGGCACAGACGATCTGCCGACCCGACCGCTGCAGGGCGGAGAGCACCTCGACAAGGTGCAGGGCCCGGAAATCGTCGATGTGCTGAACCGGGTCGTCGAGCATGAGCGTCCGCCAGGTGCACCACGGTCGGGATAGGTGCACGGAGAGGAGGAAGGCCAGGCCGGCTGCGCGCCTCTGCCCGCTGCTGAAGACGAATTGCGGGTTCAGCCCGTTGCCGACCCTCAGGCTCAGGAAGCGCTTCACGTCGCCGCGGATGCCGTAATCGATGGTGCGCCACTCGGAATGCGGGCGTAGCCGTTGGTACAGCTCGTTCAGCAGCGGGCTGATGACCGCGAGGCGCTCGTCGATGATCTCGGCATTCGTCCTGCGGACGGTACGGTCCAGCGTCCGGGCGGTGGTCACGGCCGTCCGGACCCGCGCGAGCCGGTCCCCCGCGGCGTCGGCCTCCACCCGGAGCGCTTCGACGTGCGCTTCGAGATCCGTCACGCGTTCCACCGCTTGCGAGGCCTCCAAGGTGAGGATGCTCCGCTCCAGGTCGATCAACCGACTCCGTTCGGCCTGCACGGCCGCGTCGAGGGCGCCGGCGTCGTGCGCGAGCTTCCCGTCCAGCGAGCGTCGCACGAGCTCGGCCGACAGCGCCTCTTCGCGGGCCGACAGCTCGGCCTCGGCGGACGCGAACCGGAGGACCGCTGCCTCGGTCTCCCGCAGGATCTCGGCCGCGGCCTCGTGCCGGGTCCGGGCCGCCGCGAGCTCGGCGCGCGCCTCCGGCACCCCCGAGTGCCGGGCGGCGAGCCGCTCGCGCGCAGCCGCGAGCCCTGTCTCGAATTCGGAGGCGCCTTGCGGCGCGCGACAGAGCGGGCAGCGGTCGTCATGAAGCCCGACCCGGCTGCCATGGTCGACCAGGATGGCCAGCGACGCGGCGAGCGCGTCGGTCTCCTGCTCCCGGCGAAGGCGCGCCTCGGCGGCCTCCAGCGCGTGGCGGGCCTCCCGGACCGCGGCCTCGGCCTCGGCCGCCGCCACCGCCGCCGCGTCCCGGCCCGCCCGGAAGTCGGGGCCCGCGACCGTGTCGCGCAACGCGGTCACCGCGCGAACCTCGTCCGCGACCCGGCCCATCTCGCCGAGGCCCAGCCGGCGGCCGGCCAGCGCCTGCCGCGCCGCCGAGACCCGGCTCCCCAAGTCCTGGCCGCCGGCCGCCGTCAGCCCATCCAGGCTGGACAGGGCCGCGGCGATGTCGCCGGCCTTCAGGGCGACGTCCCGGGTTTCCTCCAGGTCGGTCAACGCCGCCGTCAGGCGCGCGCGCGCCTCCTCGTAGGCGTGCGCGGCGGCATTGTGCGTGCCCTCGGCGGCGGACAGGACCTCTCGCGCCTTGGCGGCGTAATCCGGACCTTCGATGGCACCCAGCGCCGCGCGCACGAGCTCGAAGCGCTGCGTTTCCGTGAGGTCGAGGCTGAGCGCCGCGATCCATTCGTCGCGGATGATGGAGGTCCTGCAGACCTGCTGCAGCGCCCGCTCCGGCTTCGCGCCCGGAACGCAGAGCATCGCCTCGATGCGCGCCGCGTCCCGGTCGGCGCCGGTCTCGCGCGAGCGCGTCACGGCAAAGCCGCTCCCGTCATCGGCACGGAATCCCACCGTGACGAAATGCGCCTCCGGCTGCCCTTCGCCGCGCCACCAGACATAGTCGTCGAGGCTTTCCTTCGCCGCTTTGTCGACGAGGTACTTGTCGATCTGGCCCGTGAGGGCGAACTCGACCGCGTCGCACAGCGTGCTCTTCCCGACGCCGTTGCGGCCGCAGATGACGGTGAAGCCGGGGCCGAAATCCACGCGTTGGCGCTCCCGGAAGCCCCGGAAGCCGCACAGTTCGAGGTAGTCGAGCCTCATGGCGCATCCACCAGGATGCGCGCCACGTCGGGAGCGCTCGCGGCGCCCAGGAAGGCGGCCACCGCGGCGTCCGGGACGTCGCTCAACCGCGCCCGCAACCGCGCCCGGTAGTCGGCGCCGCCGATCGCGGGCGCGCTGAGCACCGGCAGCAGGGGCAACAGCGACCTGCGCAGGTCGGCGGCCGTGCGCAGGTCGCCGCGCGCGATCTTGCGGGTCATGGAGAAGTCCTCCTCGATCCGCTCGATCTGCCGCGCGAGGACGGGGTCGGAATCGCTGGCCAGGAACAAGGCGTAGACGTTCCAGGCCTTCGCGCCCGCGGAGCGCAGTGCGGCCGCATGTCGGCCGAGCGTGGCCTGCTGGACTTGCCGCCAGTCGGCGAGCAGGCTCTCGCCGGTCCCGAAGACGTGCAGGAACCCGGCGACGGAGGCGTTCTCGAAGCAGACGACCGGCACGCTGCCGCCCGGCCAGGTCCATGTCTCGTAGCCGGCCGAGCGGAGCAGCACTTCGGATTGGGTCGCGATGTCCATCACACACCGAGCTCCTGGCGTGCGGCGGGAAGGTCGAGCCACGCCGCTGATGCGCCCGGCCGGATGATGTCGCCCGGACGGCCCTCCCGCACGAGGTTCACAGGCAGGCCGACGTCGATGGCTCCGGCGCAGACCACGACGTCGGCGACGTCGAACGGCGTTTCCCTGAACCGGTCCTGCGTCGTCTGGAGCAGCGTGCCCGAACCGTTCACGACCCTGACACGACGGCCCGCGAGATCATAGCCTATGGATGTCTGGACGGCGCCGGCGCGGCGCAGCAACAGGTGCGCGTAGCCCAAGACCTCGGAGTGGCCGGGGTTGCGCAAGGTTGCGGCGGCGGTGGCCGGCACCCCCTCGGCGTCCCGGCGAAGGCCGTAGAGGTCCTCGCTGCCCAGATCGGGCGGATCAAGCCAGGTCGGCTCGCACGCCGCTCCCGTTTCCCTCTCCAACGCGGCGCGTCCGGCGTGCAGCACCTTGCGGAGGTAACCCTGGGAGAACGCCCTGCGAAGTTCGTCCAGGACCTCGGCCCCCGAGCGCCTGACATGCGCGAAGCGGACGTTCCCCGAATTGGCCAACGTCCAGAGTTCGGGGGCCTTGGCCTGCAGGACGTCCTCGCCCGCGAGGTCGACCAAGGTCACCGACAGCGGCGCGACGCCCGTCATCGCCTCGGCGAGAACGGCATTGAGGTAGGACCAGTCCGACCAGAAGCCGACGACGAGCAGGTCCTTCTCGCGCAGGTTCGCCGCCATCCAGGTCTTGGTCTTGGCGATGCGCGCGGCGACCACGCCGTCCTCGGTGAGCTGGGAGGCCGTCCAGACCGTGGCGCGGCGCTCGCGCACCGAGCAGCCATGGAACTTGAGCAAGGGCGCGTGCTTACGGGCCCGCACGGTCGCCTCGTCGCCGTCGAGCGAGGCGGCGAGGTCGAACCCGTAATCCTGCGCGCGACGCTCGATCAGGTTGTCGTAATTTGCCGAGACGGCGCCGGCAGCCATGCGCGTGATCAGGAAGTCCGCCACCGCCGCGTGGCCGGCGTTCGGCGGCCTGACGAAGCTCTCCCAGGGAACGAGGGCCTCGATGAAGACCGAGCCGAGGGTGTCGTCCCTCGCGAAGATCTCCGCCAAGGCTTCCAGGTCGCCGCGCAACTCCGGCGGGCACGCGGGGTCGATGCTCATAACGTACCGGTCGTAGCAACTGGCGGCCACGGACCATGCCGACGGTAGTGAACTCGGCGGCGCCATCGACAGGCCGGCACCGCAGAGTATGACGAGGCGCCCCGCCTCCATGGAGGCGAGCAATCGCGCACGAACCGCTGCGTCCAAGCCGCCCCCCCTTTGCCGCGCAAACCTTCGCGATGGCGATAGACCGAGATCACACTCAAGTTGACATCCTCCCCGCCCTGAAGGACGGGGATTCCTACCGCGTGTCAGGCCGCCAGGGCCGGGCCCGCCTCGGTGGGTTCCTGGGCCGACGCCCGAACGGGCGAAGCATCTCCGCAGGCTAACCGGGCGTGCCCCGCCCTTGCGATGTTGATCGACGCCACGTCGTCCGCATTCCCCGCATGGCCGCACGCCACGCACCGGAACACGGCCTGGCTCGGGCGGTTCCCCGCCGCCACGTGCCCGCACTCGGGGCACGTCCGGCTCGTGTTCGGAGCCGGCACCGGCAGCAACCAGCCGCCGAGCCACTCCTGCTTGTACCCGACCTGCCGGCGGAACTCGCCCCAGCCCTGGTCCAGAATGGCCTTGTTCAGTTCCGCCTTCTGCCGGACGTTCACGCCCGGCTCCTCGACCGTCCCGGCCGCGCTCGCCGTCATCGCCCGCACGTCCAGGTCCTCGACGCAGACCACCGCGTGGTTCTTGCTGACGGTCGTCGAGGCCTTGTGCAGGAAGTCGGAGCGGATGCGGGCGATGCGTGCCTGGACCCGTTGTACCTTCGCCTTCGCCTTCCTCCAGTTGCTGCTGAACCTGATCTTGCGGGCCATCGCCCGCTGCGCCTTGGCGAGCGACGCCTCGGCCTTGCGGAACGCGTTCGCCGGCTCGATGACGGTGCCGTCGGACAGCGTGGCGAAGCGCGTCACGCCGACGTCGATGCCGACAAGCGTCGTCGACGGGTGGACCGGCCGCTCGACCTCGCGCTCGGTCTGGACCGAGACGTGCCACTTGCCGGCCTTCAGCGAGACGGTGACCTGCCCGACCCCGCCCTCGACGGCGCGGGAGGCGCGGCAGCGCATCCAGCCGAGCTTGGGCATGCGGATGCGCCCGTTCGGCTGGTCGAGCTCGACCTTCTGCGGGTGGCGGAAGGCGTCGTTCTTGCCCTTCCTCTTGAACTTGGGGAACTCGGCCCGTCCCTCGAAGAAGTTGCGGTAGGCGCGGTCGAGGTCCTTGAGCGCCTGCTGCAGAACCTGGCTGTGCACCTCCTTGAGCCAGGAAGTGTCGGGTTCGGCCTTGCAGGCGGTGAGGTGCTTGCAGAGGTTGGCGTAGGAGAGGTGCTTCCCGCCGGCGGCGTACCTTTCCTTCCGCAGGGCGAGGGCCCTGTTGAAGACGTAGCGGCGCGCGCCGCAGGAGCGGCGCATGAGCCGTTCCTGCGCGCCGTCGGGCCGGAGGACGAATCGGTATGCCTGGACGCGAAGCACAGGCCGAGGATAGAACGAATGCGGAACGAAGGCAAGGGGATTGGATCGGTGCCCGGGCAGGCTTCTGTCGCGGCCGGCGCTATCCATCCCCGCCCTGAAGGACGGGGCCTTCCGCGCTTCTACGGTCACCGGAACCAATTCGCACCCGACCGGGTGGACGCTTTCGTGGCATGGCTTCGCGGCATGCCGGGCCGCGGCTTCCTGGGACGGCCGGCGAACTGGCCCGCCTGACAAGCGAGCCGCGGCGCCGACAGTCACCGTCCCGGCCGCCGGTTCGTGAACCCGGCCGCTCAAGCCTTGTTCGTGAACCGCGCGGAGGCGGCCTTGCCGCCGACCTTGAGCGACACCGTGGCCACGACCTGGCCGGTCGCCGCGACGGGCAGCTTGCCCTGCACGCTGTTGGCCCCGGCCGGGCTGAGGGCGACCTTGTAGCTCTTGCCGCCGACGAGCACCGTTGCGGTGCCTGAGACCTGCGCTGCCGGAACGGGCTTGCGCATCTCGTCCAGGATGTAGACCGTCACGTCGGTGTCCTTCACCACGAGTTCCAGCCAGAGCTCCTGGGCCTCCTGCACGAGGCCGCCGTGCACGGCCTGGGGCGGCTCGCCATGGGCGAGGGCAGAACCGGATGCGAGGCTGAGGGCGAGAATCAACGGTATCGCGTGGGTCTTCATTGCAAGTCTCCGTGCGGTCTTGTGTTCATCTGGCCGCGTGCCATTCCGCGCGACCTTCGCCGCCGAAGGCCGCAGGGTCGGAGCGGCTGACGGCAAGCGTCCGATCCTGCCGCCCATGCCGTCTGGACGCGTATGCCGCGACGGCTTGGTTCGGGGGACGACGGACGGGCCTCCAATGCGCCGCCGGGCCGGTGTGAAGGCCCTGTCGGCGACCGCGTCGCGGGCCGCGGCCTTCAATGGCTGTGCTTGTGGCCTGGGCCCCCGTCCGGCTGCGACGCAGTCGAGGGTAGGTCAGCCGGCTTCGTGCCGTCCATGCCGGCGGTACCATGATTCATGCTGCCGTGGTCGCCGGCTGCCTGCGCCTGCATCCACAGGTCGTTGTAGTCGTCGTCGGACAGGTCCGGCAGCTTCCGCAGCAGCGCGACCGTCGACCAGAGCATCTCGTCCCCGTCGCTCGCCATCGACGGCATGCCGCTCATCTTGATCCCGTTCTTCAGGATCCAGAACAGCTCGCCCGGGCTGTAGCGCCCCGCCGCACCCTTGAGGTTAGGCGGTTCGGGATACATGCCCTCGGCCACCTCGCTGCGCTTGGCGCCCGGTCCGCCATGGCACGTGGCGCAGTGCTCGGCGAAGTGTCCGACGGCCGGCACCAACCTGGTCTGCTCGTCGTAGCCCGGCGGAGGCAGCAGGCCGGCCGCATGGGCTCGGATCGAGCGCACCCGTGCCGTGTCCAACACCCACGTGGTCAGGGCCCAGTGAGGCTCCGTGGCGGCGACGTTGAAGACGCCCGCGTAGACCACGGCCGCGGCGGCGACCGTCGCCAGGATGCCGGCCGAGAGCAACGTGAGGAAGACGATCTTGGCGGTTCGCATGGAGGTGTCCTGAGTGACCGGTTTCGAGCCGGGCCGCCCACGCGTCAGGTGCGGGGGCGCCGTCGGCCGACCTGGGATGAGCGCGCTCTCGTCGGATTGGTCTTCTCACCGCGCCTTCTGGATGCGCGTGATGGCAAGCTGCCCGTTCACCCGGTCGGCGGAGAACCGGACCCGGTCACCGGCCTTCACCCCCTTCAGGATGGCGGGGTCGGCGACCCGGTAGGCCATGGTCATGGCGTCCATGTCGATGTTCGGGATGCGCTCGTGGTCCAGCGTGACCTTGCCAGAGGCCTCGTCGACCTTCTGGACGGTCCCGCTCACGAGAGGCGTGTTGGCGACGGGCTTGGCGGGGGACGCCGGAGCGGGCGACGGCGACGCGGGCTGGGCCGAGCCCCCCGCCTGGGCCTGGCGGTCCAACGGACCCTGGCCGGACGGCGTCTGGTTCGGCTGCGGCCGGTAGTCCGACTGTCGGTTCCGGACCTGCCATTCCTTAAGGGCGTCGATCTTCTGCTGCTGCTCGTCCTGGATCTTCTGCGCGGTCTCGCGCAGCTGCCGGTCGCCGCCGTAGTCGAGCTGCGCCTTGGCAAGGAAGAGGGACTGCTCGTAGCTCGCGATCAGGAGCTCGGCGAAGTCCCGGTCGGGGTCGCCGGTCAGCTTGAGGTTCCTGAAGCGGTCGGCCATGACCTCGCGCACGCGCTCCAGGGCGGCCGGGGCACCCTTGGCAGGTTGCGCCCAAGCCGCCCCCGATACCGGGCCGGCGAGCGCCACGGCCATGGCGGCGGCGAACAGGGATAAACGTCGCATGTGACTTCCTCCGCGGCATGGGGCCGCCGCGCGGGATCGGGCGTGTCCGCGCGGCGGGCCCGTTCGAGGCGCTACTTGGCTTTTTGGATCTTGGTGACGGTGTACTGGCCGCCGGCTTCGTCGACGTCGAACTCGACCTTGTCCCCGGACTTCAGGTCCTTGATCATCGCCGGGTCCTTGACCTTGTAGGCCATGGTCATGGCGTCCATGTCGAGCTTCGGGATGCGCTCGTGGTCCAGCGTGACCTTGCCGGACGCCTCGTCGACCTTCGTGACCGTGGCCTTGACCGATTGCGCCCAGGCCGGACTCGCCAGGGCCAGCAGCGCGGCAAGGGCGAAGGGAGGTACCTTCCTCATCGTATTCTCCTGATGGTCGCTGTGCCGCTGCACGGGCACTTGTTCAGGGGGCGATGGTGCCCGCGCAGCGGCTTTCGGGCGGACTAGGTCCACCCGAATTCGTCCGCCGGTCCGCGCCCGCATCGGGGCGCCGTTCCGGCGGAAGCTCGGATGACATCCGGCATCGCCGGGTCAGTGGTTTCCGTGACCGCCCGAGTTGGAGGCCGTCCGGCGCTTGCGCGGGTCGACCACGCGCAGGTCCGTCTCGCGGGCGCGCTTGCCCCGGGGGGTGTTCGGATCGCGGCTGGGTTCGGGTAGGGGCTCGCCCGTCCACTCGTAGGCCAGCGTGCCCTCCGGGTGCTGGTACCAACCGGGGTCCCTGTAGTCGCCGGGCGCCACGTCGGGGCGGACCTTCAGCACGGTGAACATGCCGCCCATCTCGACCGATCCGAACGGGCCGGCGCCGGTCATCATCGGCAGCGTGTTCTCGGGGAGCGGCATCTCCATCTCGGCCATGGAGCCCATGCCGGTCGAGCCCATCGGCATGTAGCCGGGCGCGATCCTCTGGATGCGCTTCGCCGTGCTCTTCAGGTTCACGCCGATGTAGGTGCGCACCGAGTGGCCCATGGCGTTCATGGTGTGGTGCGACTTGTGGCAGTGGACCGCCCAGTCCCCCAGGTTGTCGGCGTTGAACTCGATGGCCCGCATCTGGCCGACCGCGACGTCCGCGGAGACCTCGAACCACTGGCGCTCGGGCGGGATCCAGCCGCCGTCGGTGCCCGTGACCTTGAAGTCGACGCCGTGGACGTGGATCGGGTGGTTGGTCATGGTCAGGTTGCCGAAGCGCATCCGCACCTTGTCGCCCTGGCGCGCGACCATGGGTTCGATGCCCGGCCAGACCCGGCTGTTGAAGCACCACATGTTCATGTCGAGCATCGTGTTGACCTTGGGCACGTAGGACCCGGCCTCGATGTCGTAGGCGTTCAGGAGCCAGACGAAGTCGCGGTCGACCCGCCGCTCGGCGGGATCGCGCGGATGCACGACGAAGAAGCCCATCATGCCCATCGCCATCTGGACCATCTCGTCCGAGTGCGGGTGGTACATGAAGGTGCCCGAGCGCCTCAGGATGAACTCGTAGACGAACGTCTTGCCCGGCGGAATGCCGGGCTGGTTCAGGCCCGCCACCCCGTCCATCCCGTTGGGCAGGGTCTGGCCGTGCCAGTGGACGGCGGTCGCCTCCGGCAGCTTGTTGGTGACGAAGATGCGCACCTTGTCGCCCTCTACCGCCTCGATGGTTGGCCCGGGAGACTGCCCGTTATAGCCCCAGAGATGCGCCTTCATCCCGGGGGCCATCTCGCGCACGACCGGCTCGGCCACGAGATGGAACTCCTTCCAGTCCCCGCGCATGCGCCAGGGCAGCGTCCAGCCGTTGAGCGTCACCACCGGCTGGTAGTCCACCCCAGTGGTCGGCACGAGCGGCGGCTGCGTCGTCGCCTTGTCCATCGAGGGAGCCTCGGGCAGGCCGGCGGCCTGCGTGCGGCCGCTGATCATGGACGTTCCTGCGAGGACGAGCCCCCCGGCGCCCAGCAGTCCCCTTCGCGAGATGTCAGTCATCGGTTTCTCCATGGGTCTCGTGGGGGGAGCGGCATCAGCCGCCGGGCGTGGCGGCCGCGAGGGTTTCGCCTCCGCCGCCGGCCACCGCCTCGGCTCCGGCCGACTCGCCCCCGAAGCCTTCGCCGGTGAAGCCGCCGCCGATGACGGCCGCCCTGAGGTCGGTCGCCGCGATCCAGAAGTCGCGTTGGGCCTCGATGGCCTGGATATTGCTCAGGATCCGCGAGCGGGCGTCGATGATCAGCGTGGTGACGTCGATCAGCATGCCGCTGTACTGCAGCAACGCCTGGTCCTGGATCGTCTTGCGCAGCGGCAGCACGCTGCCCTGGTAGTGCCGGGTGATGTCGTATTGGCCGCGGTAGCGCTGGTAGGCCTCGCGGACCTCCGAACGGGCGTTGACCGCCTTCTCCGCGAGGCGATGGGCGGCGCCGAGATAAGCCTCCCGCGCTCCGCGCACCACCGTCGTCCCGAAGTCGTAGATCGGGATGACCAAGTCGACGGTGTAGCCGCGGCCGAAGCTCTTGTCGCGCGTGACGTTGAAGCCGCCCTGCTCGTTCAGCTCGAACGCCTTCGAGCGCTCGTAACGGTCGGAGTAGCCGATATCGAGCACGTTGATGAAGCCGCTGACTTGGTTGAGGCCGTACTGGCCCGCGAGCGACTGGAGTTCGAAGCGCGCCGTCTGGATGTCCGCGCGCTTCTTGATCGCCTCGGCCTCGATCTGGGTGCCGCTCACCAGCCGACCGGGCAGCGACGGCAAGCCGTTCGGCAGCTTGAAGTCGATCTCGCGCCCCCACAGGCCGAGCAGGCGGATCAGCTTCTCGCGCTCGACCCGCTGCAGGACGCGCGCCTTGGCGAGCTGCGCCCCGAGCTCGCTGTAGAAGGCGTGCTCGCGCGCCTGCTCCAGCTTGTTCAACGCGCCCGTCTCGCCGAGCTGCTTGGCCAGGGTGGAGGCGGAGCCGGCGCTCGCGAGCGCCTGCTCCAGGTAGGCGACGGACTGGTTCGCCGACACCGTGCGATAGAACTGGCGCCGCGCCTCGCCGGCGAGGCGCAGGACCTGCCCGACCGCGCGGTACTGCTCCGCCCTGAAACGGTTCCGCGCGATGGGGATGCGGACCGGCAGCGTCAGGAGCTCGATGAGGCTCGCGGTGAGCGAGCGCTCGACCTCCAGGGTGAAGTCGCCCCCGGTCCGGCTGAGGGAGAGCCGCGGGACCGGCGGCAACGTCGCCTGGACGAACTCGGCTTCCGACACGCCGAGGTCGTTGAAGGACGCCTGCAGGGCGCGGTTCTTCAGGAGGGCGACCTGTACCGCGCTGTCGGGCGTGAGCGGGCGCCGCAGCAATTGCTCCGCACGGGCCGCGGCGCCGATTGCCGCTGTCTCGTCGGACACCTTCACGATGTCCTTCCGCAGCTCCAGGGCGGCGTAGCCGTGCGCCGGGCCAAGACCACCGTCGGCCGAGAAGCCCACGCAGCCGCCAAGCGTCACCCCGACCGTTACCAGGAGGGCGGCGGTCCGGGCGCGACGGCCGGGCGACGCTGCGGCGACCCGGCACGCACCGGACCCGCGAGACTGAGGCGCGGTCATCCGTGGGTTCCCTTTGGGGGTGAGTCCGTGGGCGGGCGGGGTTTGGTTACAGGGCTCGCGCATCACCGCCCTCCCGTGTCGCGCTTGCCGCCCATGCCGGGCATGGTCATGCTGGGCATGCGGGAGTGGTCCATGCCCTCCATGCCGCCCGAGCCGGACCTCGGTGTCACGGCGCGGTTGAGCTCGCGCCAGTCCTTGGGATCGACCACGTCGTAGCGCGTCACGCCCGCGGTGACCGCGGAGTAGCGCGGCGCGCGCACGGCGGCGGCGGGGTTGGCCGGGGCAACCAGCCAGTCCGGCGCGGCGGTGGGCACGCAGGCCGCGAGCGGCAAGGCCGTGAGCGCCACGGCCGGCCTGAGGAAGGTGAGCATCGCTTCGGATCCCGAACGGGGGCTGGCGGCCGCGCTCAGGGGCGCGGACCGGCGGACAGGGAGGGGGCGCGGGCAGGCGCGGCTGAGCCGGCCGGGCCGGGCGCGGCCTGCGCAGGCAGGATCCTGGTCAGGGCGCGGCCGGGAGCGGCGGGAGGGGGCGGGCGTCTGGCCCGCCGCGGTCAGGCGCGGTGCCTGGGGGGCCGCTCGATGCGCAGGGGACGCGGCTGGGCGACGCCGTCCTCCTGGGCCAGGCCGATGGGCTCGGAGGGGCGCAGGACCAGCGCCGTGCCCGACCAGGGCGCGTCCGGCAGGGCCGCCTGGCAGGCCAGGGGGCAGCAGGTGGCCACGCAGCCGGCCGGCCGCGTGTGGTGGCCGTGCGGGTCCGGGTGGTGCTGGCCGGCCGAGGCGAGCCGGTGGCACTCGGGGACGTCCGCGCCGTCCGCCTGGCCGCTCGCTGCCGCGGGCGCGTCGGCGGGGCCGGCTGCGGGCCGATGCTGGGCGTGCGGGTCGGCGGGGGCCTGGTCGACGGCGGCGTGGTCGGCCGCGGCGTGGCGCTGCATCGTGCACGGCGCCGCCGGGGCGATGGCCACGGCCATCGCCAGCACCGCGAGCAACATTGCGCGAAGAACTGCCAAGGACCCAGAGACCCTTCAAACCCGGAGGAGTCGTCGCACAAATGGACTTGCCCGGCAATGCACGAACACTTTGATTTAAGATGAAGCGGCGTCGGCGCTCGGCGCTGTTGGAATTCGGTCACAGGCCGTCCCCGCACGCGGCGGATATCGGCCGTCGGGACTTCGGCCGGAGGCTATGGCAGTGCTTGCCTGGCGGTGCATGGTTTGGAAGTCCCCGCGGAACTTGCGATTGTTCATGGTCTCGCCGAGCTCGCGTCGGTGAGGCTGCCGCCAGGGCATCAAGGTGAGCCGGCGCCCCGGTCCGGCCCGCCGAGGCCCTCGTTCCCCCTCGGTGACGACGGGGTCCCAAAACCGATGGCACCGGTCCGCTGAGCTGTGAGATCGCCTGCAATGTTAGCCCCCTGAGGGGCGATTATCGCGTCCAATCCTAGCCCCCTCGTCCCTGGCGATGGACCTCTCTGGCCGAGGGCCGGAGGGACAAAGGATGACGGGTGTGGACACGATCGCGCGGATCCGGTTCGAGCACCATCAAAACGGCAAAGGTATCAAGCGCATCGCCCGCGAGCTGGGCATCGCGCGCGATACGGTGCGCAAGGTGCTGCGCTCGAACGCCACCGTCTTCGCCTACAAACGCGAAGTCCAGCCGCAGCCCAAGCTCGGCACCTTCGTGGCGGTCCTGACGGCGATCCTGGAAGCGGAAGCCAGGCTGCCCCGGCGCGAGCGGCGCTCGACCCAGCGCCTTTTCGAGGAGTTGCGCGGGCGCGGCTACGAGGGCGCTCACGACAGCGTGCATCGCTTCGTGAAGACCTGACGGACGACGTAGCACGGCCCGAG
Organism: Methylobacterium currus; assembly: GCF_003058325.1. Classification (NCBI taxonomy): domain Bacteria; kingdom Pseudomonadati; phylum Pseudomonadota; class Alphaproteobacteria; order Hyphomicrobiales; family Methylobacteriaceae; genus Methylobacterium; species Methylobacterium currus. Next base: position 6,122,881 of record NZ_CP028843.1, read on the forward strand.
CCGCGCTCAGATCCGACAGCAAGGGGGCTAACCTTGGACGCGAAAGAGGGGCTGATCTTCGAAGCAATTTGACACGCTGAGCCGGGCATGCCCATGCGCGCACCGCCGACGTATGTGCAGCGGCGCTCGTGGCGCCGCCCTCCCCCGCAGGCCGCCAGGTTGGCACTTCAAGTCTTCCCGGAAGGGCGCAAGCACGCGTCGGGCCGTGATACTCGGACGCGTGTCCCCGTGGCGTTCCGGGGGGGGCAATTCCGTGACGGGCGCAGCGCCTGCCGGACACGGACCAGGCACCGAACGAGCCGCGATCCAGACCCTGCCACCGCGTCTCAACGCTGAGCGCCGGCTGGCCGGGGACGCTCGATCAAGACACGTGGGGGCGCCGGCCGGATCGATTCCGTCGTCAGTATGGCGTCCGGCGAACCGAACGCGGGGCGCGAGTTTCGATACCGTTCAGCCCGCCACGACGGGGGGACGTTGTCCCAGGCGCTCGCAATCGCCTGATCCGGTATCTCGGACATCAAGGCGGCGCTCAGAATGGCGGCGCGGATCATGGCTACGTTTCCCATCCTTAAGAAGCTCGACGCTTCCTCGAATGAGTTCGGGCCCGACGCGGGAAGGTTGCAGGCGGTCGCAATCTCTTGGCCTGCGGTCCCAGGGATGGCTTCGGGAACCGCGTCGGGGAGCCCGGCCCAGCGTTGCGGCCTCCTCCCCGTTCTCACGGCCCGGAACGCGCACGCGTTCGCGGCCGGACCGTCGTGGCAGCTCAGATATAAAGGGCAGACGCCGTCCCGGCGTGCCGCCGCACGTGCGGAGCCGGCCGAACGCCGTTTCGCCAAGCGCTTCGCTCAGGGTGATGGCCTCCCCAGCCCGCCGCCTTCGAGACTCGATGTGCCGCGTCACGGCAGCCTGGGACGTCGCGAGACCAGCTCTGGAGGCAACCTCGCCCGAGTTCGAGTCCTTCGGAAGCGGCGCGGTTCCCCCTCCCCCGTCGGGCCGACCCTCGGTCGCGGGGACGGCAACAAATCGCTCTGGGCGGAGCTTGGCGACGAGCCCCGCGTCCCGGGGCGTCCGACGGCCTCTTGCCCCGCCTCACCGCACCGCCATCGGGAAATGCCGCTCGATCAGGGCACAGGCGGCGCGGACGCCCCGCAGGTCCGCCATCCGGTCGAACTCGGCCGCGCCGGCACGCATGGCCGGGGCCCCCGTCCCGGCACCGAGATGCTCGTAGCAGCGCCGTGCCGTGTCCACGATCTCGGGGTTGAAGCGTTCGAAGGTGCACTGGGCCTGCGCCTGCCGCAGCATGCCGTGCATCCTGAGGAAGCCGACGCACTCAACCGTTCCTGCCGGTCCGCAGGCCACGACCAACGCGAGCGCGAGCAGGCGTGCCGCCAGCGTCAACCCGGCCGGGCCGCGGGCCAGCGTTGGTGCAGGTCGTCGATGACGAAGGCGTGGGCATGCCGGCGCGTCCCGACACCGTCCAGGTGCGGATGGCCGGGGTCGAGGTCGGGGTGCGCGTGCTCGACGACGTCCGGGTCAGAAACCGGCCAGAGCGCCGCCGCCGCGGCGATGGCGACCAAGGTCAGCGCGCCCAGCACCGCCAGCGTGACCGGCATGCCCGCCTTCGCGCCGAGCCAACCGGCAAGTGGATAGGTCAAGAGCCAGGCGACGTGCGAGAGCGCGAACTGGGCGGCGAACACGGCCGGGCGGTCGCCGGGCGTCGCGGAGCGCCGGAGCAGCCGTCCGGTCGGGGTCTGCGCGGCGGAGTAGCCGATCCCGAGCGCCAGCCAGGCGGCCAGCAGCATAGGCCAGCCGATGACGCCGCCCCAGGTCGTGGCGGCAAAGCCGAGCAGAACGACGCCGAGGAACACCGCCGCCGGGAGCATGACCGTGCGGTCGGGCAGCCGGTCGAGCACCCGCGGCAGCAGCAGGGCCGCCAGCATCGAACCGCCCCCGAACAGCCCGAGCGCCACCGCGACGTCGTTCTGGGGCCGTTGCAGGAGGGCCTGCACGATCACCACCGTGTTGACGATGACCATGGAGCCGGCCGCCGCCACCGCGAGGTTCAGGGCGAGAAGCCCGCGCAGCCGCGGCGTGGCGAGGTAGATCCGCAGACCGCGCGTGGTGCGCTCGTAGACCCCCGCCCGGCGCTCGGGCGGCGTCGGGGACGGGAGCGCCACCGAGACGACCAGGACGGCCGAACACAGGAATCCGACGACCGTGCCGCCGAACAGCCAGTGGAAGTCGATGACCGTCAGCAGCAAGGCGGCCAGTGTCGGACTGAGCAGGTTCTCCAGGTCGTAGGCGAGGCGCGAGAGCGACAGCGCCTGGGTGTAGTCACGCTCGTCCGGGAGGATGTCCGGGATGGTCGCCTGGAAGGTCGGCGTGAAGGCCGCCGAGCACGCCTGCAGGACGAACACCAGCAGGTAGACCTGCCAGACCTGGCCGACGAAGGGCAGGATCAGGGCGACGCCGGCCCGGACGAGGTCGGTCGCCACCAGGAAGGCGCGGCGGGGCAACTGCCCGGTGAAGGCGTTCGCGATGGGCGCCACCAGCACGTAGGCCACCATCTTGATGGCGAGCGCCGTGCCCAGCACCGCCCCGGCCTCCGCGCCGGCCAGCTGATAGGCCAGCAGACCGAGGGCCATCGTCAGCAGGCCTGTGCCGATCAGGGCGATGACCTGCGCGGCGAACAGGTGGCGGTAGGTGCGGTTCGCGAGGACGCTCAACATGCCGGCCTCAGGGAAAACCGACCGGCCGGTAGAGCCAGGCCGCGAGCGTGGTCGCCTCGTGGTGGCGACCCTGCCCTCCGAGCCAGCCGGTATAGAGGCCGACCGGCACGATCAGGACGGCAGAGGCATAGGGGGCCCGGTGTGCGAAGGCACCGAACCCAGGCCAGCGCGAGGCGGCGTGCCGGACGCCCAACGCCGCCAGTACCCCGGCCGACACCATGGTGAGCGCCAAGCCGATGCCGAAGCAGGCGACCAGAACGAAGCAAAGCGTCGGTAACGCTTGAGGCGGCGGAGTGTCTTTCCTCTAGCGTCGGCGACGCTTCTTGAGTTGAACGCCCTTGGACCGCCGACGCGCCAAGTGAGGCAGTTCGCAGGAGCCTATGACACGGCAATTTGCCCGGCCGCAATCCCACGTGATCCGGCGTCTCAGTAGGGCCGAGCCTCGGGGACCGGGCCCGATGCCGAGCGGCCGGGGCGCGGGCGCGCCCGAGCGATAAGGGATCGCGTGACGCCACCCGGCCTCTCCCCGCCTCCGGCCGCGTCCGTGGGCGCTTCCGGAGGCGGGGAGAGGCGCGTCTGTCCGTCTTGATCTCGACCTGCTCGGATGCCGTCGGGCGGCGGCAGGCGGTCCGGCAGCCCAGCCGTCGAAGTGCCGACCTGGCCTGTCTGCAGTCCGAGGCCGAGCCGACGGCCGAAGGCTATTTTTCCTTGCGGATCTTAGCCTGAATCTCGCGCAGGCTCTTCTCGTTCTCCTCCTTCGTCTTGCGGGCTTCCTTCACGACCGTCTCGTCCTTCGAGTGCTTGATGGCGGCCTCGGACATGTCGACCGCGCCCTGGTGGTGCGCCGCCATGCCTTTCATCCAGGCGAGGTCGGGATCGGGATCCATCATCCCCTGCATCATCGCCTTGTTCATCTTGTCCATGGCCTCCATGGAGGCCTTCTGCAGTGGGCCCATGTTCTTCATGTCCATGTCCGACATGGACGCGCCCTGGCCGCCTTGGGCAAACGACGGCATCGCGCCGGGAGCCATGATCGCCATGGCAACGAGCGCGGTTCTCACGACCTTCATGCGTGCCTCTCTCTTCTATACCCTACGGGGGTACAACCCGGTTGGAGTGGTCCAAGTTCGCGGTCGGCACGCCTTTCTGTGCGGCCCGGTCCCATGCCGAACTCGGCCGCGCGTCGGTGCCCGCCGGCCGGCCACCCGCCTGTCCTCGGCGGGCGACCGCCGCGGTCGGCCGCGACGCCGCGGGCGCGCCGCACGACCGGAGAGAGCGCGCCGCCCGGTCAGGAGGCGAGCGGATCGGTGATCGACAGGCTCCTCGGTTTACGCGGGCACCCGCCGCCGGGAAAGAACCGGCGACGGGGGACCCGGTCAGTCCCGGCTTCGGCGTTCCCCGTCAGTGGCGCTCCTCGCCGTGGTGGCCGCCCTCGCGCACGACTTCATGATGTTCCTCGCGATGGACCGCCTCGCCACGGTGGCCATGCGTCTCCCTGCGCTCGATGATGTGGCCGTGGCGCTCCGCGCCGTGGTGGTCGGCATGGCCGATCCCGACCTCGTCGAGGGCGCGGGCTGGCCCTGCCGCGGACCCGAACCCGGCCGTGGCGACCATGAGCAATCCGACCTGCAACAACCTAGGCATCTCGTCATCTCCATCCTTGCTCGGAGGCTCAAGAAACGCTCTTGGCCTTAAATACGATCCGGGGGTATATCGCGACGCTGGCCTCTCTCGCGGCGTTCCGCGCGGGGCACTGTAACCGGCCGCTCATGCGCTACGGATTGTCCCTAGTGGGCATTCGGTTCAGGCGAGACGGCCGGACGAGCGCGGCCGCGCCGGTCGGCCATGTCTCGTCGCGGGTTTGCCGGAGGCGGCGGAGCGGCGGCTGCGCGGCCCGCGGCGTTTATTCCGGGCGGGCACGCTCGTGTCGGGCGCGGGGCGGGCCGCAAGGACATGTCCAGTGACCGGGTCGGTGGCGGCTTCCGCGGATCGGCCGAGAGAGGCGTCTTGATCGGTCAGGAAAACGAGTTGCGGGCCTTGCTGTCGTCCGGCCTGGCCGGAAGCGCGACGGACTACCGCCTGTTCCTGGAGCGGCTTGGGCCGCACCTGAGGGCTTACTTCAAGGGTAAGCTCGCCCGCTCCGGACGCGCGGCGCCGGAAGCGGAGGATCTCGTCCAGGAAACGTTGATGGCGGTCCACACGCGACGGCACACCTACGATGTCGGCCAGCCGGTCACGCCCTGGCTTTACGCGATCGCGCGCTACAAGCTCATCGACCACCTGAGACGCACGCGCGCCTCGCTCGCCGACGTGCCCGTGGAGGACGCGGGCGAACTGGTCGCGCATGACGACCACGCCGCCGTAGAGAGCACGCTCGACGTCGAGCGTCTGCTCGGTCAGCTTCCGGGCAAGATGCGGCAGGCGATCCGGGCCATGAAGGTCGAAGGCCTGAGCGTGGCCGAGGCCGCGGCGCGCTCCGGCATGTCGGAATCGGCCATCAAGGTCAGCGTCCACCGCGGGTTGAAGGCGTTGGCCGCCATGGCAGGAGGCAAAGGGGAATGAAGACCGACGAACTCATCGGCTTGCTCGGCGCGAGCTTCGCCAGCGAGCCTGCCAAGTCTCCTGGCATGCTGCGGCGGATCGCGCTCGGGGCCGCCATCGGGGCCGCCGGGGCGCTCTGCCTCGCCCTTCTCGCATTGGGCGTCCGGCCTGACTTGGGTGAAGGCAAGTCACTGACCTTCCTCCTGGCCAAGCTGGCCTTCGCCCTCGCCGTCGGTGGCCTGGCCCTGCGTTACCTCGGTCGCATCGCTCGCCCAGGGGGCGAGAGGAGGGTGCATCTCGGCATCGCGGCCCTGCCGTTCGCGGCTGTCATGGTCCTCGCTGCCCTCAGCCTCGCCAACGCGCCTGCGGCACACTGGGGGACTATGCTCACCGGCCACATGTGGCTCGAATGCCTCATCTCCATCCCGGTGATCGCGGTGGTCCCCTTCGCGACCCTGATGTGGGTGGTCCGGAAGTTCGGCGCGCCGACGGACCTCGTCCGGGCCGGGGCCCTGGTCGGGCTCGCTTCGGGAGGTGTGAGCGCGATGGGCTACGCGATTCACTGCATGGACGACACCGTGCCCTTCATCGCGCTCTGGTACGGCGGCACGATTGCCCTCTGCACGCTGGCGGGCGCGCTTCTCGGGCCTCGCCTGCTGCGCTGGTAAGGCCGTCGGCTCACCCATACGCAAAAGCGAACCGCTCCCGGCCCGCCGCGCGCTTCAGGGGCGGGTCAGCCCGGAGGCGTCCAGTTCGGCCGTGGGTACCCGGACAGGTCACCGTGTCGCGCGGCGCGGACGCGCGGATGTGCATCCCACGCCTCCTGCGTCAGCTCCTCCCCGTCGATCAGGAAGGCGCTCGCCCCGTCCTGTGCCACCACCGCGGGGCCGAGAGGATTATCGAGGATATCGTAGAGCCCGGCCGCCTCGTTCCAGGCGCGGACCGAAACCGAACGGCGCTCGTCCATGAGGAAGGCGCAGTGCGTCCCCGCGGGATGGGGTGGCAGGACAGCCCCTGCCCGCACGGGTGCAGCGGTCGCGCGCCCGGGAGGCGAGGGAAGGCCGGCGAGGAAGGCGAGCGCACGCTGTGCCAGAACCTCCTCGAACCCGCATTCCGCTACGCGCGCCTGGATGACGGCAAGGTCGAGAGGCCGGGCCCGATGGTAGGCCGCGATGTAGTCCCTGTCCTTGTCGGCGAGGCGGGCGAGCTTGGAAACGATCAGGTCCTCCGGGCCGGGGGCCACCACCGTCACGGTCGCCGTGCCGTGGCCTCTCACCTCCCGCACCACCGCGCGCGAGGGCCACGAGGGCGGCAGGCGGGCGGTGCGGTCGTCGACGCCGTCGATGTAGAAACCGTGCGCCGTGTGGAAGTGCGAGCCCTCGCCGAAGATCACGGAGATCTCTTCGGATGCCTCCGCGAGGTCGTCGTCCTGGGCTGCCTCCCAGGCCCGAGCGTTGGCGGGATAGGCGTCGATCTCGGGCGACATGCACATCGTGACCGGCGCGCCGGGCCAGCCCACGAGGATGCCCTGGCTGCCGACGACCACCACGGTGCGAGCCTTGAAGTGCAACGCCAGCGAACGGGCTGTGCGCTCCAGGTCCGCGACCGTCCGGATCTCAATCGGACGGCTCACGCCGGAACGGAGGAGCCTTGGCGGCCGGCATGCGCCGCGCGTTGGGCGGCCGCGCCTTTACGTGCCAGGCGCCAGATCCGCTTCCGGACGTTCGGGTCGCGCACGAACGACACGCCCTCCCCTTCCAGGAACGGCGAGGACAGCCGAAGCCGCTGCATACCCTCGTCCCGCCGGGTGAGGAGTTGCCGGATCGTCCCCGGCGGCTGCCCAAGGATCTCGCGCCACTCGGAGACGAAGGTGCGCTCGGGGTAGTCCGCCTCAAGCCGCATGACGGCCATCTTGGCGCTATCGAGGATGCCCGGGTCGCGCGCGAGCCGACGCGCCACCAGCCGATGGATCATCAGCTTGGCACGGTCGTTCACGACTTCCCTGTTTACCTCGGGACGCACGGGATGCCTCCGGAGCCGCTCGTGTTTCGGACGGTGGCCATTATGCCCGACGCCCGGAAACCCGACAACGTCGAAATCGAGGCTCGGTTCGGCGTCCACAGAGCCTTGGCTCTCCGGGGAGGCAGGGCTCGGTCCTCTGTAACCCAGGATCTGCGGGTCCCGAAGTCGTTCGTAGCGGCGCCTCGAAGGCATACGCAAACGACGATGGAGCATTCGATGAAGTACATCCTTGCAGCCCTGGCGGCCTCCACGATCATGACGGGCGGCGCTTGGGCGCATCCGCGGCTGACCGGCGAGGCCGTTCCCTCGGCAGGCTGGAGCGTCCTGGAAGGCCCAACGGGAGCCGCGCCCGAGGTGACGGGCAGCCTCGGCCGCGTTTGGGAGGGGCGTGATCTCCAGGGACGGGACCTGAGGAGCAGCACGCGCGGAAATGCCCAGTTCCCCGAGCGTCCCGCCGCGGCCCAGAACCTCGGCACCACTTCGGGTGGACCCGCGTTCTAATCAACGTCGGGCACGTTGCGGGAGCGGCTGTAACCCGTGGGCCCGCACCCGCGAACTTGTATTCGCCGGACTCATCGCGAGCCCGGCGCGTCCGGGGCTAGGCAAAGCCCCCGATCAGTGGGATCTTGGGAGCGGATGTCGATCCGATCCACCATAGCGCGCCTGCTCACGGCCCTCGCCGTGCTCGGCCTGATCGCCGGGGCGTCCGTCGCCCCCGCGCAGGCGCGCGCCTTCGTGGGCGACGGCGTTCAGCGGGGCATGGTCGCTCAGCAAGGTGGCGTCACGACGCCACACGTCGCGCCGATGCCCGACGACATGTCGTGCTGCGATCCCGAGCCCTCGGGCCCGGACTGCCGCGACACCAAGGCCTGCCCCTTCGCGGCGGCCTGCGCCGCGAAGATCGTGCCGGGGATCCTGCCCTCCCCGCCTGCCGATGGCGGCCCGGTCGCTCCGGTCCTCCTGCCCGTTCGGCAGGACCATATCGGGCCGAGTTTGGCCGCAGCCCCGCAGGCCCCCCCTCCCAAACCGCGTTCCTGAGCACGCCCGAGAGCGGTGCCGCCCCGTGCGTGAGCATGCACGGCAGCCTTCGCGCACCGCCGCGCCGCGACGGCCCGAACGGTCGGGCTCCCGCATCCAGACGCTCCGGAACAGGATCATCCCCGTGTCCACCGAACATCCCGCATCCCCGCGGCCGCGTCCTGCCCCGGCGCATCCCGCACGCCCCGAGCCACGCGCGGCCCGTCTCCCCATCCTCTCAGTCCCAAGGATGGCGCCATGACGGGCCGGGAGGATTTTTTCGATGCTTACCAGGAGGACCGGCCGGCAGTGCGAGGCGCTTGGCTCCTGCTCGGGCTCGTCCTCATCGTAGCAGCCCTAGCGGGAGCCGGCGCCGGCTACGGGCTCGCGCGCGGCGCATGGGTCATTCCCGGCGCGGTCGCGGCACGGCTTCCGGAACCGGTCGCGGCGTGGCTGCCCAAGGGCGCGCCACTCATGCCCCCAAACCTCAAGGATTATTCCTTCGAGCTCCTGGATCCCGAGACTAAATCGGGCGAGGCGACACTCAGGGTGCGTCTGCTCGACAAGCGCGCCGGCAAGCCCGTGGCCGACGCGCTTGTCTACGCCCGACGCCTCGACATGGCACCCGACGGGATGCCGACGATGACGGGTAAGATGAAGCCAGAGGCGAGCCCGGAGCCGGGCATCTACGCCTTCAGGGCCAATCTGGCGATGGATGGCCGCTGGCGCCTCTCGCTGGCCGCGAAGGTGCCGGGCGAGACCGGCACAGTCCAAGACCAACTCGTGCTCAGGGCCGTCGAGTGATGGACCAGACGACACCGATCCACCTGGCGCGGCGACGTGACCGCGCGCACCCGGGCGGCCAGGCGAAGGCGTGGGTCGCGGCCCTCGTTCTCCTGCCCCTCGCCGTCGGCGGCGGCGCCCTCGCCGGGCTGAAGGCCGGCGAGGCGGGATGGCCCCTGCCGGCATGGTTCCCAGCCTCGGTCTCCGGTCTGCTCGTCGGTCGCGACGCGAAGCCGGCCGCGGCCGCGGATGCGCCCGTGCTCTACTACCGTGACCCCGACGGAAAGGCGGCCTACGCGCTCGCCCCGGCGCGGACGCCCGACGGACGCGACTACCTTCCGGTGCATGTCGGCGAGGATGTCGACTTCGAGCCGCGGCCCGCAGCGGCGAAGGAAGCCACGGCGAACGCCACCTACGCCGCGCCCCCGGCCGTGGGCCGGAAGATCCTCTACTACCGCAACCCAATGGGCCTGCCCGACACCTCGCCGGTGCCGAGGAAGGACTCGATGGGGATGGACTACCTCCCCGTCTACGAGGGCGAGGCCGAGGACGGGAACACCGTCAAGATCTCGCCCGGCAAGGTCCAGCGCACCGGCGTGCGCACCGAGCGGGCCGAACGTCGCGTCGTCAGCCGACCGGTGCGGGTCCCCGGCACCGTCACGCTCGACGAGCGGCGCGTCACCGTCGTGGCGACACGCTCGGATGCCTACGTCGACCACGTCGAGAACGTGACGACGGGCGACCGGGTGCGGAAGGGCCAGCCCCTGGTCCACGTCTACTCGCCCGAGATCAACGCGGCGGCCGCCCAGCTCATCGCCAATCCCGGCTTCGACGGGGCCCGGCGGCGCCTGCAGAACCTGAACGTCTCGGAGGAGGTGATCAACGAGATGGAGCGGACCCGGAAGGTGCCGATGGCCATCACTTGGTCCGCGCCCCGGGACGGCCTCGTCCTGCAGCGCACTGCCATCGAGGGCATGAAGGCTGCGGCCGGCGACACCCTGTTCCGGATCGGCGACATCTCGACGATGTGGGTGTTGGCCGAGGTACCCGAGTACGACCTCGGCAGCGTCAAGGTTGGCCAGCCCGTCAGCGTGCGCGTGCGCTCGCTGCCCGGGCGTAGCTTCGCCGGTAAGGTCGGGCTGATCTACCCGCAGGTGAACGCCCAAACCCGCACCACCCGCGTGCGGGTCGAATTGCCGAACCCCGACGGGGTGCTCCTGCCCGATATGTATGCCGACGTCGAGATCGGGACCGGGGCGACGAAGCCCGTCGTCGCGGTCCCGAACGATGCCATCATCGACACGGGCGCGCGCCAGGTCGTGCTCGTCGACAAGGGCGAGGGCCGCTTCGAGCCGCGCGAGGTCAAGGTCGGCGCCCGCGGCGAGGGGTACACCGAGATCCGCGAGGGCGTGCAGGCCGGCGAGCAAGTCGTGACCGCGGCCAACTTCCTGATCGACGCGGAGAGCAACCTGAAGGCGGCGCTGCAGAGCATGGCGGCGCCCAAGCCCCCCACCGAGCCGCGGGCGCAGGCCGAGGAGAAGCCAGAATGATCGCGCGCCTCATCGGCTGGTCGGCCCGCAACCTCGTCCTGGTGCTGATCGGGACCGTCTTCGTGGTGGCGGCCGGTCTCTACAGCGTGCGCACCCTGCCGCTCGATGCTATCCCGGACCTCTCGGACGTGCAGACCATCGTCTACACCGAGTACCCGGGGCAGGCGCCCCAGGTCGTCGAGGACCAGGTCACCTACCCGCTGACCACCGCCATGCTGACGGTTCCGAAGTCGAAGGTGGTACGCGGCTTCTCCTTCTTCGGGGTCTCGTTCGTCTACGTCATCTTCGAGGACGGCACCGACCCGTACTGGGCCCGCTCGCGCGTGCTCGAATACCTGAGCGCGGCCGGCAAGCGCCTGCCGACCGGCGTGACGCCGACGCTCGGGCCCGACGCGACGGGGGTGGGCTGGGTCTACCAGTACGCCATCGTTGCCAAGCAGCAGACGCTCGCCGAGCTGCGCTCGCTTCAGGACTGGGTGGTGCGCTTCGGGGCCTCGCGCGCCGAGGGCGTGGCCGAGGTCGCGGGCGTCGGCGGCTTCGTGAAGCAGTACAACGTCGTCGTCGATCCGAACCGCCTGCGCGCCCAGGGCATCCCGCTCAGCAGGCTCCGGGAGGCGATCCGGTCGAGCAACGCGGATGTCGGCGGCCGCACGGTCGAGCTCTCCGAGTTCGAGTTCATGGTGCGCGGGCGCGGCTACCTGAAGAGCGTCGCCGACATCGAGAACATCGTGCTGAAGACCGAGGCCGGCACCCCGCTGCGGGTGCGGGACATCGCCCGGGTCGAGCTCGGGCCGGACGAGCGGCGCGGCATCACCGAGCTGAACGGCGAGGGCGAGGTCGCGGGCGGCATCATCCTGCAGCGCTTCGGCGCCAACGCCCTCAACGTCATCGAGGGCGCCAAGCGTCGCCTGACCGAGGTCGCCGCGAGCCTGCCGAAGGGCACCGAGATCCTGCCGGTCTACGACCGCTCACAGCTGATCGAGGCAGCCATCGACACCCTGAAGCACACCCTGGTCGAGGAGAGCGTCATTGTGGCGCTCGTCTGCATCGTGTTCCTGCTGCACCTGCGCAGCGCGCTGGTGGCCATCCTGATGCTGCCGGTCGGCATCCTGATGGCGCTCGGCGCGATGCATCTCCTCGGGATCGGCGCCAACATCATGTCGCTGGGCGGCATCGCCATCGCGGTCGGGGCCATGATCGACGCCGCCATCGTCATGATCGAGAACGCCCACAAGCACCTGGAGCGGGCGCCCCAGGGGAAGCCCCGTGTCGAGATCCTGGTGGAGGCCGCGGCCGAGGTCGGCCCCTCGCTGTTCTTCTCCCTCCTGGTAATCACGGTGAGCTTCCTGCCGATCTTCACCCTGGAGAGCCAGGAGGGGCGCCTGTTCGGGCCGCTTGCCTTCACCAAGACCTTCGCCATGGCCGCCGCGGCGGTCCTGTCGGTCACCCTGGTGCCGGCCCTGATGGTGCTGTTCGTGCGCGGGCGCATCATCCCCGAGCATCGCAACCCGCTGAACCAGCTGCTGATCTGGGTCTACCGCCCGGTCATCAAGGTTGTGCTCAGGGCCAAGGTGCTGACCATCCTGCTGGCGGTGGCGGCGCTCGGCCTGACCATCTGGCCGGCCCGCCAACTCGGATCCGAGTTCATGCCAGACCTGAACGAGGGCACCCTGATGTACATGCCCACGACCCTGCCGGGCATCTCGGTGACCCAGGCCGGGGAGCTGCTGGCGACCCAGGACCGCATCATCAAGTCCTTCCCGGAGGTGGCCTCCGTCTACGGCAAGGCGGGGCGTGCCTCGACGGCGACGGACCCCGCCCCCACCGAGATGTTCGAGACCATCATCACCCTGAAGCCGAAGGCGGAGTGGCGTCCCGGCGTGACGCTGGCGAGCCTCAAGGCCGAGATGGACAAGGCCCTGCAGTTTCCCGGTGTGTCGAATGCTTGGACGCAGCCGATCCGGGCCCGCATCGACATGCTCTCGACCGGCATCCGCACGCCGGTCGGCATCAAGATCTACGGCATCGACCTGACCGAGATGGAGAAGGTCGCCCGGCAGGTCGAGGCGGTCGTGCGCAACGTGCCGGGCACGTCGAGCGCCTACGCGGAGCGGGTCATCGGCGGCTACTTCCTCGACATCACGCCGGACCGGGAGGCGCTCGGGCGCTACGGCCTCATGGTCGGGGACGTACAGGACATCATCGCGACGGCGCTCGGCGGCGAGAGCGTCACGAACACGGTCGAGGGCCGCGAGCGCTACACCGTCAACGTGCGCTACCCGCGCGCCTTCCGTTCAAATCCGCAATCCATCGCCACCGAAGTGCAGGTGCCGTTGCCGGCCGGCGGTACGGTTCCGCTCGGCGAGGTGGCCAAGGTTCAGCTGACCCGGGGGCCGACCTCGATCCGCACCGAGAACGGGCAGCTCGCGGTCTACATCTTCGTCGACCTGGCCGGGCGCGATCTCGGCGGCTACGTCGCCGAGGCCCGGGACGCGGTCGCCAAGGAGGTCCAGCTCCCGCAGGGCATGAGCATCCAGTGGAGCGGGCAGTTCGAGTACCTGGAGCGGGCGGAGGCCAGGCTGAAGATCGTGGTGCCCGTGACCCTGCTCGTCATCTTCCTGCTCCTCTACCTGAACTTCCGGCGCCTGACCGAGACGCTCATCGTCATGCTGTCCCTGCCCTTCGCCCTGGTCGGCGGGGTGTGGCTGATGTGGTGGATGGGCTTCAACATGTCGGTCGCGGTGGCGGTGGGATTCATCGCGCTCGCCGGCGTTGCCGCGGAGACCGGCGTGATCATGCTGGTCTACCTCGACCATGCCTGGGACGAGCGGCGGGCTGCCGCCCTGGCCGCCGGGCGGGAGAGCACGCGCGCGGACCTGTACCAAGCCATCATGGTGGGCGCGGTCGAGCGGGTGCGCCCGAAGATGATGACGGTCGTCGCCATCATGGCGGGCCTGCTGCCCATCCTCTGGAGCACCGGCGCGGGGTCGGAGATCATGCAGCGGATCGCGGTGCCCATGATCGGCGGCATGGTCTCCTCGACCGTGCTGACCCTCGTCGTGATCCCGGCCATCTACGGGCTCGTGAAGGGATGGAGGCTGGCCCTCCGGCACGAAGGATTGGCCGCCGTGCACGCGGGCCTCCCCCGGGCCGCCGAGTAAGCGTGGCTGGACGGACCGTCCCGGCGGCCGTGAGCAGACAGGAGTTGGTTATGAGCAAACTTTTCCGACCGTCCCGACGCATCGTGGTCCTCGGCCTGGCGGCTGCCGGCGTACAGGCGGCGTGGGCGGAGGATCTGCCGGAGGTCGTCGCCACGAAGGACCCGAGCTGCGGTTGCTGCGAGGCCTGGGTCAAGCACCTGCGCGACGAGGGTTTTCGCGTCCAGGTCGTGAACGCCCCCGTGAACCCGGTCAAGGCGAGGCTCGGGGTGCCTCGGGAGCTGGCCTCGTGTCACACGGCCCAGGTCGGCGGCTACGTCATCGAGGGGCACGTGCCCGCGTCGGCCATCAAGCGGCTGCTGGTGGAGAAGCCTGCCGGCACCGGCCTCGCCGTGCCCGGCATGCCGGTCGGCTCGCCCGGCATGGAGGTCGAAGGGGTGGAACCGGCCACCTACGAGGTGGTGCTGTTCGGCCCTCACGGGCGCAACACCTTCGCGCGGTTTCGCGGTGGGCAGGCCGTCTAGCCGGGCATGGCGGCACGCCACCGTGGCAAGCGGGGGGATTCTTGGCCGAGGTCGACCGGAACGCTGCGGCTTTGACCTTCGAGCACGACGCGGACGACGGCGTGTCTTGCGGGGGCGGCCCGTGCACCGCCGTCGCCATCGTCAACGAGAGCGGAACATTGGCCTGCTTGTGCCAATTCGGCAACGTCCGCCACAGGCGGAGGAGCCGAGGCGGTTCCTGTCGAGGGCTACCGAGGCAAGCGACATCGACGATCTCGTCGAGGTGAGGATTGGGTGCGGTGACGATGCCGACCCTGAGACATCGACGTAGGTTAACCAACGGGAGCGCGACGGCACTGGCGGCGGTGCTGGTCTTCCTAACCCGGGGCCCACCCACCGCTGTGGCTGGACGCAGGGGCCCACAACGTCGCGGTCGTCGCGAGCCCAGCCAACATCTGGTTCGAACCGGGGCACCCGAACCGGGCGCCGCGCCGAGACGGCGGCCTTGGGACTGTGCGGTCGAAGAGGCGACCGCCCTCGCGTGGCGACCTCCGGCAAAACGGCAGGGTCGCGCCGCTAATCCTCGATCCAAGCGGCCAGCCGAAGGACACGACGCGGCGGTCGTCCCTCGGCCCACCGGCTCGGGCCGGACGCGCCCTTCTAGACTTGCCGGCGCCACCCGGCAACGACGCGCCCGGACCGGCTTGCCCGATGTAAGTTCAGGCCGAACGGCACGGGAGACCCAGATAGATGTACCAACCCCCTTGAAGCCGTCGGCGCACGCACTGGTCCCGTGATGCAAACGAGCGCTCCGTCCGGTTCTATTGGCCGAAGCAAGCATATGAGGGGCCATGGTGACACGTGCCGTGATCATGACGCGTGAAGTGGTTGTAGAAGCCACGGGAATGGGCGAGGTGCTCGCACTCGTGATAGGAATAAACGCAGCCGAGAAAGACTGGGCTGTAATGTACCCGGATTGTCCTGCCGGTCGGTGCGAGGCTGGCGGTCGAACCGATGTCGGATGCTCCACCGTAGGGTGGCCGTGACATCCGAAAGCCCACGGCACCTGCCCCGGTCGGGGCCAAGGCCAGGGCGAGTGCGGAGATGTGGAGAACTCGTCTGAGCATCGCGCATCCCTTCCTGCTGGTTTCCTGCCGTTGAACTCCCCCTTCGGGAGCAAGTAACGCACGAGCGGCGGGGCACGGTCGCACACCCCTAAGGGGTAATCGGCATGGCCGGACCGCGAATCCCCCGGAACGCAGGGCGTTTGAAGCCTGTCCGGACGCGCATAACCGCGTCTTCAGGCACTACGTGCACGCCTTACCCTTAAAAACCTCATCTTCCGCCGTCAATGGCGGCAGCCCTTCAGCAATTACCCCTGCGGGGTAATTAAGGGGAAATCAACCATGCGGTGGGAGGGTTAGGTAAAGAGGACTGTGGGTGAAGGACTGGACAATGGGTGGAATGGGTTGCATCGTGAGAACGCTCGGGCTGCTCGGCTTCGGCCTGATCTCCGCAACGTTCGTGGCGCCGTCACACGCGGCCGACCTGCCGCCGGTCGCGCCGCTGCCGGACCTGCGCGGAGCACTCGCGCCGGAGGCCGAGGTTTCCGGCTTTTACCTCCGCGGCGACATCGGTTTCAGCAACCAATCCGTGGAACGGCTCTCCAACAGCCTGGACGCGCTCGGGACGATCGAGAAGGTCAATCTCGGTTTCGCGGGCGCCCCGCTCGCGGGCGTCGGCGCCGGCTACCGCTTCGGCCGGTGGTTTCGGGCCGACGTCGTAGGCGAGTATCGCAGCGCCGCTGCGTTCACCGGGCTTGAACGCTACCGCGACGCGAGACTGCCGCTCGGTTACGGCACCGACGAGTACACCGCGTCGAAACGTGAATTGGCCGTGCTTCTCAACGGCTACGTCGATCTCGGCAATTGGTACGGCCTCACGCCGTTCCTGGGCGCCGGCGTCGGCGCGGTGCGGCTTACGCTCGACAATTTCAAGGACACGAACGTCGTCACGCAGGGCCTGGCCTACGCGAAGGCAGGCTCGAAGACGAACCTTGCGTGGGCGTTGCACGCGGGTGTCGGCTACGAGGTGAGCCCGAACTTCACGGTCGAGCTCGCATACCGCTACCTCAATCTCGGAGACGGAAAGACCGGCACGGTCTACAACTATGCCGGCCAGTGCGGGTCTTGCGAGGCGCTGACCTTCAAGAACGTCGATTCGCACGACGTGAAGCTCGGCTTGCGCTGGGCACCATGGGCCGCGACCGCCCCGGCCGAGCAGGCGCCGCTGGTGCGCCGGTACTGAGGTCGCGCGGTCCCGCACGGCACTCGCGCCGGTGGCGGGCTCCCCCGAGCCGGGACGGCGGCGACCACGCGGGCAGGATGGGGGGCGTGCGCGGCAGGGGCGATTGGCTGGCAGCCTCAAATCGCCAGGAAACGGCTTCGGACGCTCCACCAACAGCAGAAGTGTTCGTGCGTTGCCGATATTGGCGGCCTGTGCAAGGATCGGCCTGGGTAAGAGAGGGTCTCTGGGTCCTTGGCAGTTCTTCGCGCAATGTTGCTCGCGGTGCTGGCGATGGCCGTGGCCATCGCCCCGGCGGCGCCGTGCACGATGCAGCGCCACGCCGCGGCCGACCACGCCGCCGTCGACCAGGCCCCCGCCGACCCGCACGCCCAGCATCGGCCCGCAGCCGGCCCCGCCGACGCGCCCGCGGCAGCGAGCGGCCAGGCGGACGGCGCGGACGTCCCCGAGTGCCACCGGCTCGCCTCGGCCGGCCAGCACCACCCGGACCCGCACGGCCACCACACGCGGCCGGCCGGCTGCGTGGCCACCTGCTGCCCCCTGGCCTGCCAGGCGGCCCTGCCGGACGCGCCCTGGTCGGGCACGGCGCTGGTCCTGCGCCCCTCCGAGCCCATCGGCCTGGCCCAGGAGGACGGCGTCGCCCAGCCGCGTCCCCTGCGCATCGAGCGGCCCCCCAGGCACCGCGCCTGACCGCGGCGGGCCAGACGCCCGCCCCCTCCCGCCGCTCCCGGCCGCGCCCTGACCAGGATCCTGCCTGCGCAGGCCGCGCCCGGCCCGGCCGGCTCAGCCGCGCCTGCCCGCGCCCCCTCCCTGTCCGCCGGTCCGCGCCCCTGAGCGCGGCCGCCAGCCCCCGTTCGGGATCCGAAGCGATGCTCACCTTCCTCAGGCCGGCCGTGGCGCTCACGGCCTTGCCGCTCGCGGCCTGCGTGCCCACCGCCGCGCCGGACTGGCTGGTTGCCCCGGCCAACCCCGCCGCCGCCGTGCGCGCGCCGCGCTACTCCGCGGTCACCGCGGGCGTGACGCGCTACGACGTGGTCGATCCCAAGGACTGGCGCGAGCTCAACCGCGCCGTGACACCGAGGTCCGGCTCGGGCGGCATGGAGGGCATGGACCACTCCCGCATGCCCAGCATGACCATGCCCGGCATGGGCGGCAAGCGCGACACGGGAGGGCGGTGATGCGCGAGCCCTGTAACCAAACCCCGCCCGCCCACGGACTCACCCCCAAAGGGAACCCACGGATGACCGCGACCGGCATGCGCTCGATGTCCGAGATGAAGCTGCCGCCCTTCGGGGTCGCGCGCTTCCGGAAGCCGCGATGAGGCAATCATCCCCGACGAGGGCGGCGTCCCTGTCCGCGGAAGCGGCCGCCGGCATGCGAGGGGGGGTGCCGGGCGCCCTCGTCCTGCCTCGTCCCCGGCTGTTCCTCGTCCCGTGCGCGGCACTCCTCCTTTCATCCCCGGCGGTCGCCGTCGGGGACGCGCCCGCGGGCGCGTCCGCCCCTACCGTAACGTCATCCGCGGGCGATGCGGCTCGCACGGCGTCGGATCAGGCCAGCTATCGGCGGATGCTCGCGCGCGAGGCCGAAGCGCGCGGAGTGCCCCCGGCCATCGCCGATGCCGTCGCGTACGTGGAGAGCGGGTACGATGCCGGCGCGGTCGGCGGGGTCGGCGAGCTCGGACTGATGCAGGTCCGGCCGACGACCGCGGCCATGCTCGGTCACACGGGTCCCGCCGGGGCCCTCCTCGATCCCGCGACCAACGTCCGCTTCGGCGTCGCCTACCTCGCACAAGCTTGGAAGCTCACGAAGGGCGATCTCTGCCGCACGCTGATGAAGTACAGGGCCGGTCACGGCGAGGAGCGGATGAGCCCGCGCTCCGCCACGTACTGCCAGCGGGTGCGGGTCCGCCTCGCGGCGACCGACGCTTCCCTCGCCGGGACCGCCTCACCCTCCTTCCGGGGGAGCGTCCGCGGGGTTTCCGCGGCACGCCTCACGGAAAGCGATCCCCGTTCGGCAATCGCTCGGCGCCTGTGGGCCGAGCATGCGGCGCGTGTCCGCGGCATCGGGGCGCGCATCGACCGCATCATGCGCGGCGGCTGAGAACCTGTCGGAGCAAGCCACGTGAACGTCCGCTCCAGCCCGGTCCCGCCCGCCGTCGGCGGCAGCTTGGAGGTCTGAACCCATGGCCCACGCCCACCATGCGCACCATGCCCACGGGAACCGTCACGGCCACGGCGCGGCGTGCGCTGCCGGGGAAACCGCGACGGACCCCGTCTGCGGCATGCAGGTCGACCCTTCGGTCACGCCCCACCATGCCGAGCACGAGCACGCGACCTACCACTTCTGCTCGGCGGGCTGCCGCGCGAAGTTCGTGGCCGAGCCGGCACGCTACCTGGCGGCTGACAAAGGGCCACCGGAAGCCCCTGGCGGGGCGATCTACACCTGTCCGATGCACCCGGAGATCCGCCGCGACCGACCGGGCAGCTGCCCGATCTGCGGGATGGCGCTGGAGCCGCTCACGCCGACGAGCGGTCCGGTCGAGAACGCCGAGCTCAAGGACATGAGCCGCCGCTTCTGGGTCGGCCTCGTCCTGACCCTGCCCGTCTTCGCCCTGGAGATGGGGGGACATCTGACCGGCCTCGTCGACCGCCTCGGCCTGCAAACCTCGAACTGGGTCCAGTTGCTGCTCGCCTCGCCGGTCGTCCTCTGGGCGGGGTGGCCGTTCTTCGAGCGGGGCTGGCAGTCGCTGGTGAACCGCCGCCTCAACATGTTCACCCTCATCGCCCTCGGGACCGGCGCGGCCTACCTCTACAGCGTCGCCGCGACCGTGGCGCCGGGGCTCTTCCCCGAAGGCCTGCGCGGCCATGACGGGGCGGTGCCGGCCTACTTCGAGGCCGCGGCGGTCATCACCGTCCTGGTGCTGCTCGGGCAGGTGCTGGAACACGGGGCCCGCGAGCGCACCTCGGGCGCGATCCGGGCGCTGCTCGACCTCGCCCCGCAGAAGGCCCTGCGTCTCGGGACGGGAGGGGCCGACGAGGAGGTGCTCGTCTCGGCGGTGGCTGTCGGGGACCACCTGCGCGTCCGGCCCGGCGAGAAGGTGCCGGTCGACGGCGAGGTCGTCGAAGGGCGCTCGGCGGTGGAGGAGTCGATGATCAGCGGCGAGCCTCTCCCCGTCTCGGTGGAGCCCGGTTCCCTCGTGGTGGGCGGGAGCCTGAACACGACCGGGGGCTTCGTCATGCGCGCAACGCGAGTCGGGTCCGAGACCACGCTGGCCCGCATCGTCGCGATGGTCGCCGAGGCCCAGCGCTCGCGCGCGCCCGTCCAGCGCCTGGTGGACGATGCGGCGGCCTGGTTCGTCCCCGTGGTCATCTCCGTCGCCGCCTTCGCCTTCGTCGCCTGGATGGCCTTCGGGCCGGAGCCACGCTTCACCTACGCGCTCCTCGGGGCGGTCGCGGTCCTCATCATCGCCTGCCCCTGCGCCCTCGGCCTGGCGACGCCGATGTCGATCATGGTCGGGGTCGGTCGCGGCGCCCGGGACGGGGTGCTGGTCAAGAACGCCGAGGCCCTGGAGCGGTTGGAGAAGGTCGACACGCTCGTCATCGACAAGACCGGGACCCTAACCGAGGGCAGGCCCAAGGTCACCGGCGTGCTCCCGGCCCCCGGTTTCACGGACGCCGACGTGCTGCGCCTCGCCGCCGCGGTCGAACGCGCGAGCGAGCATCCCCTGGCCCTCGCCATCGTCCGGGCCGCGGACGCGCGCGTCGTCCCGGGCGCCGTGGCGTCCGACTTCGAGGCACCGACCGGCAAGGGGGCGCTCGGCACGGTCGAGGGGCGTCGCGTAGCCATCGGCAACGCGCGTTTCCTAGAGGAGCATGCGACGGACGTGGCGCTTCTCCAGGCGCGGGCCGAGAAGGTGCGGAGCCGAGGCGCGACGGCGGTCCTCGTCGCCGTGGGCGGGAAGCCGGCCGGCGTCATCGCCATCGAGGACCCCATCAAGACGAGCACGTTCGAGGCCCTCCGACGGCTTCGGGAGGAAGGGTTGCGCATCGTCATGTTGACCGGCGACAGCCGGACGACGGCCGAGTTCGTCGCCAAGGCGCTCGGCATCGACGAGGTCGAGGCCGAGATTCTTCCCGACCGCAAGGCGGAGGTGGTCAGGACGCTCCAGGGTCACGGCGCGGTCGTGGCGATGGCTGGTGACGGAGTCAACGACGCGCCGGCCCTAGCCGCGGCGGACGTGGGCATAGCGATGGGCGGCGGCGCCGACGTGGCCATCGAGAGCGCGGGCGTTACGCTGCTCCGCGGGGACCTGTTCGGCATCGTCAGGGCCCGGGGCCTGTCCCGGGCAACGATGCGCAACATCCGCCAGAACCTGTTCTTCGCCTTCATCTACAACGCGCTGGGCGTGCCGGTCGCCGCCGGACTGCTCTACCCGTTCCTCGGCATCCTTCTCTCGCCGGTCATCGCGGCGGCCGCGATGGCGCTCTCGTCGGTCAGCGTGATCGGCAACGCCCTGCGCCTGCGCGCGGCGCGGTTCGGCTGAGACGCGGCCGTGACCTGCGCATCGCCATCCTTCGCCGACGGACCTCGCCCAACCCGCGGCGTGCAGGCCCGGCGCAGTCGAAGCCGGGGACGTGCCCCCTCCCCCTCCGAGCAACCGCATGAGCCCGTGGAGACCGTGACCACGCACCCGCTCGCACTCGGCGTCGCGGACGCCTACCTCGCCCTGGTCGATGCCGTCGTCCCGGAGTTCGTCGAGACCTTGTACCTCGTCGGTTCCGCCGCCATGGGCGACTTCCGGCCCCCGCTCAGCGACGTGAATTTCGTGGCGGTGTCCCTGGCTCGCCCGGGGCGGGGGGAGCTGGCCGCCCTCGCCGAGGCCCACGCCGACCTCGCGCTCGGTTGGCCGGCCCCGGCGCTCGGCGGCATCTACCTGACCTGGAACGACCTGCGGGCCGGCCCGCTTGCCGTCCCGAACAGCCCCTGCGTCCAGCGGGGGCGACTTTTCGAGTCCGGGTGCCACGACCAGCATCCGCTCACTTGGAGCGTCCTAAGGGCCAGCGCAGTCACCGTTCGCGGTCCACTCTGCGCGGGCACCGGGCTCTGGCGTGGTGCGGCCCATCTCGAACGATGGGCCCTGGCCAGCGCCAATGGATGCTGGGGCATATGGCTCGGACCCGATACGGCGGACGAAACACTCCTCGCGGCGGACGGGGTCGAACGGTTCGTCCTCGGTATGTGCCGGCTCCATTACGTACTCGCAACCGAGGTCGTACCCTCGAAGAGCAACGCCGGCCTGTATGGGTTGATCACTTTCCAGCCGGAGTGGCATCGCATCATCGACGAAGCCCTACGCGTCCGTAGGGAGCCCGAGGTGGCCGGCCTCTACGGGACGCTTGGAGAGCGCGGCCGCGACGCGTTGGCTGTTGTCCGCATCGTCGCGGACGATGCACGAACGCTCGTCGTCAGTCCTGGCGGTTCAAGACCGGGCTGAAGGGGCTGGTCCCCAAATCGCCCGGTCGGGAACGGCCGCGCTGCGGTTCGCGGTAGCCTACGCCGTCCAGAGCTTGGCCGTTACGCCAGGCATGCGGGCGGGCCGCGGAAAGGGAGCCAACGTGATCGGCCTTCGTTCTGCCGGACGCCCCTCCGGCGGTCCCGGGAGAGGCAGGCCTTAGCCTATTCGGAGGTATTCGGGCTAGGCGCGCTGCGCCCTTCTGCCCGGACAACCGCCAGAGCCTTGTCGCCAGGAGTACCCGTTGCTTACCCCGCCGATCATCCACGACCTGATCCATCAGACGTTGGGCCTCGACCACACCCGCACCCACTGGTGGGTGGACCTCGTCACCGTCCTGGTCCTCGTCGTGGCGCCTGGCTGGACCGCTTGGCTCGCTGCCCGGTCGGGCCTGCGCTGGGCCGCCGCCCGGTGGCATCGCACCCGCGGGATGGCGGCGCTTCCGCCACCCGCCGCGGCCATGGACGAGCCGGGACGGCCGAGCTCTCGTCCGGCCGTGGCGGCGCGGCTGGAGTCCTACGTCGTGCGTGCGACGTCGCGGCTGCAGGTCCGTCTCGTGCTCCTCTCCGTCCTGACGCTGCCGGCGGCCTGGCTCCTCCTTGAGATCCCCAAGCACATCATCAACCACGCGCTTGCCGATGACGCGGGCGACGGTCACCCGAAGATGGCCTTCGTCGGCCTCCATCTGGGCCGCATCGAGCTGCTGTTCGCGCTGTGCGCCAGCTACCTGGCCGTGCTCACGCTCAGCGGTCTCGCCAAGTACGCGGTCAGTCGGGTCCGGGGGCGCGTGAACGAGCGCCTCGTGCGCCGCCTCCGCCTCGCCGTCGTCCGTCGCGCGCGCGGCGAGCGCTCCCCCGAACGGGGGGCCACGCTAGCCGCCGTCGCGGTCCAGGAGATCGAGCCCATCGGCTACTTCGGCGGCAGCCTAGTGGTGGTGCCGCTCGTCCAAGGTGGCACGCTCGTGACCAGCATCGTGTTCCTCCTCCTGCAGAACGCCGCCCTGGCCATGGCAGCCCTGATCATGCTGCCGGTCCAGCTGAGTATCCTGCCGCGGTTGCAGGGGCGGTTGAACGCGAAGGTCCGGCAAAGGGTGCATGCCACGCGGGAGCTGGGGGCGCTCCTCACCGCTCCCGCGCTCGCGCGGCAGGCCGGCCGCGAGGCGTGCGAGCCCTCCGACCTGAGCCGGCAGATGCGGCAGGCCCGGAAGCTTGAGGGGGTGCGCATCGAGATCAACGACCTGAAGGGCCGGCTCAAGGGCCTCTACAACTACACCTCAAACCTCACCCCGTTCTTCTTCTTCTCGATCGGCGGCTACCTCGTCGTGCAGGGTCAGCTCTCGCTCGGCGCGCTCGTCGCAGCCCTGGCCGCCTACAAGGAGATCGCCCCGGCCATGCGCGAGCTGTTCGACTTCGCCCAAGCCTGGTCCGACGCGAGCGCGCGCTTCGAGGAGGTCACCAAGGCCCTCGGGCCGGCGGGGCATGGGGATCGCGCGACGGAGAGGTCAGCGCGCGACCGGACCGTTCGGGCGGCCTGAGCGAAGCCGGCGAGCGCCGGAGCCTCGCGAGATGGCGTCCGGCCCCGCGCGACGACGCCATCCCGCATGGCCGGGCGCCCCTGGGAGGCGGCACCTCCCTCACCCTCCGGCACGGCCGCTCCTACCGCAGCAGCGTCGCGCCGAGCTGTGCCAGCCCGCGCCCCAGGCCCGGCGCGATGCCGAGGCCCAGCGTCCCTGCCGTGCACAAGCCGAGCGCCCATGCGTAGCCGGAGCCGGATGCCGGCCCCTCGGCACGGTCCGGGTCCCTGAAGTACGTCTCCGCGATGACGGCCGCGTAGTAGAACAGCGCCACCGCCATGTTGGCGGCGGCCACCACGGCCAGCCAAGCGAAGCCGCCCTCGATGGCGGCCACGAGCAGGAAGACCTTGCCGGCGAAGCCCGCCAACGGCGGGACGCCCGCGAGCGACAGGAGGGCGAGCGCCAGCGCCGCCGCTGGCCCCGGCGCCCGCCGTCCGAGGCCGCGGATCGCGGCGAGGGCGTCGCTCCCGGTCATGCGCTCGACCTGCGCGACCACCGCAAACGCCGAGAGGTTCATCAGGAGATAGGCCGCGAGGTAATAGCCTATGGCCGGCAGGGCGTCCGGGGCCTGCCCGGCCACCGCAACCCCCATCAGCACGTAGCCGGCCTGGGCGATGCTCGAATAGGCCAGCAGGCGCTTCAGGCTCGCCTGGCGGAGGGCCACCAGGTTGCCGAAGGTCATCGTCGCGGCGGCCAGGAGCGCGAGCACGGTCGGCCAGGCGGCGAGGCCGTCCGGCATCGCCGCCAGCAGGAAGCGGATGAGGCCGGCGAAGGCTGCCACCTTCGGCACGACCGAGACGAAGCCCGAGGCGGGGGCCGTCCCGCCCTGGAACACGTCCGGGGCCCAGACGTGGAACGGCACCAGCGTCATCTCGAAGCCGTAGCCGACGAGGACCAAGCCGAAGGCCAGCGCCACCCAGGCCCGGTCGGCGCCGGCCAACCCCGCCCCGATGGCCCGCAGGTTCAGGCTGCCGGTGAGGCCGAACAGGAAGGTGAGGCCGTAGGCCATCACCGCCAGCGCGGCGGCGCCGTAGAGGAAGTACTTGAGCGTCGCCTCCTGGGCCGGTCCGTCGCTCCGCACGAGCAGGACGAGCAGGTAGGAGGGGAAGCTCACCATCTGCAGGAACAGGATGATGAGGCCGAGATCCGTCGCCGCCGTGAGCCCCATGCCACCGACGGTCGCCATGAGCAGCGCGACCGGGTGGTGCGGTTCCTGCTCGCTCCCGCGGAAGTGGGACCCGAGCGCGAGCAGGCTCACCAGGGCGCCGGCCTCGATGACCAACTGGTAGAAGCCCCGGAACGGATCGACGGCGTATGTGCCGCAGAAGGCCTCGCGCGGCGGGGCCGTCAGCATCGGCGCGGTCAGGCCCATCGCGACGAGCAGGGCGAGGAGCGCGACGGCGGCGGGCAGGCGGCGCCACCGGCCCCGGACCCAGCCGGCAACCGGGACCAGCGCGAGGGCGCTTCCCGCCAGGACCATCTCGGGCGCGACGGCGCCGAGATCCATGCAGCCGCCCATCGTCTGCCCGCCGGTCATGGAAGGTGCGCCAGGGCTGCGGTCGTGCCGTCGAGCAGCGCGACGAGGACGGCCGGCAGGACGCCGATGCCGACCGCCAGGGCCGCGAGCGCCCCCGCCGCGCCCGCCTCGGCCGCCGTGAGGGGCGGCAGCGCCGGCATGTCGGGCGGCGCCCGACCCATCAGCAGGCCCGTCATCAACCGGAGGTAGACCGCGGTCGTCACGACGAGCGCGAGGACGGCGAGCGCGGCGACCCAGGCGGAGAGCTGCAGGGCGGCGCCGATGGCCTGGAACTCCGCGATGAAGCCGGACAGGCCCGGGAGCCCGAGCGAGCCGAAGGCGAGCAGGCCGAACAGCCCGCTGAAGGCCGGCATCGCGCCGATCAGGCCGCCGAAGCGGGCGAGTTCCCGCGTGCCGGCGCGGTGCTGGAGCATTCCCACGAGCAGGAACATGCCGCCGGTCAGGAAGCCGTGGCTGACCATCTGCACGGCGGCGCCGTTGAGCGCCAGCCGGCGCACGCCCTCGTTGCCGGCCAGCGCCGCCACCGCGACGCCGAGCGTGACGAAGCCCATGTGGTTGACGGAGGTGTAGGCGACGAGCCGCTTCATGTCGGACTGCGCCAGCGCCGCCAGGGCCCCGTAGAGGAGCGAGGCCAACGCCAGCGCGACGAGAAGCCAGCCGAACCGTGCGACCGTGTCCGGCAGGGTCGGCAGCAGCACGGCGAGCATGCCGTAGCCGCCCATCTTGAGCTGGAGACCGGCCAGCACGACGCTGCCCTCGGTCGGCGCCTCGACATGCGCGTCGGGCAACCAGTTGTGCAGCGGCACCACCGGGAGCTTCACCCCGAACCCGAGGAGGAGGGCCAGGAAGACGAGGCCGCCCGCGAGCGGGGTCCGGTCCAGCGGCCGCGCCTGGACGATGGCTGGAAGCGAGAAGGTGTGGGGCTCCATGGCGAGGTAGAGGGCGAGGAAGCCGAGCAGCATGGCGAGGCTGCCGGCGCGGGTGTAGAGGAAGAACTTGAGCGCCGCGTACCGCCGCCGCTCCCCGCCCCAGATGCCGACGATGAAGTACATCGGCACCAGGCCGACCTCGAAGAACAGGTAGAACAGCAGCAGGTCCTGCGCCGCGAACAATCCGATCAGCCCGGTCGCGAGCAGGAGGAAGAGGAAGGCGTGGGCGTGCGCCCGGTCGTGCTCGCCCAGCACGTAGACCATCACCACCGTGAGCAGGAGGGCGGTGAGCAGGATCAGCGACAGGGAGAGGCCGCCGACGGCGACGTCGTACGCCGCCCCGACCGACGGGATCCACGGCAGGGTCGCCCGCCATTGCAGGCCTCCCCCTGGCTCGAATCCGGCCCAGAGCGCCAGCGCCGCGGCGAGCGTCAGGATCGCGCCGCCGAGAGCGACGTGACGCGCGAGACCCGGGCGGCCGCGCGGCAACGCCAGCACGACGAGGCCCGTCAGGAGGGGGAGGAAGATCGTCGCCGTGAGCATCGGGTCAACTCGGGTTCAGGGCCAGAGCAGGAGGGCGCCGGCCGCCAGGGCGGCCGTGGCCCAGGCGAACAGGCCGAGCGTGTAGAGGTAGAGGCGGCCGGCTTGGAGCGCGCGGAGCCGCTCGCCCCCGGCGGCCAGCCAAGCCGCGAGCCCGTCCCCCAGGCGTGCGAAGCCGCGCACCTCGATGCGACCGGCCGCCTCGCCGGCGCCCCAGGTCCACCCGGCGACGCGTCGGGCCGCCGCGTCGAGCGCGTCCTCAAGGGGTCCGAGGCGCCGGGCGAGCTGCGTCGTCCAGCGTGCCGGGGCCGCCGTGGCCGCCGAAAGCCCGGCGGCGAGCCGAGCCGGCCACGGGCCGAGCGCGGGTGATCCGCCCCTTCCCCTGGCAACCCCGATGCCGAGGCCGAGGAGGCCGGCCGCGATGCCGAGGTTCCGCAAGGAGACCTCCGCCCCGGGGTCGGCCTCGAACGGCAGGAGGGCGCCGAGGCTGCCGGCCAGCAGCCAGCCGAGTACCGCCGCGGCGAGCGCCAGCGCGAGCGTGCCCGCGCGCATCGTCCAGGCGGTCTTGCCGGTCCCGGCCCGGTCTCGGCGCCGGCCTAGGAAGGCTGCGGTCCCCGCGCGACCGATGTAGGTCCCGCCGAGAAGGACGAGCAGCACGACGAGCGCCCCCGCCCCCGGACCGTGTTGCGACGCGACGGCGAGGATGCCCTCCTCGCTCCAGAATCCGGAGAGCGGCGGAACGCCGGCGAGTGCGAGGGCCGCGACGAGGAAGGCGGCTCCCGCGAGGGGCAGGGCGCGGAGGAAACCGCCCAGGCGGTCGAGCGCGCGCGTGCCCGCCCGCTCCTGCACGATGCCTGCCGCCAGGAACAGGGTTGACTTGAAGGCCGCATGCACCGCGAGGTGGAAGGCCGCGGCGCGGGCGCCGCCGAGGCCGAGCGCGACCATCATCTCGCCGAGTTGGGAGCAGGTGGACCAGGCGAGCACCCGCTTCAGGTCCGCCTCGGCGGTCGCGACGAGCGCCGCGAAGACCGCCGTGACCGCACCGACCCAGAACAGGGCAGCCATCGCGAGCGGGGCCGCGGCGAAGACCGCGTCGAGGCGAAGGACGAGGAACACGCCGGCGGCGACCATGGTGGCCGAGTGCAGCAGGGCCGAGACCGGGGTGGGCCCGACCATGGCGTCGGGGAGCCACGCGGAGAACGGCAGCTGGGCGCTCTTGCCGAGCGCGCCGGCGAGCATGAGGAGCGCCATCGCGGTCACCGCGCCGGGAGCGACCCTGCCCGCCTCGACGGCCCCGGCGAGCGCGTCGACGTCCGTGGTCCCCGTGGCTGCGAGCGCCAGCAACCATCCGAGCAGGAGGCCGACGTCGCCGGCCCTCGTCATCAGGAACGCCTTGGAGGCTGCACCGGCGGCCCCCGGCGCGGCGTGCTCGAAGCCGATCAGCAGGAAGGACGCCAAACCGACCATCTCCCAGGCCGCGAACAGGAGCGCGAGGGAGTTCGCCAGGACGAGGGCCAGCATGGCCCCTACGAACAGGCCGAGTTCGGCGAAGAAGCGGGGCCGGTCCGGGCGGCCGCCCATGTATCCGACCCCGTAGGTGGCGACGCATACGGCGACGCCGGCGACGACCATCGCGACGAACCGGGTGAGAGGGGTCGCCGCGAGCCCGACGGTCAGCCGGTAGTCCCCGCTCTCGAACCAGCTCACGGTCATCGTTGCCCCGGTTGGGACCAGCGCGAGCGCGACGAGGGAGAGGGCGACCCCGGCGACCACGAGTTCGCCGCCGCCCCATGGCAGGCGCCGGCCGGCGGCGAGGGCCGTGACTGCCGCGAGGAGCGGCAGGAGGGGGATGGCCAGGAGCGCCGTCATCCGTTCAGGTCGGTGTAGGCGTCGACCTCGACGGTCCGGCGCTGCCGGTAGAGCAGCAGTACGAGGGCGAGACCGATGGCCATCTCGATAGCCCCCACGGTGACGACCAGGATGGCGAGGACCTGCGCGGAGTAGTCGGTCGGCGCGGTGAAGCGCCAGAACGCGACGACGTTCAGGCCGATGGCGTTGAGGAGCACCTCGACCCCCATCAGGACCATGACCGCCGAGCGCTGGGCGACGACAGTGTAGACGCCGATGGCGAACAGGAGCGCGGCGACGACGAGATAGGCGGTCAGCGGCACGGTCATCCGACGTGGTCCTCGTGTCCGTGGTGGCTCCCGTGGTGCTCCGGTTCGGGCGCGCCGCCCGCTTCCGCGAGCGGAGCCAATCGGTCGTCCCGGATGGCCTCCGGCTTCGCGTCGACGGCGGCCTTTGCGGCGCGCGAGGGGTCGTCCGGGTGGGTCGAGGGCCGGGCAAGCAGCACGGCGCCGAAGATGCCAATCAGGATCAGGAAGCCTGCGCCCTCGAAAGCGACCATGTACTTGTCCATGAGAAGGTTGCCGACCCGCCGGGCCGAGTCGGGATCCGGTACCGCGTCGGTCACGGGCCAAGCCGGCCGCAGGAACAGCATGCCCACTAGGACGACCCCGGCGGCGGCTGCGAGCCAGGCCGCGAGGGGGCGCACGGGCGTCACCATGGACATGTCCATTCCGCCGTGGCCGCCATCCCCGTGCTGGTGGTCTGCGTGCCGGTGCTCCGCATGTCCGCCGTGGGCGCCGTGTGGCATGGCACCGCCCCCGTGGTCGCGCGCGTGGCCGTGCCGTCCCTCGCCGTGCGGCATGGCATGGCCCTCGTGCCGGTTCCCGGCGTGGCTGCGGCCCTCGCCGCTCGCAGGGTCGTCCTGTCCCGCGCTTGTGGCCTCGTCGCGCGGCACCAGGCCCTTGCTGAACCAGCGCTCCAGCGGGGACAGCTCCATGCCGGCCATCATCGCCCCGCCGGGATCGTGCATGACCAGCACCATGAACAGGATCATGACGAGGAAGCCCCCGATGTACATCATGACCTGGAGCAGCCCGATCAGGTCGGCCGACAGCAGGATGAACAGGCCGGCGACGCCGATGAACGAGGCCATCAGGAAGATGCCGGAGCGGAACATACTCATCGTCGTCGCCATGCCGAGCGCGCCGGCGACGGCGACGAAGGAGCAGGCCCCGAAGGCAAGGATATCGAAGGCGGCCATCATGCGCCGGGCCCCACCCCGAGGAGGATCAGGCCGCCGACGAGGAGCACGTTGACGAGGCCGAGTGGGATCAGGATCTTCCAGGAGAGGGCCAGCGTCTCCGCCGTCGAGAGCGGGCGAACGAGGCGCCCGAGCCCGAGCATCAGCGCCATCAGGCCGTACGTCTTGGCGAGCATCCAGGCCCATCCCGGGAGCCAGGGACCCGAGGGACCTCCCAGATAGAGCACCGCCCCGACCGCGGCGACGACCAGGAGCACGCCGGCGAGTGCGACCCGCCACACGAGCGCGGACCAGCCGCCCACGACACCGAGCACGCCGCCGCCCAGCGAGGCCGCGAACGGCTCCAGGAACGGGGCGCGATACGACTGCATCAGCCCGGTGACGACGTAGAGCAGGAAGCCCAAGGGTTGTAGGACGACGAACCAGAGGCCGCGCTGCGCGTCGACCACCACTACGGTCGACAACGAACGGGCCATCATGATCACGCCGACGTAGGCGAGCCCGAGCGGCACGACGTACGCCACGAGCTGGGCGACGATGCGGTAGCATGCCTCGACCCCCTCGGGGGTATTCGCGCCCCAGCCGGCGAGAGCCAGGCCCAGCACCACGAAATCCACGACGACGATGACGTAGAAGAGGCCGATGCCGAGGTCCCTCCCGATCAACCCGGGGCCGAGGGGCAGCACGACCATGGCGAGCGCGACGCCCGCGAGCGCCACGACCGGACCGGCCGGCAGCAGCCATCGGTCGGCGTTGGGCAGTTGGAGGTTGTGCCGCAGCTCGGTGTGCCGCGCCGGGCCGGCCTCCTGGTCGATGCGAACGAACGCGTGCTCGACCGCGAGCGTCAGGGCAGCCCCCCCGAGCAGGGCGCCCAGGACCGCCAAGGCCGCCGCTACTCCCATCGCAGCCCGCCCATGCCCCAGGCGTAGGCGATGCCAGCCGACAGGAGCGCGATGAAGACCAGCATGTCGAGGAAGGCGCTCATGCCGATGTCGGCGAAGACGACCGCCCACGGGTACATGAAGATCATCTCCATGTCGAAGGCGAGGAAGATCAGCGCGTAGACCGCGTAACCGAAGCGGAACTGCGCCCACGCGGGGGGAGCGCGGACGGTCCGCGTTGGCGCGCGCGCGAACGCGGCCACGGCCAGCAGCGCAAGGCCCATGGCCATGAGCAGCACGAGGGCCACGAACCCGAAATCACCCAGGACTGGGCTTTGCGCCGGCATCCGCTCCATTCCCTTCTCCTGCTGACCGCCCCCACCCGAGGCAGGGCCCCTCCGTGGCCTGGGACGCCTAGGCGACGTGGCCCGCATGTCGACGGCGTCAATCCTCCGCGAACGCCCGCCCCGCATGGTCGTCGACAGGCGGAGGAGGTTGGCGAAGGCGCTGAGCAGACCGACCGCGGGAAGCGCGGCTTCGGCCCCGCGGAGCGGGCCTTCCCCCCTCCTCCCCGACCTCGGCACCCCCGGGGGTGGACGAACTCTCGATGCGGCTCATCGTGGCGGCCCTGCTACGGGGTGGTCCGGGGATCTAGGCCGGCGTGGGAACGCACGGTCCGGCGGCTTGGGGAAATGGTCGGGCGCTCGCGGCCGTGCCGCGGGCACCATCCTGCCTCAGACACCGTGGCAGGTGAGGCTCGCCAGCCGCAGGTATCGCCGGCTATTGAAAGATGAGCTGGGAGCCGACCGACGTGATGGCCGGGTCGTTCACGAAGGCGCCTGCCCGTCCGTCGTCCGCGTTGAACATGAAATCGTCCTGGGCCATCTGGCTCTTCGTCAGGCCTTCAAGGAAGATCGACCCGTTGCCCTGGTCCGTCTGCCAGCTGACCAGGACGCCGGTGTGCCCGTCGTCGTGCGCCGAGACCCCGTCGGCAACGGTGACTTGGCTCGGCAGGATGTCCCGGAATGCGATATGGTCGAAGGCGCCCGGGCCGGCGTCGAAGCCGCCGGTGACGACGTCGTTCCCGGTATCGGGTCCCACGATGAAGGCGTCGGCGCCGTCGCCGCCGTTCAGCTCGTCGTTCCCCTTGCCGCCGTCGAGCATGTCGTGGCCGGCGCCGGCGTAGAGCTTGTCGTTGCCGTCCTCGCCCATGAGGTTGTCGGCCTGATCGCCGCCGTACAACCGGTCCGAGCCGGCGCCGCCCCTGAGGTCGTCCTGGCCCGCACCGCCGTCGAGGACGTCGTCGCCGGCATCGCCGCGTAGATCGTCGTCCCCGGCAGCCCCGAACAGCAGGTCGTTCCCGCCTAGGCCAAAGTAGTAGTCCCGCTCGCCGGTGCCTTGGAACGTATCGGCTTGGCTGGAGCCTTCCCTTACGTTGAACTCGTCGAAGCGGAACGTGTTTGCGGAACCGGTGTCACTCCCCGGGTTCGGGGCACCGAGGTTGAAGCCCTCGTCCTTCGCGTAGCTCAAGGCGGTGACGTGGTCCGCGTCCGCGCTCGTCGGCTGAATGAGCATCCTGTCGTCCGTGAACATGAAATCGTCCTGCGCGAGGTCCGTCTTCCGGACGCCCGCCAGCAGGACCGAGCCCTCGCCCCCGGTCACGTCCCAGCTGATCTTCACACCGGCGGAAGTGTCTTGGAATCTGAGGTCCTCGGGCGCGAGGTCCCGTACCGCGAGGTGGTCCAGGATGCCGGGACCGGCGGAGAAGTCGGTGATGACGTCGTTGCCGCTGTCGGGCGAGATGACGAAGGCATCGCCTCCCGGACCGCCTGTCAGGATGTCGTTGCCGGGACCGCCCTCAAGATCGCCGTGTCCGACGCCCTCGTTGAGATAGTCGTTCCCTTCGGCGCCACGCAATGCGTCCGCGGCCCCGCCGCCGATCAGGACGTCGTTTCCCTTGCCGCCGTCGAGGTGGTCCATGCCGGCGCCCCCCAGGAGGACGTCGTTGCCCTTGCCGCCCTGCAGGTCATCGTCTTGGCCTCGGCCGGCGAGATAGTCGCTCCCGCCTCGGCCGAAGGCGATGTCCATCCGGCCGGTGCCGGGGTAGGCGTCGGGATCTCGCTCTCCGATGAGCAATCGGTAGTCGCCGAAGTCCTCCTGAACGTTGTGGTCGTTCGCAGGGACTTGGTGGTGCGAGCGATGCGACATGAGGGATCTCGTGCCGATGAGCCAAGAATCGGAAGCCAACCCGCCCGGGTTGCGCATCCGCCTATACCCCATCGGGGTAGGCAGGCTTCCAACACCCCGCCCGCGAAGCTGTTTCATCCCTACCGCGGCGCGGGGCGGTTTGACGCAGGCCCCGCCGTGCGCTCCGCGTCGGAACGGATTGCCACGGTCCCGCCGCTCCGGACGCCTTGACACCTGGTTCCAGGAAACGGGCAGGTGTTCGGAATACGTGTCCCGAACCCCCTCGGGGTATATCCCACTCTTGAGTGGGCCCTTCGTCGCGGCGGGGTGCTGACGGCGTCGACCACCGGGGTGGATGCCCGATCAGGTTGACCGCGGAAAGGTGGCCACCGGCCCAAGGCGGTAGTTGTCCGCATCCCCCGCGATTTGCCCGGATGCGCCTTACGAAGCAGCCGGGGCCAAGCGTAAGTCAGCGTCGTCGAGGGGACGGGGTGCCCGAGTCGGCTTTGGCCGGCGCGGCCGGCACGAACGCTCGTGATGTCTCACTAGGCCGGAGAGAGGGGCCGCGCGGCCTGGACATCACCTGGGCGCGCCGACCGGCCGTGCGATGGCCAGCACTCCCTTGAGGCCGGTTCCGAAGCGCGCGATGGTCTCGCGATGCCCCCGCAGCTCGCTGTACGGCAGGTAACGAAGATCCAGCTCGCTCACACGCGAGAAGGCAGGTCTGGCGAACTGCGCCCGGACGTCCTCCTCCCTGTTGTCGGGCGCGACGAGGAAGAGGTTGCGGGCCGTCCCGCCCTCGACGCCGAGCGCCAAGTCGAGCATCCGCACGATCCCGGAGTATATGCTCGTCGTATGCTCGACCTCGAAGGCCGCCGCCACGTCCCTGCTCGCCTTTTCGAGCCAGATCACGTCGATGAGCCGGACCGTTTCGGCCGTTCCGTTGGCGGTGAGCCGTTCGGGTAACCGGTCGAGGCAGCCGTCGGACAGCCTGCCGCCTGCGTAAGGACGGCCCCCGTCATTCGAGGCGACCCAGACGTCGAAACCGAGCGCGAGCCCGAGGTCCCGGAGCCAGCCCTGGATCTCGGTGTGGGTATGGTCGGCCTCGCTTGCGGCCTGGGCCGCCTTCGAGGCGGCGCCGGCCGCCTCCGCCCGCACGCGTTCGAGATCCTCCCGCCATCGCTCCAGCGCCCCGGTGGCATCCCGCTCGGGAAGCGGGTAGCGCCCCGACCCGACGTCGAACAGGAAGCCGGCCACGGCGCCGAGGTCGTTCGACAGGAGCGTCCGGTGGGCGGCGTTGAGGGCAAGGATGCCTTGGCGCATCGCGAGGTACTCGTCCCACCTGCCGAGCTTCACGTTGGCGCCCATGAGCGCGTTGAAGCCCTTGACGATGGCGGTGTTGAACGGGGAGGCCACGGTCGGATGCAGGAAGTACAGCAGGTTCGCCGCGGCCGGGCCAAGCCCTTTAATGCGCGACTGGTCGAGCGTTCGGATGGCCGCCAGGACCTGCGCCTCGGCGTTGCAGCAAAGGCAGGCGTCGAGGAAGCGCCCAAAGGCCAGCTGGTTGGCCCGATCCTCGTAGATGTCAGGGATGCGAAGCTTGGGCTTCCAGAGGAAGGCATGGTCGGCGCCCTTGAACACCTGGCGCTGCTCGGCGATGGAGGAGACGATGGTCTCCAGCGAGGAGCCGCGGTAGGCGTTGCCGAAGGTGTCGGACCGGATCTCGTCTATGACCGCCTGGATGCCGCGCCGGATCGAGCGGAAGTTCTTGATGCGCTCCTCCCACAGGAACCACGTTCTGTAGGAGGCGCCTGGGTCCTCGCGCCAGTGCCGGATGAGATTGCCGATCCAGGCGTCGTTCACGTTCGTCATATTCGGGGGCTTGGTGGTCGTGGCTCCCGAATATGCCTGGTCGGGGTATCAGGCACCACAGGGCCGTGGACGCGCAGGCAGGGTTTCCGATGATGGCGGGAGGGTGTCGCAACCGTGCAACAGATGCGAGAGGCGTCGGTGATGGCGGGGCGCACGCGCCCAGGCGGCATGCCGATAGCAGCTCCCGGAGATCAGTACCGCGGCTCATCCCGTGAAGCTTTTCCTAACCGGCGGTCCCGCACACATGAGAAGCGGACTGCCGTGGGCGAGTCCGCGGCGCAAGGTGACGGGCGCACTGCGGCCTGCGTCCGTTGCGCATCAAGGCCGGGGCCGACGGCGCGAGACCCGGGGGCCGCCCACGGCGACCGCCACGCAGGCGAGGCGGTCCCGCCGCGCCGATTGGTCCCGCCCATCCGCATGTTCTGGGCCCGGGCGCTGACGGTCCGGCACCGTGCCTGTACGTGCATCGTCGGCATGCGGGGATCTCGCCCCGCGCGGGCCGGCGGTGCGCTGGCCGTGGCGACGCCGTTCGAGGACGCTGCGCCGCCAGTGGTCCCAGCGGCACGCGGCACGAGCTGGTCGGCCTTCCTCGCAATTCCTCCACGCCCATGAAGGCGAGCGGGGAGCCTCTGGGATGCCGGAGAGCCTGGCGCAGCCCGGGGCCAGCCCGGCCCCGACAAGGATGGCGTCCGACGAACCGATGAACTCGCCGCGAAGCCTGGTGGATCCCTCCGGCGGACTGGCCGGCTCGGCTGTCCGGGCGCGGGGGCAGTGATATGTGCCATGAGGCCCGAAGCGATTGCACCTGACACCTCCCAAGCCGGCCCGGGCAGGGCATCGGTCAGAAGGGCCGGCGGGACAACCGGGACGAGGCGGCGCGCAGGGAATGCCGCCGAGCGGCCGTGTCCTGAGCCGCCCCGGACGAGCGGTTCAGGCCGCCATCTTCCGACAGCTTTCCGCGCAGCGGCGGCACTGGTCGACGCAGTGCTGCATATCGCCCACCTGCTCGCAGCTCCGCGCGCAATCCTCGCACACGTCGGCGCACTCGCGGCAGGTGTGCTTATGATGGCTCGTGCCGAGGAGCATGAAGTGCGCCGAGGTGCGGCAGATCTCGGCGCAGGCGAGCATGAGGCGAAGATGCTCCGCCTCGACGTGCTTCCCGCCGGCGGGCAGGCAGTGGTTGGATGCCATGCCGAGGCAGGTCTGGTAGCAGCGCAGGCACTCGTCGATGCATGCCTGCATGTCCGGTCTCATCTGGTGCATTGTGTCGCTCGCATTGTTGGACGTTCGGCCAAGCCTTACTATGGCTGCGTGGGCCCGCCCGCGCGGAGCGGGCCCACGACGAAGAGGCAACATACCCTGGCAGGGTATGGTTCCAAAACCCTGGGCCGGCGGCCGCCCGTCCCATCAGAGGCGCAAGGCAGCATGTCGGGTTCCGAAAAGGACCACGGTGGGGTCACGGTCAACCACAAGCAGCAACTCCCCCGGCTGCGTCGCATCGAAGGGCAGGTGCGTGGCATCCAGCAAATGATCGAGACGGAGCGATACTGCGTCGACGTCGCGCACCAGATCGATGCCGTCATCGCCGCGTTGCGCCGAGTGCAGTCCGACATGATCCGCGACCATATGCACGGGTTGGTGCAAGCCTCCGTCGCGAGCAACCTCTCGCAGGAGGAGCGGCAGCGCCTGGCCGACGAGATCGGCAGCCTTATCGGCAGGATCGTGTAGCCGAGGGCAGGACTGTCGGATGTCAGGCGCTGCGAGCGCCCTGCCACGACCGGGTCGCCCCTCGTGCCGCATCCCGGCGTTGCGGCCCGGACGCATGCGCGGTCCCGAAGGCCGACCGGCGCCGCGGGACCGCGGGCGGCACAACCTGTACGCCCCCTGGCGTCCAAGCGCGATGCGGCCCTGGAACGGCCGCGGGCCTTGGGCCATGCATAGCGATGGTCGGCTCGGTCCTGGCAGGCCGACCAGCCGCCGCGGACTGGGGGGATCGGTCCCGGCACACCTCCAGGCGGCGGAAGCCGGCGCATGGCCGACAAGGCCCGCCCTGTCCCTCGCCCTCAAGAGTGGCGGTGAGGCAACACTTCGGCCCGATGAGAACCGCCCAAGGGATCACGGGTGAATAGCCTTTGACCCCGGTTCCCGACGGTTTTACCCCATTGGGGTATAATCTTGGAGGGGACAAATGAGGATGGCGACGCGGAGAGCGTTCCTGGGTGGCGCCGCGGCATCCGCGGTCGCACTGGCGGCGCAAGGAGCGGGCGCGAGGCGGGCGTTCGCGCTCGAACAGCGCAACGGCGTCGACTTCCTGCGAGGCCCCTACAACCTGGCATTCTTCTACCGGCACAACCTGGCCTACCGCATCGGGGCCGGCATGCACTTCTTCCACTCGAAGCAACACGACCTGCTGCAGTTGACGCGCTTCGAGGACCACGCCGCGGTCGATGCGCGCTTCGACCAGGAAGCTCTGGAGTGGCTGCTCAACCCGCCGGCGACCGAGCCGGAGATGCCGTACTACTCGTCCTATGTCGACCGGGCGATGCACACGCTGTTTCGGACCATCGACTGGACGCATATGCACCACGAGCAGACTTACGACGTGATGGCCTTTCGTGAGATCCCGTGGGCCGAGAAGAAGGCTTGGACAGATCGTGCGGTCAAGTATTACTTGACCATGCAGACCGAGGGTGTCCCGCGTAGTCCGGCGCCATTGGAGCTGACGATGCGGCGCGCGGGCATCATGATGAAGCCCTACTTCAATTACTTCCGGAATTTTTATCCGCTCGACCAAAGCCTATTCTACGTCGCGCACTGGTGGCACCCGGCGGTTTACGAGGCGCAGATGATCTCGGGCAACCAGGACCAGGAGGCCGCCATCAAGGGCGTGGAGGACGTCATGCATCGCGAGGTCATCCCGAACCGCCCGGGCCGGATGGTGCTCTCGCGCGAGATCATGCCGCGCTACTCTCGCATGACCCCGGAGAGCGCGAACATCTTCGACAATCTGCACATGCTCCACGGCATCGCCTATTCGATCCTCGCCTACAAGGGCTGGTCCGTCGAGGAGAAGCGGGCCGAGATGTACCGCGTCATCCAGGCCATGGGGTACCAACCGGGGGACGAGGCTTACGCCCGCAAGTTCGGCGAGCCCCATCCCGCATACGACCCGCGCACCTACCCGAACTGGGTGCGTTCGCCACAGGGCGCCATGGGCATGATCATGATGGACATGCTTATGGAGATGCTGCCCATGATGTACCCTGGGGGGCTATCCAAGGCGGAGAAGTCCGCCGTCATGCAGCAGATGATGAAGAACGGGCGGCTCGGCATTGAGCCGGGCGAGATCCCGGGCTCTCTGCACGACGCCATGATGCGTGTCGCGCCCGGGATGAGGATGATGCCCGGCGCGACCGAACCGGGCGAGACGCCGCGGATGATGACCGAGACGATGGAGGCGAACTGGCGACGGAAGGCCGAGCGCATGCCCGACATCGCTCCCATCGACATGGGCGTCGAGCCCTCGCTGGGCGCCGCCCGCGTCGCCTCCCGCTGACTGCCCCGACGCCCGACAGGAACTCCGTCATGAAGCATCACGTGCGCCTGGCCGCCGGGGCCGCCGCGTTCGCCATCATTGCCTGCGACGCCCTCCCGGTGCGAGCCGCCGACCATACGAACCTCGAACAGGGCCTGCCCGTCGTCATCGAGGATGCCTACCCGATCAAGGAGAACGGCCTGGAGATCCAGGGGTACCTCCGCTACGACAGGGTTCCCCGGAGTGACCCTGACGGCCGGAGTCGCCTGTTCGTGGTCCCGCGCGTGGAGTGGGGCGCGACCAAGAACTTCCAACTGTCAGTCGAGACGCCATACGCGGTTGGCGATGCGAGCGAGACGAAGCAGGGTGCCGCCACGGTTCAGGGCCTCTACAACCTCAACACGGAAAGCCTCTATCTGCCGGCCTTCGCGGTGGCGGCCGGCGTGAGCCGACCCTATGGGTATCGGAACGGCGGGACCGAGACCGAGCTGAAGTTCCTCGCGACGAAGTCGCTGGGAACGCCGGACCCCGAAGGAACGTCGCCATTCTCCTACGTGCCGCGTCAGATCCACTTCAACGCGTCTTGGTTCCACAACTTCGACCCGCTCACGGGTCGCGATGCCGAGAGGACGGACCGCTACCGCGTCGGCGTGGCCTACAGCCAGCCCGTGACGAACGAGTTGGTCGTCGTCGCGGATGTCTACCGTGAGACGGACAGGGACCGCAGGCGCGCGTCGAACATGGCCGAGGTCGGTGTCCGCTACCTGCTGACGCCCCAAACCGTCCTCTCGGGCAGCGCCGGCGTCGGGTTCGGCGGCGACCGCAACCAGGATTTCCGGTTCGTGGCCGGAATCCAGCACACGCTGAGCTACCCGTTCAGCTTCGACCCGCCCCGATGAGCGGCCGCGCCGGTACGAGTTCCGCCCACCGCGGGATCGGCTCGGCCCTACGTACCGGGTCGCCTTCGCCCAACGCCGGAGCCATCGTGAAGAGGACGAAAGCGCCGACCCTGGCCATCACGCAAGCCGATTCCGGTACCAGAAGAGCCTGCGTCGCAGCTTCGTCGCCAAGCCTCCCGAGAAGCTCGCCTCCGTGGAGCGGGAGGCCATCGCCGTAGCCTCGCAATGCAACAGGCCGAACGGGTTGTGGGGCACTGAGCGGGCCGGCGTCTGACCTTGCATGCGCCGTGCGCTCCGGCAGCCGGATGCGGTCGATGGCCGTCACCTTGCCCAAAGGGCAAAGGCCCATGAGGCGCCGCCCGGGACCCGCGTTCAGCAAGTCAAACGGACCTAGGCGTAGAACGCTGTGCTGTCACCGCTCGGGTCGGGAACCTGGTTGCGAGAGCGTCCTGGCAAGCGGTAGACGGATGATGACGGCCATTGGCCAGCAACTGCGAACGCCTTCGGGCGGGCCCCGCGCTCTGTTCGACCGATGATCTCCAGCGCCTCGTGCGTGACATTCCGTCAAGGTGCAGGCGCCCGGCATCAACGGTGGCATGATGGCAGCGTCTCAGCGCCTGGATGCCCGGACCAGGGCCACTCTTGCGACGAGCACCGAATGCGAGCCGAGGCGCTTGACGCGCGCGAAGCCAGCTTCGGAAAGGATGTCGGGCCACGTTCCGTCCGTGTGTGGTTGGAGACGCGGCTCGCCGAGCATCATGGACGCGACTTTGACCAAGGCGCCTTCCTGCGCCCCACGCGCCGCATCAAGATCCGAGGCGAGCAGGCTTCCTTGCCGCCGCAGGACGCGCAACAACTCGCGCGCGATCCGAAGCTTTCCTTCCGGTGGCTCGGAATGCAGGGCCATCACCGAAGCCGCCTTGTCGAAGGAGGCGGGAGGGAACGGCAAGCGACCGTGGGCCTCGTACGCGAACGCCTTCACGTTCGTGAGGCCCGCCGCCGCCGCATCGGCCCGGGTCGCGGCGGCGCGCTCTGCGTCCGCTTCCAAGCCGACGAATTTGGTACCCGGAAACCTCTTCGCGAGCCCGAGCACGGGTTCGGCCTGCGGCCCCCTGACATAGAGGATGCGCTCTCCGGCCTCGGGAGCAAGGGCGGCTATAAGAGGCTCGGTGCAGGCCGGGTCCCGCATCAGGACGGGATAGGTCCGCTCGAAGCCGCGCCTGGCAATCCACCGGCGCGCGCCAAGGATGAGGGCCATTGCCGAAGAAACCGTTCGGATCGACGCCACTGGCGACGTCGGCCTGGGGCGTGTCGGCCTCAGGGTGACGGCGGCCATTCCGACCATAGCCGCTTTTGGCCATGGGTGTACCGCTACAGGGTAAGGGTACATGGCACTCACCGCAAGCGGAGAACTCGGACCATGTCCTCCACCCACCTCATGCGCTAAGGTCCACGCACTCGGAAGTGGGAGAGGCCTTCGGGTGACGATTTCAATCGGTGAACTGTCGCGACGCTCGGGCGTGCGGATACCTACGATAAGGTACTATGAGCAGAACCGCCTCATTTCGGCCCCGGCTCGAACCGAGGGCCAGCAGCGACGCTACACTGAGGAGGACGTCGTTCGGTTGAGCTTCGTCCGACAGGCCAGAGAACTCGGATTGGAGGTCGATGCGATCCGCGAACTCCTCGAACTGGGAACAGGGCATAGTGGCTCGCCCGAGGAAGCTGCCAGGCTGGCCCTGCGCCACAGGGACGAAACGGACCGGCGGATCGCCCTGCTCACGGCACTCCGGTCCGAGCTTGGGCGTCTTGCGGCCGAATACGGCCGTGGACGTCTCCATGGAGGGCGTCTCCTTGAGGTGCTTGCGCAACCGGATATCGCGGATGTGATTAGGCGTGGAATAAGGACCCCGTTTCCGGGGTGATCGGCGTCCAAACGGGACCCCCAGGATACTTCATCCAGACTGCCTCCCGCACTCGGAACGGGAGGCTCGCGGAGGATGTTGGTCGTGGAGACGGTCGCGAAGATCCGCCGCGCGTACTTCGTGCAGCATAAGCCGATCAAGCAGATCTGCCGGGAGCTGAAGCTCTCCCGCAAGGTCGTCAGGAAGGTGATCCGCTCGGAGGCCACCGCCTTCCGCTACACCCGCAGCGTCCAGCCTGCACCCAAGCTCGGGCCCTGGCGCGACGAGCTCGACCGCATGCTGACGGCCAATGCCGG
Source organism: Methylobacterium currus (assembly GCF_003058325.1). Classification (NCBI taxonomy): domain Bacteria; kingdom Pseudomonadati; phylum Pseudomonadota; class Alphaproteobacteria; order Hyphomicrobiales; family Methylobacteriaceae; genus Methylobacterium; species Methylobacterium currus. The sequence continues at coordinate 6,164,283 of NZ_CP028843.1, forward strand.
GAAGCCGGCGCGGGAGCGGCTGACGCTGACCCGGATCTTCGAGGCGCTGCGGGGGCTCGGCTACGAGGGCGGCTATGATGCCGTCCGCCGCTACGGGACTGTCAGGAATTCCGTGTAGGGGCGGCGGGTTGAACATCAGGCCGCCATGGCCCGGGTGAAGCGCTCGCCGAAGATGACGGCGAACTGCGCCTTGGCCATGACCCACTCACGCGGGCCCATCTTCCACGCCTTCTCGGAGCGGTTCAAGACCAGGTAGAGCAGCTTCAGCGCGGCCTCGTCGGTCGGGAAGTGGCCTCGGGCGCGCACGGCCCGGCGCAGCGTGGCGTTCAGGGCCTCGATGGCGTTCGTGGTGTAGAGGATCCGGCGCACCTCGCCGGGGAAGGCGTAGAACGGCACCACCTCGCTCCAGGCGCGCCGCCAGCTCTGGGCGATGGCCGGGTACTTCCGGCCCCACTCGCCCGCTTCGAAGGCGGACAGCGCCGCCTCGCCAGCGGCGGCATCGAGCGCGCGGTAGATGTCCTTCAGCGCGGCCGCCACGAGCTTGCGGTCCTTGTAGGAGACGAAGTCGAGACTGTGACGAAGCAGGTGGACGATGCAGGTCTGGACCAGCGCCTCGGGAAACACCGCCCGGATCGCGTCGGGGAAGCCCTTCAAGCCGTCGACCACCGCCAGGAGTACATCCTCGACGCCGCGGTTCCGGAGCTCGTTCATGACCCGCAACCAGAACTTGGCGCCCTCGTTCTGCTCCAGCCAGAGGCCGAGGATCTCCTTGGATCCGTCGGCGCGCACGCCGAGCGCGATGTGGACGGCCTTGTTGCGGACCACCCCCTCGTCACGCACCTTGATCCGCAGGGCATCGAAGAACACGATCGGGTAGACCGGCTCCAGCGGCCGGGCCTGCCAGACGGCGACCTCGTCGAGCACTGCGTCAGTCACCGCGCTGATCAGGTCGGGCGAGACCTCGATGCCGTACAGCTCGCGCAGGTGGGAGACGATCTCCCGGGTGCTCATGCCGCGGGCGTACATCGACACGATCTTGCCGTCGAAGCCGGGAAAGCGGCGCTGATAGCGGGCGATCAGCTGCGGATCGAACGTCGCCTGCCGGTCGCGCGGGATCGACAGTTCGATCCGGCCCGTCTCGGTGGTCACGGTCTTGCGGCCGTAGCCGTTGCGCGTGTTGCCGGCGTCCTCTCCCGCCAGATGATGGTCCATCTCGGCGTTGAGGGCGCGCTCGGCCAAGGCCTTCTTCAGCTCGTCCAGCAGGCCGTCAGCCTCGAACGCCGACTTCGGATCAGCGCCGGCCAGCAGCTGGTCTAGGATCGCGTCAGGGATGCGGGGCGCTTTGCGTCGTGCCATCGGGAACCTCCTTCGGGTCCACTATGGCCGCCCCCACACGAAATTCCCGACAGTCCCGCCGCTACGCCAAGACGTGGAAGCGCCAGCAGGCCAGCGTGACGGCTCCCGCCTTCGTGCCGCTCGCCTTCGCCCCGGGCGAGGCCTACCAGTTCGACTGGAGCCACGAGATCGTCCTGATCGCCGGCGTCACCACGACGATCAAGGTCGCCCACGTCCGGCTCTGCCACTCGCGCATGCTGTTCGTGCGGGCCTATCCGCGCGAGAGCCAGGAGATGGTCTTCGACGCCCACGACCGGGCGTTCGCCTTCTTCCGCGGCACCTGCCAGCGGGGCATCTACGACAACATGAAGACCGCGGTCGAGACGATCTTCGTCGGGCGCGAGCGCGCCTACAACCGCCGCTTCCTGCAGATGTGCTCGCACTACCTCGTCGAGCCCGTGGCCTGCACGCCGGCGTCAGGCTGGGAGAAGGGGCAGGTCGAGAACCAGGTCGGGCTGGTACGCGAGCGCCTGTTCACCCCGCGTGTCCGGGTGAGAAGCTACGACGAGCTCAACGCCCTGATGCTCGACGGGGTCGTCGCCTACGCCAAGGCCCACCCGCATCCCGAGCAGCGCGACCTGACGATCTGGCAGGCCTTCGAAGCCGAACGGGGAGCCCTGGTCCCCTACGCCGGACGCTTCGATGGCTTCCACGCCGCGCCGGCGGCCGTGTCCTCGACCTGCCTGGTGCGCTTCGACAACAACAAGTACTCGGTCATGGCCTCGGCCATCGGTCGCCCGGTCGAGGTGCGCGCCTATGCCGAGCGCATCGAGATCCGCCAAGACGGGCGCGTCGTCGCCGAGCACCCGCGGGCCTTCGGCCGCGGCCAGACGGTGTTCGACCCCTGGCACTACGTCCCCGTGCTCGCCCGCAAGCCCGGCGCGTTGCGCAACGGCGCACCGTTCAAGGACTGGGTCCTGCCCGCCGCCCTCGAACGGATCCGCCGCAAGCTCACCGGCAGCGCCGACGGCGACCGCCAGATGGTCGAGATCCTCACCGCCGTGCTCGGCGACGGCCTCTCCGCGGTCGAAGCGGCCTGCGCCGAGGCACTGCGCGAGGGCGTGCACTCGGCCGACGTGGTGCTCAACATCCTGGCCCGCCAGCGGGAGCCGCCCGCGCCCGTCTCGCTGCTGACGCCCGAGAGCCTGCGGCTGCGCCACGAGCCGGTCGCCGACTGTGCCCGCTACGACAGTCTGAGGAGAGCCCCATGATGGAACGTCAGCAGATCCTCGCCACCATGGGCGAGCTGAAGCTGTTCGGGATGAAGGCGGCCTACGACGAGATCATCAAGGTCGCCCTCAAGCGCAGCCACGAACCGCAGCAGATCGTCGGCGACCTGTTGCAGGCCGAGATCAGCGAGAAGCAGGCGCGCTCGATCCGCTACCAGATGACGATTGCCAAGCTGCCCCTGGCCAAGGACCTCGCCGAGTTCGCCTTTGCCGGGACGCCGATCAACGAGGGTCTGGTGCGCGACCTCTGCGGCGGCGAGTTCCTGGCCCACCAGCGCAACGTCGTGCTGGTGGGCGGCACCGGCACGGGAAAGACGCACCTGGCCATCGCGCTCGCCCGGTCGTGCATCCGGGACGGGGCGCGGGCCCGGTTCTACACCGTGGTCGACCTCGTCAACCGGCTCGAGGCCGAGGCGCGAGCCGGCCGGCAGGGCCGCATCGCCGACCACCTCGCCCGGCTCGACCTAGTGGTGCTGGACGAGCTCGGCTACCTGCCGTTCGCGCAGTCGGGCGGTCAGCTGCTGTTCCACCTGATCAGCCGGCTCTACGAGACGACCTCGATCGTGGTGACGACCAACCTGGCGTTCGGGGAGTGGCCGAGCGTGTTTGCCGGCGACGCCAAGATGACGACGGCACTGCTCGATCGGCTGACCCACCACTGCGAGATCGTCGAAACCGGCAACGAGAGCTGGCGCTTCAAGAACCGGGCGTGAGGGCGGCCTGCGCGCAGCTCATCCTGGACCCCTGCTCAGCCCGGCTGCGCCACCCCGACCCGCTTCGCCGGGCTGAGCAGGGGCGTCGCGCCACGCGCAACAAAGGGTCCCGATTGGACGCCGATCAGGGGTCCCGTTCCGATGCCGTTTGACAGCCTTCGCGGCGTTGACCGCGATCTTCGCCAAGGTCGGCATCGAGAACGTCAATTCCGACTTCGCTACCTTCATCCGCACGGTCGTCATACTCTGCGCCCTCGGCGCCATCCTGGTCGGCACGGGCCAGTGGGTACCGGTCGGGTCGGTCTCGGCCAGGACCTACGTGTTCCTGGTGCTCTCGGGCCTCGCCACCGGCGGCTCATGGATCTGCTACTTCCGCGCCCTCAAGCTCGGCGAGGCCAGCCGCGTGGCCCCGGTCGACAAGCTCAGCGTCGTGCTGGTGGCCGTCTTCGGGGTTGTCTTCCTCGGCGAACGTCTATCTCCGCCGAATTGGCTCGGCGTCGCCCTCATCGCCGCCGGGGCCGTGCTCGTCGCCTATCTAGGATGAAGCCGGCGGGAAGGGATGCGTCGCGGCGCAGTCCAGGGCGAGGGCTCGAAACCGGACGGACCGACCGATGCGCGTGCTGTTGATCGAGGACGACCGGATGATCGGCGAAGGGCTGTCGAACGGCCTCTCGGCCGAGGGCTATTCCGTCGATTGGGTCCGCGACGGCGGCGAGGCCGAGACGGCCCTGCTCAACGGCGGCCACGCGCTCGCGCTGCTCGACCTCGGCCTGCCGGGCGGGGACGGACTTCGGGTGCTTCGATCCGCCCGGGCGGCCGGGATCGACACGTCGGTGCTCATCATCACGGCGCGGGACGGCCTCGAAAGCCGCGTCGCAGGCCTCGACCTCGGGGCGGACGATTACCTGGTCAAGCCGTTCGAGTTGCGCGAGCTGCTCGCCCGGATGCGGGCCATCCTGCGCCGTCGGGCCGGGCAGGCGAGCGCGCGGCTCGTGGCCGCCGAGACCGAACTCGACACGGAAAGCCACGTCCTGTCCCACGCCGGGACCGTCGCGGTCCTGTCGGCGCGCGAATACGCCCTCATGCACGCCCTGATGGAGCGACCGGGGCGCATCCTCTCTCGTGCGCAGATCGAGGAACGCATCTACGGGTGGGGCGAGGAGGTCGAGAGCAACGCGGTGGACGCCTTGATCCTTACGGTCCGCCGCAAGGTCGGCAAGGGCGTGATCCTCAACGTCCGCGGCGCAGGCTGGATGGTGCCCAAGCCATGAGGGCCGCCTCCCTGCGCCGCACGACGCTCGGCTGGATGACCGCCCTGCTTGCCGGAATCGGCTTGGCCGCGATGGTCGCGGCTTATGCCCTCGCGCGGATCGAGGCGGCCGATTTCCTCGACGGGCAGTTGCGGCAAGTCGCCCTCAACGCCGGTCCCGGGCTAACGGACGCGGACGCGCCGCCCGCCGCCGACCAGGACCCGGAGGACCAACTCGCCGTCACCATCTGGAAGGACGGGCAGGTCCTGCGCGACGACCGCGGCGTCGACGTCCGCCACCCCGGCCGCACGGGATACGCGAACGTCGTCATGGGCGGCGAGCTCTGGCGCACCTACACGACCGCCAACGGCACAACGACGGTCCGGGTCGCCCAGCGCGACGTCGTGAGGGCGGAGTTCGCACGCAATGCGGCGCTCGGTGCCGTGGCCCCCCTGCTGCTCCTCGTCCCGCTGTCTTGGATCGTCGTCGGCTGGGCGATGAACCGGGCGCTCGGGCGGCTCGACGGCTTGGTGCATGACCTCGCCGGGCGCGGTGCCGCCGCCCAAGGCCCCCTGCCGACCCGCGGCGTGCCGACGGAGGTGGCGCCTCTCGTCGAGGCCATGAACGGGCTCATCCTGCGTCTACAAGCCGCTCTCGCCGCCCAGAAGCGGTTCGTCGCCGACGCCGCGCACGAACTGCGTACGCCGCTCGCCGCGATGCAGATCCAACTCGACTCCCTCGGCGGGCTGGCCGGTGGCGGGAGCTATGAGCGGCGTATGGCGCTGGCGGACGGCCTCCGGAGGGTGAACCGGCTGGTGGATCAACTACTCCGTCTCGCCCGGCTCGACGACGGTGCCGAAGCCCGTCCTGCATCCGTCGACCTCGGCCAGCTGCTGCTCGATTGCGTCGCCGACCACGTCGAGGTCGCCCAGCGCAAGGACATCGACCTGGGCGTGCATATCGAGACACCCGCGACGCTTCACGCGTCGGAGGACGAAGTCCGCGTCCTGTTCGCCAACCTGGTCGACAACGCCCTGCGCTACACGCCGTCGGGAGGCCAGGTCGACGTCCGTCTGCTGAACCGGGACGGTGCGTGCGTCGTCACGGTTCGGGACACCGGCTGCGGGCTGCCGCCGGGAAGCGAGGGCCGCCTGTTCGAGCGCTTCTTCCGGGCCGCGCCACCGGATGTCGAAGGCACGGGGCTCGGGCTCGCCATCGCCCGCCGCATCGCGGAGCGCAATGATCTCGGCCTGACGGTTGAAAACCGACGTGGCGGGCAGGGAACCCTCGCAACCGTCAGGCTGCCGGCCTGAGGCCGAGCCCGCGGCTCCTCCGGACGAAGCTCATTCTGCCCTCATTCTGGCGCGCTATCACCGTGCCCGACCATGACGGACGGGAGACGGGGATGAGCGAGATCCAGCGCCAGGCCTTGAACAAGGTACCGGAGGTCACCGCGGCCTTCTGGGTCATCAAGATTCTCTCCACGACCGTCGGCGAGACCGGCGCTGACTACCTCGCGGTGAACGTCGGCCTGGGTGCCGCCGTTACCGCCACCATCACGGCCGGCCTCCTCGCGGCCGTCCTCGCCCTGCAGGTGCGCGAGCGGCGCTACGTGCCCTGGACCTATTGGTCGACCGTCGTCCTCGTCAGCGTGGTCGGCACGCAGGTCACCGACATCCTGACCGACAAGCTCGGCGTGAGCCTCTTCGTCAGCACCGGCGTGTTCGCGGCCGCCCTCGCCGCCGTGTTCGCCCTATGGTACGCGACCGAGCGGACGCTCTCGATCCACGCCATCGTGACCCGGCGCCGCGAGGCGTTCTACTGGCTCGCCATACTCCTGACCTTCGCGCTCGGCACAGCCGCGGGCGACCTGGCCACGGAGGCGCTGGGGCTCGGCTTCAATCTCGGCGTCGTCATCTTCGGCACGATCCTGGCCGCCCTCGCCCTCGCCTGGCGCCTCGGCGCGAACCCGGTGACGACCTTCTGGCTCGCCTACATCGTCACGCGCCCCCTTGGCGCATCGCTGGGCGATCTGCTGTCGCAGGCACGGGAATACGGCGGCCTCGGGTTCGGCACGGCCTCCACCAGCCTCGCCTTCTTCGCCGTCATCGTCGCCCTGGTTACGTCCCTGAGCCTTGTCTCCGGCCGCCCTGGCGAGCCGGCCGGACAGCGGCGGGCCTGACCGTCCGCCGCCTCCCGCATCGCCATCCTCCAGTCCTTCCAACGCCGCACGACACGGAGCGAACGACCATGCGAAACATCCTCCTCGCCGCCATCGCCGCGACGGTCATCGGTGCCACGGCCGCCCCCCTGGGCCTGCTGGCGATGCAGGACGCCGCCGTCGGAGCGACGCCCGAGGCGATGGCGGCCTCGAAGCTAGGCGACCTCTCCAAGTTCCGGACCATCGTCGTCGACGTGAAGACGATGACCGACCGGGGCGACCTCGCCGCCGCCAAGACCCGCATCAAGGACCTGGAATTGTCCTGGGACGCGTCCGAGGCCGGCCTGAAGCCGCGAGCCGCCGCCGACTGGCACGTCGTGGACAAGGCCATCGACCGCGCCCTCGACGCGCTGCGGGCGTCGAACCCCGATCCGGCCGCCTGCCGTCGCGCGGTCGACGACCTGCTCGCCATCATCGACCAGACCCACACCGCGTGAGCCAGCCCTCGCTTTCCCACGGCAGCCCGATGCAACCGACCGAGCGACCCGGACACGTCGAACCCGCCAAGGTGCCAGAAGCCACCGCCGGGTTCTGGGCCATCAAGATCGTGGCCACGACCCTGGGCGAGGTCGGCGGCAACGCCGTCACGTTGACGCTCGGCCTCGGCTATCTCGCCGGCACGGCGATCTTCGGAGCCGCCCTGGCGGTGCTGCTCGCCGCACAGGTCCGGGCGGACCGCTTCCAGCCGCTCCTGTACTGGGCCGTGGTCACCGCGACGACGCTCGCAGGCACGACCCTCGCCGACTTCTGCGACCGGTCCCTCGGCATCGGCTACGCGGGCGGGTCCCTGGTGTTGCTCGGATCGGTCGTCGCGACCCTGATCCTGTGGAAGCGCACGCTCGGCACGGTCGCCGTCGAGACGGTGCGATCCCCGCAGGCCGAAGGTTTCTACTGGGCCACGGTCATGTTCTCCCAGACGCTCGGCACCGCGTTGGGCGACTGGATGGCTGACAGCAGCGGGCTCGGGTACAACGGGAGCGCGCTCCTCATCCTCGTCGCGCTGGCCGTGGTCACGGCCCTCTACCTGCGAACGCGCGTTTCCAGGCCGATACTGTTCTGGACGGCGTTCGTCCTGACGCGGCCGCTCGGCGCCACCCTCGCCAATTCGCTCGACAAGCCCGCTGCATCGGGCGGCCTGGGCACCGACGACATCACGATCTCCGGCGTGCTCGCGCTCGCCATGGTGGCGCTCGTGCTCCTCGTACCGCAGCGGGCCGGTCGCCATGCGGTCGGGTCCGATGCCGCTTGAGGCCCACCTCCAGCCCAAGGATCCAACCCGATGAACGACGTCCGTGAACGCGCCTTAAGCAAGGTACCCGAGGTCACGCTCGGCTTCTGGGTCATCAAGATCCTGGCCACCACGCTCGGCGAGACCGGCGGCGACACCGTCACCATGACCCTCGCCTGGGGTTACCTCGCCGGAACCGTCCTATTCGCCCTGGTGCTGGTCGGCCTCGTGGTCGCACAGGTCATGGCGAAGCGGTTCCACCCAGTCCTGTACTGGTCCACGATCGTCGCCTCGACCACCTTCGGTACGACGATGGCGGACTTCGCCGACCGGTCGCTCGGCATCGGATACACCGGCGGGTCGACCCTGCTCCTCGCCTGCCTCGCGGCCGTGCTCGGGCTTTGGTACGCGACCGAGGGCACCGTGTCGGTGGACACTGTTTCGACCCCGCGGGTCAAAGCGTTCTATTGGGGGGCGATCACCTTCTCGCAGACGTTGGGCACCGCGCTCGGCGACTGGCTCGCAGACACCGGCGGCCTCGGCTACGAGGGCGGCGCCCTCGTCTTCGCGGCGGCGCTCGCGGTCGTCATCGCCCTGTACTACCGAACCTCGGTTTCGCGCGTCACGCTCTTCTGGGCGGCGTTCATCCTGACCCGCCCGCTCGGGGCCACGGTGGGCGATTTCCTTGACAAGCCGGTCGCCAACGGCGGGCTGAACTTGAGCCGGCCGCTCGCTTCCGCCGTGATCGCGGCCTTCATCGTGGCGCTCATCGTCCTGCTACCGCAACGGGCCGGTCGGCACCCGGGAGAGGGCGTACAGGCGTCTCAATGACCCGGAAATTTCGGTCATTCGTCATTCGGGGTTGATGACCCCTCCTAACGTTCTCCAGCGCTGCCCTCAGGCGGCGAGGAGCGTCCCGGCACGACGCACGGCCCGACGGCCCACGTCGGCGTCCCCGAGGGGCTGACCCCCCCTCGCTTGCGGCCTTGACCGCAAGACCTCGGTCCCGGATCACCCCGGCCGAGTTCACGTCGCGGTGCTCGTCCAGCCCGCACGGGCAGACGTGCCGGCGCAGCGACAGCGGCTTCGCCGCCACCGCCTTGCACCGCCGGCACTCCTGCGACGAATTCCGAGCATCGACGCAGACCAACTCGCCACCGGCCCTGGCAGCCTTGTAGCGGACGAACTGCACGAGCTTGCCCCATCCCGCGTCCAGGATGGACCTGTTCAACCCCCTCTTCTGTGCGACGTTCGTCCCCGGCTCCTCGACCGTTCCCGCGGCCGAGCGAGTCATGTTCCGGATGCGCAAGTCCTCCAGCACGACGAGCGGGTGCTCGCGCGCCAGCCGCGCCGAGATGCGGTGGAGATGCTGGTCGCGGGTGTTGGCCACGGCGCGAAGCTGCCGCGCCAGCCGCGCCTTGACCTGCGCCGCCGGTTCGACCCCTTGCGGCAGCGTGCCAGCGCCCGGCGGGAGACGCGGATCTCGCGCTCGCGCCGCGAGGCGGGACGGACGTTCGGGATGCGCTCGCCGGTGGACAGCGTCAGCAGCGCCTCCACGCCCAGGTCGCCGCCCACCGCCTCTCCGACGGGCGGCGTGATCACCACGACCTCGGTCGTCTCGACGGTGAACGCGGTCGTCCTGGCCCTGCCGGAGATGCGCGGCAAGCGCGGCGAGCTCCTCCGCGCCGTCGCCGCGCTCGCCGCCGCCGCCGGCGAGATCAACGTCGAGTTCAGGCTCGGTCACGACAGGCTGTCGGTGATCTTTGACCCCGCCGACCTGCGCCGCCTGCCGGCCGGCGTCACGCTCCAGCAGGACGACGACGCCCGCCTCGCCGCCAAGGGGCACAAGCCCCGCGGCCGGCCGCGCGGCGAGGGCTGGAAGCCGCCTCCGTTCCGCTGGGCGGACGTCCGCCGCCCCGTCCACCCCGAGTGGGGGCAAGCCATCACGGCACTGCCTGGCCGCTGCCTCGGCATCGACCTCAACCCGGGCTTGATCGGCCTCATCGTCGTCAAGAACCGCGGCGACCTGCGCAGCCTCCCCGCCACCCATGTCATCGACCATCGCCTGGTCAGTCTCGACCTGCCGCGCGGCGCCTCGCCCGAGCTCGTCACCGAGGCGCTGGCGAAGGTCGCGGGCCTGGCCGTGGGCCTGTGCGAGGTGCACGGCGTCGGCTTGGTCGCGATGGAAGAGGGGCTCGGAAAGCTCCGCTCCGGCGGGCGTTCGCGCTCGCTGAACCACAAGCTCAACTCGTGGGACCGGAACCGGCTGAAGGCGATGCTGGAGCACAGGCTGGGCCTGCGCGAGGCGTCGCTGGTGACCGTGTGGGCCGGCTACTCGACAACCATCGGCAACGTGACCTTCGCCCTCCCGGAGGCCTGCGCGGCGACCGCCGAGATCGGGCAGCGCGGCCTGGCCGAACTGGACTGGCGCGCGCACCCGCGCGGCGCGCCTGAACGGCTCCCTGCCCAAGGGCGGGGTGGAGAAGGATCTCCTGCCATTCCCATGCTCTGAGGCGTTCTCGAGCCTGTGGAAGGATTCGGGCGTGCCCAATGCGGCCGCGCTCGCGCGGTTGCGACAGGTGGGGACGTGGCGGGCGGTTCATCGGGAAATCAAATCGGCGGCCCTTGGCGTCCGCCGACCGCACCCGGAGGTCACCTCTGGGTCCGATGGCACGTCCAGCGTCAGCGGGCCGGGCCACGCGGTGTCGCGCCTCGGCCACCGCCGTCGACCGGGGCTCGTGCTCCGGCCGACGGCGGTGAAGCGCCCGGCTCACCCCGGGACGGCCGCCGCGACGGAGAGTCGTGAAACACGGGTATCACCCTAAATTTCCCGATAGCCGAAATTATTCGGATGGTCCTTGCTGCGGAGGCCGTTGTGCTGCAACTCGGAAGCGAGCCGCTCAGCAGCGGCAACCAGACGGGTCCTAAGCAATATGGGTGTAAACTAGCGAATGGATGGGCCTTTTGGGTGAAAAACAGCTCCCGTTGTAGCCCAATTGGGTCAAACTGGAGCTGTTATGGGTACAGGCAGACTTGGACTGTCGCGCATACACGCGGACGACCTGGAGCAGCTCGACGCCGGGATGCTTCTCTACGACGCCTTCTATCGCTGGTGCCGGGACGCGACGGCGGAGCGCCATTCCTGGGAACGCGACCGCACCAAGGGGAAGGCGTGACCATGGCCGGTACTGCTCGCATCCAGACCGCTCCCGGGCCGGGCGTGATCACCCAGGGCGCGCCGCCGCCTGTGACACTGGCGCAAGCCTTGCCGGTCTGGGCCCGCATCGCCGCGCTCTCCTTCGGCGGCCCGGCCGGGCAGATCGCGGTGATGCACCGCGTCCTCGTCGAGGAGAGGCGCTGGATCTCAGAGAACCGCTTCCTGCACGCCCTGACTTTCTGCACCCTCCTGCCGGGGCCGGAGGCGCAGCAACTTGCGACCTACGTGGGCTGGCTGATGCACGGCACCCGCGGCGGCCTCGTCGCCGGCGGCCTGTTCGTCCTACCGGGCGTCCTCGCCATCATGGCGCTGAGTTGGGTCTATGCGCTCTACGGCAACGTCGGCCTCGTCGCCGGCCTGTTCTTCGGTCTGAAGGCGGCGGTGCTCGCCATCGTGCTCCAGGCCGTGATACGCATCGGCAAGCGCGCGCTTAGGGCCCCCGTCATGGTCGAGCTCGCGGCTGCCGCGTTCGTGGGCATCTTCTTCATCGGCGTGCCGTTCCCGCTGATCGTGCTGACGGCCGGGGTCATCGGCTACCTCGGCGGCCGGGCCGGCCTGCCGCAGTTCAAGGCCGGCGGGCACGGGGCCGGCGGCAAGGCGGTGGCGGGCCCCTTCCTGCTCGACGACCACGAACTCCCCCGAGAGCGGGCCGCCGCCGGGCACACCTTGCGGATGCTACTCGTCTGGGGAGCGATCTGGCTGGTTCCCGTCGCGGCCATCCTGCTCGCCCTCGGCTCGGACGACGTCTTCGCCCAGGTCGCGGTGTTCTTCTCCAAGATGGCGATGGTGACCTTCGGGGGCGCCTACGCGGTGCTCTCCTACGTCTCCCAGCAGGCGGTGGAGCACTACGGCTGGCTCAAGCCCGGCGAGATGCTGGATGGCCTCGGCATGGCCGAGACCACACCAGGCCCGCTCATCATGGTCACGCAGTTCGTGGGATTCCTTGCCGCCTAGCGGTCCCCGGGCGTGATGCCGCCCCTGCTTGCCGGGACCTTGGGCGGTCTGCTGACCACCTGGGTGACCTTCGCGCCCTGCTTCCTCTGGATCTTCGTCGGCGCCCCTTACGTCGAGCGCCTGCGCGGCAACCGGGCCTTGGCCGGCGCGCTCTCGGCCATCACCGCGGCGGCTGTCGGCGTGATCCTCAACCTCGCGGTCTGGTTCGCCCTGCACACCGCCTTCGCCGAGACCCGGCCGTTCACGACCGGGCCGATCCGGTTCGACGTGCCGGTGCCGTCGAGCCTGAACCCGTGGGCGCTCGCCCTGGCGGCCGCGGCGGTGCTGGCGGTGTTCCGCTTCAAGGTCGGCATGGTCCCAACGTTAGCGGCCTGCGCCGTGGCCGGAGTGGCCCTGCACCTGGCGGGGTTGGTCTGATGGGCGCCGGACGCGTCACTGCTTTGGCCGTCATACTCGTCGTCATGGAAGGCCCGGCGTTCGCCGGCGAGACGTTCCGGCGCTTGTCCGGCTCCGAGATCCGGGCTCGTCTCGTCGGCAAGGAGGTCACGGACGACGTGCACTGGGCCTATGCCTTCGAGCGAGGCGGCTTGCGCGTGGTGTCGCTCGGGCGGACCCGCGCCGCGCGGTGGCGGATCGACGGCGACGGGCTCTGCCTCGATAGCCAGCCCTGCGTTGAGGTCTGGATGGCCGGGGACTGCATCGAATTAAGGCACGGCGAAGGGACCTTGCCCGAGGAGGGTGTGCTGCAGGCGCCGGCCAGCCGGCGCTGGGGAACGCGAAACCCAGAGAGGAGACAACCATGCGCCGCTTGCTTGCATCCCTCGCCGTGCTGGGCACGGTCTCGCTCGCGTTCGCCGCGTCGGCGGGCGAACCCTGGCAAAACGCCATCGCCACCGGGCTCGGCAAGCCCGGCATCGCCATGCCGGGCGGGGTCTACTGCGTCGGCCTGCCCCGGCCCGACCTGAACGTCACCCTCGACGGTATGCAACTAAAACCGTCCTTCGCCCTGGATTCCTGGCTCGCCTTCGTGCGGCACGGGGGCGGGAACGAGGTGATGGTGATGGGCGACCTCGTCCTGACCGAGGACGAGGTGAGCCCGGTGATGAGGCGCCTCGTCGAGAACGGGGTCGAGATCACCGCCATTCACAACCACCTGCTGCGGGCCTCGCCGAGCACCCTCTACATGCACGTCTCGGGGCACGGCGAGCCCGGCAAGCTCGCCACGGTCCTGGCCGGGGCGCTCGGGGCCAGCCGGACACCCATCGGCGGCGAGACCGCAGGCGGCTCCCCGCCTTCCGGGAAAACTGAACCGGCCTCGGCCGGCGAGGGACCGGTGCCGGCGAAGGCGACCGCGCCGGACCCGGACCTCGACACCGTTGCCATCGACGCTGCCATCGGGCGCAAGGGCAAGGTCAACGGCGGCGTCTACGCCGTGAGCGTGCCGCGGTCCGAGACGCCGAAGGACCATGGCATGGTGGTCCCCGAGGCCATGGGATCGGCCATCGCCATCAACTTCCAGCCGACCGGCGGCGGCAAGGCGGCCGTCACCGGCGACTTCGTGCTCACCGCCGACGAGGTGAACCCGGTGATCAAGGCGCTGCGGGCGAGCGGCATCGAGGTGACGGCGCTGCACAACCACATGCTCGACGACGAGCCGCGGCTGTTCTTCATGCACTTCTGAGCGAACGACGACACGGGCAAGCTGGCCAAGGGCCTGCGGGACGCCCTCGACCGAGTGAAGGTTGCGAAGGGCTGACGCGGATGGCGAACTCCGGCTCCCCTCCCTTCAAGGTCGCAGTCGTCTGGCGGGGCGATGCGCAGGCCCGCGCCGAGGCTCGCCCCGAGACCAGCCGGTTCGCGGCGGTCTTCGCCGCCCTAAAGCGGCACGGGCTCGCCGCCGAGCCCGCCGTCTGGGCCGAGGGGCAGGCCGACGCCTTCCGGGCCCAGCTCCTGACGACGGACGCGGCGCTGGTCTGGGTGAACCCGGTGGCGGAGGACACCGGCGAGGGCCGCGCCGCCCTGGACGCTGTGCTGCGGGAGGTGGCCGCCGCCTGCGTCCTGGTCAGCGGCCACCCTGACGTGGTCGACCGGATCGGCACCAAGGAGGTGCTGGTCCGGACGCGGGAGATGGGCTGGGGGACGGACACGCACCTCTACGCGAGCCAAGCCGCCCTCGCGGCGGGGTTTCCCGGGCGCGTGGCCGAGGGGCCGCGGGTGTTGAAGCGCAGCCGCGGCAACGGCGGCATCGGCGTCTGGAAGGTCGAGCGCGCCGCGGGCCCCGACGTCCTGGCACAGGAAGCGCGCGACCGGACCCGGCGCACGGTGACGCTCGACGCGTTCCTGGCCGAGCGCGCCGCCGACTTCGGGGCCGGCGGCACCCTCGTGGACCAGCCGTTCCAGGCGCGGCACCTGGAGGGGATGGTCCGCTGCTACGTGAGCGGCACGCGGGTCGCGGGATTCGGTGCCCAGCACGTGACCGCGCTCGCCCCGCCGGAGCACGGGCGCGCGCCGCCACGCCTCTACTCGGGACCGGACGACGGTCGGTTCCAGCGCCTGCGCGGCCTGATGGAAGCGGCGTGGATACCCGAGATGGCGGAACGGCTGGTGTTGGGGCCGGACGACCTGCCGGCCGTCTGGGACGCCGACTTCCTGCTCGGGCCGAAGGATGCGGCCGGCGAGGACACCTACGTGCTCTGCGAGATCAACGCGAGCTCGGTGTACCCCATCCCCGACGAGGCGCACGACGCCCTCGCTACGACGACGTTGCGACGACTGACCGAGGCCCGCGCCGGCCGGTCCAAGGCGATGCTGCATGCTCCCAACCCTTGAGGCTCGCGGGCGAGCAGGACAAGGGGGCTCCACGGTGGCAGACCCCTCTGCATCGAGAAAGGCAAGAGGCAGCCACGGTCCCCCAAGGCGCCTACATCGGCTGGAACGGGGAATAGGTGCTGACGATGGCATCGGGTCGCCATGTGGCAGTAGCGGCTGGGAGCGCGTCGAGGAAGGCTGTGGCGAGGCGCATGGCTCCGGCATCGGGGCTGCCCCGTCATGCAGCGGACAACCCCCATTGGGGCATCAGGCCGCCGAGGGAGCCTGCGCGAGCGACCAGCGCAGGTGCTGCTGGATGTGCGACAGGCGGCGCGGCAGGCCCTGCAGGGCCTCCACGCTGGAGGAGTAGATGCAGATCGTCGAAAGCGTGCTGGCGGCATGGTAGAGGGCGCAGGCGCCGTGCTCGCGCAGGGCAAGGCCGGCGGCCATGATGGCTGCCTGTATGGCGCCATGCAGGTCCTGGTCGACGCGCGCCACCATGACGAACTCGGAGGCCTTCCACCAACGCAGGATGCGCCGCATGCCCTCGGTGACCTCTTCGACTGTTGAAGGGCGCGGCAGGTCGTCGAGAACGACGAGCTTCGTGTCTTCGACGTCGTAGCCCAGGTAGACCGAGTGGAGGGCGCGGAACGCCTCCCTCACCCGGTTCCGGGACCAGTGCATTGAGACCTCCTCCGCCATCTCAAGGCTGAGGACCGCGTCCGCGACGTATGTTGGGTAGAACTGGGGCTTGGGGGCGGGCGCCGGGGCGGCGACGGGTTTGGGGGCGCGGGGCATGACGACGACCGGATGGCGGTGGCGACGACCAGGCCGGGATGCGTAGGCATCGACCAAAATCGCCGCTTCCCATGCCTCGACACACGGGGCCTTGCTGAGCGCCGCCCCGATGCGACGGATACGCTCGCGTGCACCGGCGTGCCGCGTATCGCGGAGGCGGGCGGCCATTTCGCCCTTGGCGGCATAGAGCGCCCAGGCCTGATCGAGCCCGACCTCGCGAGCGTGGTTGACGACGGTGCGGACGAGATCGACACCGCTTTGCGCCTGTTTCGAGAGCCGTCCGTAGACGTCGCTCCGCGCCGCCTTCTCGACCGCGTCAGCGAGGACGAGGGAATCGGCCTGGACGGGCTCGCCGGCGGCATCCCAGACCGTCGAAAAATCTTGCGCTGCCCCGGTCTTGCCGACGGCGGCGAGGGTGGTCCAAACGTCGTCGTGACCTGCCTGGGACGCGGAGACGCGGCACACGCTCTTGGCGACCTCGCCCTCGACCGTGCCCCACAGTCCCTGCCGGGACGGCACGAGGCCGCGGGACAGGACGGTGACGCCCTTCCTTCCGCGCCGGTGCGCGACGGCCCTGTCGACGAAGCCCTTGAGCTCCTCGGCCTCGGGGAGTCGGCGGCCGCGCCCGACGACGACGTGCGATCCGACTACGGCGATGTGCAGGCCGACGTCGGCGGTCTCGATGGCCTCGGCGGCGACGCGCAGGCGGCGGACGTGCTGGCGACGTCCCTCCGGCGTCCGCGACGGTGCCCACAGCTTCTGGCAGACGGCGTCGACCTCCACGACCGAGACGTGCCCTTGCGGAAGCTCAGCTTCGAGGGCGCCGGCCAGGTCCCTGGCGGTGGGGTTCAGGCGGTCGATGGCGGCGGTGCGGCGGGGCTGGCCCCTTAGGCGCTCGACGGCGCCGCGGACCGATGCCCGCGTGACGCCCTTCAAGCCCACCATTGTCGTTACATCGATCAAGCCTTCGGGCGTCGTTCCGCCCGACATGACGATGTGGTCCGACTGCAACCGGGCCAGGATGGCATCGATAGAGAGTAGGCGGGCCGCCCTCCCGTCTTCCGCCGCCAAGGCGTCCTCGTAGCCCACGACGGTCTCAACCTGGTAGGACGTCTCCTGCATCCCTGCGGTCGTCCGGTTCGGACGGACGACCGGGCGTTGTTGGCCCGGCTTCATCCGCCCGAAGTACTTGGTCAGTGCAGCGCAAACGGCCTCGCGCTCCTTGTCGCTGCACGCCTGCCCGGGGACCGCCACGAAGGCAGTGGTCTCGCGCTCGACGTAGGCCCCGAGCCCGACGCGGTCGACCTCCACGACCTGCACGTCCCGTCCTGCCGCACACTGGGCACGAAGGTTCGCCGTGGCCCATGCCTTCGCCTTCGGGCATATCGCCCGGAAAAGCCTCTGACGCGCGTCGCTGTAGACCCGCACCGGCTGGCGGACGGAGAACGCGGCGATGCTGCGGCACGTGTCCGCGATGACCGCGTCGGTCAACTCGGAAACGCCACCGGCGGACACGTACCGCTTCACGGCCTCGCCAAGGAACATCGTCACGGCCTGGGGCGTGACCGGCGCGCCCGTCGTCCGGTGGACGTGGCGCGTGAAGCCCGCGGCCTCACGGCGAAGAGTTTCGAAGATCTCGGTTGACGCCGACACGGAGAGGACGGGGCTCCGGGGACCATTCCCCACCGACCATTATATGAACCGATCCGCACACCACAACTCTGAGACACGTATTTCGTCTTCGCAAAGAGCAGGTTTTCGGGGTTCGAGGTTGTCACGCCGGGTCGCCGGAGCGCCTCGCCGCGAGGCTAGACGGAACCGGACAGGGGCAACCCCGACCCGCGGGTCTCCGACCGACCATGCCTTATCCCGACCCTTATATAGACCCATCCGCACAAGGCGCCCCGCTCCCCTCGTCAACATCCCTGTTCGAGTTGTCACGCCAGTTGCCAAGCCCACCTCCTGCGTGGCCTGATGAGGCACCGGTACGAAAACCGGAACCCCGCCGCCCCGAAAGGACCAATTTCGCCCCGACCCTTATATAGACCCATCCGCACAGGGGACCCCGTTTCTCTTGGAAGAGCTCTGGTTCAGGTTGTCACGCCCCCGCCGTCGATTGGCCTTTCGGATGTTGCCTGGGGGATGCGTCGACGACTCGTGGGGTGCCCTGCGGCAGGCGCAAGCTGCAAGCCATGTCAACCTTCTTGCATGGTCTTCGTCGACATCTTGGAACCCTTGGCGGGGATGCGAGCGTATGCTTCGTCAATCTCGGCAATCCAGCGCCGCAGATCGTCAACCTTCCACACCGTCAGCACGCCCCGCCTGAGGGCATCCTGGAATTGCAGCATAATCTTTCTGCCGCCGCGCCCCATAAAGTCCGGCAGAAGCCCAGCCTCCCAGGCAGCGTGCAGGCGTTCGCCAGCAGCGGGGAGATCCGCCATTAAATCGGCATGGTCCTCCGGGCGCGCATACGTGCAGTACGCGGCGGCCTCCTGCTCCTCGCGGTCGAGATCCTCTAAGACTGCGATGCGCTTATCAACGAGCTCCATGATGGCATACCCATCGCGGGGGTGCATTTCCTTGACGCACAGGTCATAGAGATAATTGCGAAGTTTCTGCAATCCAGCGATGCGCTGTCTAGTCTTTAGGTCTGTCGTATCGAACCCCGTGTACGGGTCGGGGCCGGGAAGCTTTGGGAAAGGGATCTTAGTCATAGGTCACCTGCATGGGGGGGTCAGTCGCCGGATGAAAGGTCGCCCGGTCCGGAGGCGCAGCGCGCGTCGGTGAACTGGCTCTTCCGCGCCTCGGTGCGCTCGTCGATGATGAAGCTCGCGCCCGGCTTAGGCGAATCCCACCCGCCGCCAATGGCGACCATGCGCCCGCGGCCAGCCTCGCCGCGTGCGGTGAGCTGCGTCGTCTCGCGGTCCGTGCGCGTGTCGATGAGGCCGCACGTCACCGTCACGCGCCAGCCCTGCGCCGGCCCGGGGACCGCGTCGACGCGGGAGAACCGCACCCTGTGGGGTCCGGCGGGCACACGCACGTCGTAGAGCCACCGGTCGTCGGGCTGCGGGAAACGGGCGGGCTCCACCGCGGCGGCCGGGGCCGCGGCGAGCGCCAGGGCGAGGATCAGAGCACCGCGTAGCATTGGCCGTTCTCCAGGAAGTGGACGAGGGAAGCCTTCAGGACGACGAAGCCGTCCGGGGTGACGAAGTGGGGGCCGTCGTAGGGGTCGAAGCGCACGCGGATGGCCGACGGGTACCGGGGGGCCTCGCAGGGAATCCCCCTGGCGTAGGCGCAGACGGCGCGCTGGCGCAGGCGCTGCACGCGGGCGACGGCGGCGGGATGGACGACGAAGCGCACGTTCATGAGGGTGATCTCCCGGACGTACCGGGAGACGCGGCCGCCATCCCGGACGGACCACGCGCGCGGGCGCAGGCGCCGGTTCCAGTAGACGTCGACGGTCATGACGCCCTCCGGAGCGGGCCGAACGCCGCCGCGACGTTCTCGGCCTCGTAGGCCACGCGGCGGGCGTCGTCGGCCGACACGTGCCCGGCCGCGGCGAGGCGGCCTGCTTCGAGGACGCGGTCCCGCAGGCCGCGGCCGGTGTGCGGGCAGACGCGGCCGGACTCCCAGAGAGCCTGGATGCGTGCGGCCGCGTCGGAGATCTCGGACGGGACGGTGTCGAGGCGGGCGGAGGGGCAGCACATAGTCGCCTCCCGTCACATGCGCGTCGCGAGGGCGTCGCGCGCGGCGACGATTCCCTCGGCGAGCTGACGGAGCGTCCGCACGCTGCCGTCCCGCCAATGCGCGGCGAGGACGGCTTCCTCCTCCGGATCGGGTCCGGGCAGCCACGCGTCGTCGAGGCCGCGCTCGGCCCGGATGTCCGCGAAGATCGCGCGCGTTAGGGCCGGGAGCGAGGCAGACGTGCGCGGCCCCATCTCCAGCACCCGGAACCGCGAGAGCAGCGCCGCGTCGAGGCCGACGCGGGTGTTCGCCGTCGCGATGTAGGAGACGGCGCTGAGATCCACCGGGCATTCGAGGTAGGGGTCCTGGTACGCCCGCGCGGTCTCCCGTTCGGTCAGGGCTAGGACGCCGTCGACGAGCTTGCCGTTGTCCGCTCGCGTCCCGGCGCGGGAGAGCTCGTCGAGGACGACGAGGACGCTCGCAGCCTCGGCCCGCCGGATGGCCTGCAGGGGCACGCAGGCGCGGCCGGTCGACCACTGCCTCGACGTGCCGATGAACGAGGAATCGCTGACCCCGGCGCACCCGTAGACCGTGACGTTCAGCCCGAGAACCTCGCCGAGCCGCCGGGCGAAACGGCTCTTGCCGGTGCCGGGCGGCCCCAGCAGCAGCGTCGGCGGGATGGCGACGAAGGCCCGCCCGGCGAGCGGTCGAAGGATCGCGTCGATGACCGCCGTGTCGTCCGGGAACTCGGCGGCGAGCGTCGCCCGCGCCGCGGCGAGGTCCGGGACAGGGACCAGGCGGAGCCGCCGGCCGGCAATCGGGGCCCATTCGTTCCTCGGCGTCGAACCCGTCGCCCCGCCGGGCCGGCTCTCGCCCGCCTTCGCCAGGCCCGGCAAATGCTCGACGCCGGCCAGCACCAGCAAGCTCGGCCCCGTCTCCAGCGCCGTCTTCGCCACCTTCGCGGCGGCCTTCTCGCGGGCCTCAGTCACCAATGCCGGCTCGGTCTCGGGCGCCCCCCGGGACGCGTCCCCGACGAGGCGGCCGCCGCGGGCGAGCGTGATCAGCAAGGCCCCCATCGCCCCGCGGCCGGGCCTCCAATCTAGCGCGGCGTGGACGTCCTCGGCCATGCCAACGCTCGCCCGGACATAGCGGTACCCGTCGGGCCCGCCGAGCAGGTCCGGCAGCAGCCCGCGGATGTACTCGCGCGCCGGAGGATGGCCGCATTCCCAGAGGCAGAGCGCCAGGACGCCCGCGAGCAGGCGGAGGTGCTCGTCGACGTCCTGTTGCTCGTCCGAGTAGTCGAAACCGAAATCTGCGGAGAAACTGCTCTCGCGCAGCCAGCCGGTGACGGTGTCGAACGCCGCGCAGACCTGGACGGCCAGAGTTTGCTCGGCTTCCCGACGGTCCCGCTTCACGTCATGGGCGTACGAATCGAACGACAACCGCAGGGCGCGGTAGATGCCGACGACGCGGATGTCCTCGCCGAACGCGGCCGCGTTCCGGAGCGAAGGGATGTGCCGGCCGTAGCGGGCGGCGAGAAGGAGGGCGGCAGGCGCGAACGGGAAGCTGCCGCGGCGGGGCGCCTCGGCTTCGCCCGAGAGATATCTCTCGACGGCGCAAGCCCGCGCCCCCTCATCAAGGGGGGTGCTCGTCATGATCGGTCTCCATGGCCGTACGCCCCGGATGCCGTGGGCGCGCAGTTCAAACGCCGGTGTACCCCGGCATGTCTTACTCGCTAGTTAACGACGACGAGCTCCGTTTCCCCAACCGGAATGCCTCGCGCTCGGCGAGCACTTCGTCGACGGCGGCCAGGGCACGCCGCAGCGTTTCCTTCGCGTCCATGTCCCGGCCGATGATGTCGATCTGCGACGGTCGACCTGTGTGATAGCGCTCGACAGTATTCGCTTCCTGGATCTCTTCGACGCACATGAGCGCATGCCCGAGGGCGCGGGGATGGGAATGCGCGGCGGCCTGGCCGAGGAAGAGACAGACGTATTCGGGGAGTCCGAATTTCGCGATGCGGTCCCGGCTCGTCGTCCTCTTGTTGAGTTGCATTAGGCGGGCGAGCGACGAGACCCACTCATGGCCGAGCACTGCTGTCGCCGCCTCGTTGACGGCATCGACGAAGGCGGATCCAACCTCCGCCATCGTGACGTGGCGTTCTCCTGCGTAGAGGTCTTGGTCCCGATACGTCAGGGGGACGCCGTCGAGCGTCCCGATGCAGACGCCGTCGTCGGGCTGGGGCATGGGCTTCAAGACGATCTTCACGGCGGGAAATCCTGCGGGGGGTGGGAATCGATGAGGGGCGGCCCCGGTCAGGACCGCCCCTCGGATGTTAGCACTCGCGGGAGCGAGGGACCTCAGGCCCGGCGGGCCTCGTTGAGCTGGTGCTGCAGGAGCTCTGTCTGCATCTCGATGAGCGCTGCCTGACGGGGATGCCCCGCCTTGCCGCAGTAGCCCCGGGGCGGAAGCGAGGGGGCCGGCAGGTACCACTCGCCCTCGTCCTCATCGAGGTGCCAGTCCCGGTTATCCCCGGGCATCCCTCCCCACGCGCCGCCGACCGTCTCATGCCCGCCGGCGCCGATGCCGATCACCGCGTCCTCGATCCACTTGGCCTTCACCCGGGCGAGATGCGCCTGGTGGCGCCTGCCGCTGTCGTGCCAACGCCAGAAGGCGCAGAAATCGCCGAGGCAGGTGGAGCCGCTGTCCGCGCCTCCCCTGAACGTGCGGTTGACCCCGGCAACTGGCGTATCGGCCTGCTCGGTGTCGGGGCTGCGGGCCTCGGGGCACCACACGGTCTCGGCCTGCTGCACGGTGAGCAGGGCGGTATCAAGTTGGCTCATTGTCGTGATCCCTCTCGTCAGGACGCCCGGAAACCGTGGCGACGGAGTGCTCGTCGGCGCTCCCCGCTCCCCCGCCGGGCTACGACGGGGGAGAAGGCAGCGTCGCGCTTAGGCGTCGATGGCGTCGAGCCGGCGCTCGACCGCGGTGCGGAGCTTCTCGGCCGTCATCGAGCGGGCGGTCGGCCCGGTCGGGACGAGGACCGTGGCCTCGCGGACGTAGGCCCGGTCGTACTCGCTGCGGCGGTAGACGCCGACGCGGCAGACGAAGCGCCCATTGTAGCGGACCTCGCCCTCGGTCATGAGGCGCAGGCCGTCGTCGTATGTGTAGTAGTCGTTGTCGAAAGAGATCTTGGTCGTCATGACCGCCTCCCTCAAAGAGCGATGGGAGCGAGGATCTCGCGGACGATAGCGTCCGCGTTGCAGTGCTTGCTTCCGCTGTTGCACAAAAAGCCGTAGGCCCAGTAGGCTCGACCCGCCTTCGTGTCGAGGAACGGTCCGCGACCGCAGCCCTTACGGTCGACGTAGAGCTTCACCGGTCCCTTGCTCGGCTTCACCCCGGTGACATCCAGGTTCACGTAGTCGCGGACCAGCTTCCCGTCATTGGACTCCCATCGCTCGACGCCGGTGACCTCGTAAGGAGCGTCCCACCCCATGAGGGGCATGACGACCCGCCGTCCAACTAGGACGGCAGCGAGTCCCTCGACGGTGGACAGGTCAGGCTCGGGAGCCGGGGCGGGCTCGGGCTGCGGGACGACCGGCGTGGGCTCGGCCTCGCGAGCCTCCTCAATGACGCGCTGCGCCGGGGGCACTGGCGGCAGGCTCGCGATATGCGCGATGAGGCATAGCTGCACCGGAGCGGGCGCGGACGGCTCGACGGGCTCCGGCGCGCCGCCGTCGGCCTGCTGCGGGGCCGCTGCGGCGCCTTCGAGCTCGGCGAGCTCGTCCCGCATGGCAATGCCATGGTCGTGGAGGCGGGCGAGTTGGGCGCGGAGTTCCTCAGGCGAGGGAGCGAAAATCCCCCACCCGGCGTCGATCTCGGACTGGGTCTCCAGCATGAGGCGGTCGTTATCCGCGATGAGCTCGCGGAGAGCGGCGGCGGCAGCGCGGCGCGCCAGGGCGGCGCGGGCGCGGGCCCAGGCCATACGGAGGCCGTTGCCGAGGCAGAGGCGCACCGAGCACGCCGATGCAATGGCGCCGGCACGCGCGAGGCGCCAGGCGTCGCGGAAAAGCGCGGAAAGGTCGACGCGCTGCGTCTGTATGGTGGCTGTGGCCATGGTTCGATCCCGCTCGTCGTGGATGACGCGGCTAAGCCGTCGTCGTAATGTCGTTTGTAGGGCGACATTAACCTGCCGTCAAGGTCCCCTCCGCCGGGCCGGTAGGTCCCTCGCGTCGCGAATCGATAGCCTCCCCTGAGTGGCGGATTCGCGAGGCGGACATGGGCGCGGGCATTCGGGTTCCGGACGAGACCTTCATCAAAGCCGCGTTCAACGCGGCGGAGGACGCCCTCCTTAAGAGGGCCGGCTACTGCTTCCTCCTGGAGATCGAGCGCTCCGACGAGGCGGGATTTGCCCTCGCGGCGACGCGCAACGACGGAGCCAGGGCGCGTTTCGACGTCGACATCCCGAGGAAGGTAGCGCCGGAGAAGCTGACCGCGTTCGAGCGGGTCCGGCGTGACCGCCAATGGTTCAAGGTCCAGCTTAACAGCATCGTCGAGAGCCTCTGCCTCGGCATCGTCGAGGACGAGCCCGAGGCCGCCGCACAGGCGGAGCCCGAGCAGCGCTTCGCCGTCGTCCTGACGTTCGGCTCCCGCCCCGACGTCGTCCTGACGCCCGCCGCCGGCGTGCCGGCCGACGAGGCGACCCGCGTCTACTGGTCCTTCATCGCCGCTGCCTCGGCCATCGGCGGCCGCCCCGCCATGCTTCCGCTGGGGGCCTGAGCCATGGGCACCTTCTGGCACAAGCCCGGCTGGACCGCCGCCGACCGCGACGCCGACGGCGAGATCCGCGCCGACGCGCTGCGGCCGGGCATCTACTGCGAGGACCAGGCGGCCCTGGCGCAGCTTCGCCGCGGCGCCCGCGTCCGGAGCCGTGAGATGACCGCGACGCCGAGCGGCTGGCTCCTCGACGGACAGGCCGTCTTCCTGTGCACGCCCGAGCTGGCCGCCATGTTCCGGGCGACCGCGACGAAGGGACCGCCCCCGGCGTCAGAACCGGAATGGGTGGCGGGCATCGCGGCCGACGCGAGGGCATTTGCTGCACGGCTGGATCGTCAGCGCCCATATCCGTCCACCGACAAAGTGACCCGTCAGCAGCGCCGAGCCGCCGAGCGCGCACGGAGCCGCCCGTGAACGTCGTCGCTTTCCCCGCCATCGAGCAGTACCGCGCGCTCCTGGCCCGCGGGAATCCCGAGACCGCCCGGGGCGCTGCCAACGACGACCTGTTCGTCGGCCTCGCCCTCTCCGGGGGCGAGGCGGCCGCGACCGCGCGCGCCTGCCGCGCCAGCGACCTCCGCCGCGTCGAGATCGAGCTCGTGGCCCCGGCGAGCGACGAGACCGCCGCCTTTGTCCTCGACGCGGTCCTGGAGGTCCTGGCGCACGGCGGATGCATACGCGACAGCGCCACCGCCCTGCGCGACGTCCCGCCCTACACCACCAGCCTCGATGCCGCCCGGGCCTTCGTCGCCCGCACGCTGCCCGGCTTCTTCCTCGTCTCGGGTTCCTGCGCGCGGTTCGGGCACGCCTCCGTCGGCCCGGACTACGGCGGCCCCGACGGCGAGCGCCTCCTCAGGGAATGGCCCCGGGACGGCGTGGCCGAGGTCGGCTGGCACGAAGAACTGCCCCATGCCGACGGCCCTCACCGGGAGCCCTGCGCCATCCTCGCGGCCGCCGGCCGTGCGCTCGCCTACCCTAACGAGAGAACCTGACCGGTGGACCGTGTCACCCGCGAGCCCTTTGAGGACGCCGCGCCGTCCATCACCGGGAAGGGCCCCTTTCTTCAACCACAGTATCGCCGCTAAATTAGATGTTGACCGATACTATAAATAAAATTTCAACAGAAACGCATTCACGACTCAACATGTACTCACGGCAGCAAAGCAAGCGGCAACAAATTTGGTATTCAGTGCTGCTGATAAGACATTTACCATAATCAACAAATCAAGGGGTGCCAAATCCATCTACGCAGGCTTAAGTTGCTCCGATATGATGTTGAAGCAAGGGCATCTCATTCCGCATGCGCCGGAACGCCACCCGCGAGGAGCATTTAGGCGAATGGTAAGGACGAAAGGTCGTCGCCGGTTGACCTGCCATCACGAAGCCGGACACGCGCTTGCGCGATGGTATTTCGGACATAAAACGGATCGCGCCTTGGTCCTTACCGTTGACGAGGTTCGCGCCGGCAAGGTCTTTAAAAATCGTAAGGGCATAGTAGGGCCTGTCGTCACTTGATCCAGAGGAGCGTAGCGGCGAGGCAGAGGACGCCCATGAAGCTGACGGCAGTCTTCTCGTAGCGTGTGGCAACGGCCCGCCATTCCTTGAGGCGCGCCCACAGTCGCTCGACGATGTTGCGATTGGTGTAGATCCAGTCAGGACAGGCGAGCGGGGCCTCGTTGCTCTTGGTCGGGATCGCGGGCCGGGCCCCGGCGGTCCAGATCGCCTCGCGAAAGCCGTGGCTGGAGAAGCCACGGTCGGCCACCACCCACTTCGGCACCCCGGGCAGTTGATCGAGCAGCGGAAGGGCGTGGGGCAGTTCATGCGCCTGACCGGGCGCGAGGCGGAAACCGACGGGGCGGCCCCGTCCATCGGCGATCACGCAGGCCTTGGTGCCATAGCCGCCACGCGAGCGGCCAAGAGCTTCACGATGGTCTCGCTCGGCTCCAGATCCCCCCTTTTGGCCGCGCCCGCCGCCTTCTGGTGGGCTCGAATGTTCGTGCCGTCGAGAAACACCATGCCCAGCGCGACGCCGCGGCTCTGCACGAGGTCGAGCAGCCGCTCCCAGACGCCGGCGCGCGCCCAGCGGATGAAGATCTGGGCGGCCTGCCACCAGGGACCCAACTCGGCTGGAATGGCCCTCCAAGAGGCGCCGTTGTGATGCCGCCAGAGGATGGCTGAGATCGTGCGGCGCAGCTCTTGGGGCGGCGTCTTGCCTTTGGGCCGGCAGGCTTCCACCAGCGGTTCCAGTTCGGCCCACTGAGCGTCCGTCAGCATCGTGTCTCCTCGCTCAAAGCGGGGAAACGCTCATCCTCGCAGAGAGTTCAAGCGACAACAGGCCCTAGTCGTCGGCTGCGAGGGTATAGTCGAGGGATATGATATCCACGGTTATCCGTATGGGCGTATACCGACCGCAGGATCTGCAGAGGAGCAGGATCGCGCCGATTATCTCCGTGCCATCAACCGAGATATGGAGCTTGTTAATTGCTTCGCAGGCTTTATAGCTGAAGCACACTACCGACATGCGTCGGTAAGCGCCTGTATGTTGGCAGGCGGCATACAGGACATGAAACATGCCCAGTTTCTGGTCGATGCCTGGGATTTGCCACACGAAGAACAGCGGGAGATCTTACAGCTGTCCCAAGCAAGGGCCACCGCCCTTGTTCAGTCTAAGCCGGGGGCCGCTGCTATCAAGGCTGTAGCCGATGCGCTTATGCAGCGCGGGCGCCTGACCGGTAAGCAAATAGCTCGGCTATGCCGGGCCGCCTATGGCGGCCGAGAGTGCGCTTTTGGCGCCTGGTACGCACACTGGCCAGCTATACCTAAGCAGATCCGAGCAGGCTTTATTCCAGAGCGGGGATTGTAGGCTGCGCAGCATCCTGCCAGCTAATAAAATCAGATGTTGACGCGACCGGCCCACTGTCCCCTCCCCTTCCCTGAGAGGCAGCGGGTCGTAGTCCGTCAGCCTATCTTCTCTGATTGGTATCGGTTCCCCTCCCCTGTCTATCCGTGAAATCAGCCGCCGCACGATGACCGTGACGTTATCGCAGCGGAACAGGGTCATTTGCCCCATGCGAGCCTTCGGAGGAGTCGCCATGGCAGCCCGAAAGGCACGGGAGTTCACCATCGCCTGTTTCGGCTTCGCGCCGATTTTGTTGAAAAACTCGCGGCCGATCTGGATCGGGCACCAATCGGCTGAGCAGACCGCTCCCACGTGGGGGCGGTCCCGGCCGATCAGGCCGGGCTCAGCTGCTGGAGCGGGATCAGCTTAGCGAGCTTCCGGAGGTTCTGGGCTGCTGCGGCGAGGTGGAACTCGTCCCGAGCGCCGTTCGGTCCCCGCAGCCGAAGCCGATCCAGCTTCAGGATCCGCTTGAGGTGGGCAAACAACATCTCGACCTTCTTGCGCTCACGCCGTGAGGTGCGGCCCTCGTCCGAGGCGCAGATGTCGCGCGCCATCTGCCGGGCGCCTTCATGGATCGAGCGTGGGACCTTGCGGGCGGGTGTGTTGGGGCAGCATCGCGGCTTCAGCGTGCAGGGCTCGCAGTCGCGCTGGCTCGCCCGGTAGCGCATCATCCCATCGTCATCGACGAGCGGGAACGGCGTCCGATAGACCTTCTGGCGTGGCCGCAACTGATGGCCAGCTGGGCAGGTGTAGGCATCAGCTGCAGGGTCGTAGCTGAAGGCTGACCGGCTGAAGGTGCCATCGCGGCGCTCGGACTTGTCGAAGACCGGGATGTGCGGCTCGATCCCGCGCTCGTGCACGAGCCAAGCGAGGTGCTCAGCCGACCCGTAGGCACTGTCGGCCGCAAGCCGGGCTGGCCACAGCCCAAAGCGATCTTGCGTCCGCGCGATCATGGTGCGGGCTGCCCCGACTTCCGCCTGCCGGATGGCGCGGCTGGCCTCGACATCGACGATCACGGCGTGGTCGAGGTCGATCAGGTAGTTGGTGGCGTAGGCAAAGAAGGCATGACCTTTCAGCGCGCCCGTCCACTGCGCCGCCGGGTCGGAGCGGGAGACAAACTTCGGCTGGGTCTCGCTCGCTGCTCCCCAGGCGGCTTCGTCGAGGGTGTCGAGGTACTCGCGCACTGACCGGCGGGTCCGGGCGAGATCGGTCCAGTCAACGGTCTCCGAGGCGTCGGCAGAGCGCTGCTTGTTGGCATCGGCCCGGATCAGGCTGGCATCGACCGCAAAACCCTCGCCCCCGACGAGCCCCTCCTCGATGCAGCGTTGCACGGTGACCTCGAACACCTCGCGCAGCAGATCGCTGTCACGGAACCGACCGTGCCGGTTCTTCGAGAACGTCGAGTGGTCCGGCACCCGGCCGTCAAGGCCGAGCCGGCAGAACCAGCGATAAGCAAGGTTGAGGTGGACCTCCTCGCACAACCGTCGCTCGGAGCGTATGCCGAGGCAGTAGCCGATGAGCAGCATGCGGATCATGAGCTCGGGGTCGATCGAGGGCCGGCCCGTTGAGGCATAGAAGGGCGCCAGGTCCCGCCGCAGGTTGCTCAAGTCGACGAAGCGGTCGATGGCGCGCAGGAGGTGATCGGCTGGAACGTGTGTATCGAGGGAGAACTCGTAGAACAGAGCGCCCTGCTCGACCTGCCGCGGACCCATCATCTGCGTCAATCCTCGCCTCACAACGAGAGTGAATCACCCCGCACCCGCCGCCGCAACAGCCGAGTTTTTCAACACAATCTACTCGCGACCGGACATTCCCGACAGAGCTTGCGAGGAGCCGCTTTGGGTCAAAAGCACGGGTCAACACAGCACGCGGCAAACTCCGGAGCGATGTCGCAAGCTCCCCCTCTAGGTTGGGATCGATAGCCTCTCGGGAGAGCAGCTATCCTTAGAGTCCGTTAGGAAAGAATTAATCCATAGTAATTGACGCGAGGAGTCGGCCGATTGATGCGAACAGCATCGCACCTGCCGAGACATGGAGGAACGTTTCGTAGTCCGTCTTGAGGCGCCGCGAGCCCGTGAGAGCACCTATGCTCTGCTCGACCTTCCACCGCTTTGGCAGAAGAACAAAGCCCTTCGCCCCCTCCGGTCGAAGGACGACCTCGACCGCACGCCTCAACCCGGATTGAACGGCATCAATGAACCGTTTCTTGTACCCGCCATCGACGACAATGGTCTCCACCCAGGGATAAAGGCGCACCAGACGCTTGACCAAGGCGAGGCCTCCATCCTGATCCTGGACGTTGGCCGGTGTCACACTGACGGCCAACAGACGCCCGCCGCTGTCGACCACCAGGTGTCGCTTGCGGCCGAACACTTTCTTGCCCGCGTCATAGCCGCGCTCGCCTTGGGGGGCATCGCACTTGACCGACTGAGCATCGATGATCGCGAGTGTCGGGCTGGCCTCGCGCCCGTCTTTCTCACGGTCACGCATCACGAGATGATGATTGATGCGTTCCAGATGGCCGCCATCGACCAGAACTCGCCAGTAGTCATAACAGATGCTGGACGGCGGTAGATCTTTGGGCAAAGCATCCCATGGGATGCCGTACCGCTGCACGTAGAGGATGCCATTGATGACCTCCTGAAGACTGTAGGTCCGTGGCCGGCCGATCCTTTGAGCGACGGGCAGGAGGGGTTCCAATTCGCGCCATTCGTCGGGTGTCAAATCACTCGGATATCTCTGATTGCGGCGATCGTACCGCGCCCTGTTCTCTTTGGTCCAAGCCACGGTCGAGCCATCAAGCCATTCACGACGCGCTGCCATTCCGCATAACCTTGAAATATACTGTTGTCACCCTTTCCCAACGGACTCTTATATCGGGGTGTACGTGGTGTGGGCGTAAACAGGCATCACCCATGTCCGCCTGAATGTCGGGGGTTCGCTGGGCAGGACGGAGGGGAATTGTGAGGCCGCCGCCCCGACCGGTCATCCCCCCTTCGCGCCGCGGTTCGCCCAAACGCTGCGCGAGGCGGCCCCCTGTCAGGAGGGGCCGCCTCGCGATGCCGCCGAGGCGGGCGCCCGCTACGCCCGGCGGGATGCCGAGCGGCGGGCGGGGAAGGCCAAGGCCGATTAAGACGCCTTGGGCTCGGCCTCGTCACCGTACAGGCCGCAGGCCCCGCACGCGGACGAATGGCTGTTGAGCATGATGGTGATCTGCTCCAAGTATCCGCTGGACTTGTTATCCGACATGTACTTCAGAATGGGACGTCCCTTCAGCAAGGCGAGGGCGTGGCCGGCGATCTTCGGCTTCCTCTTGTCCGTCTCGGGCCAAACAGCCCAAACGAGATCCCCGCGGGCGATGATCTCGGCCAGCTTGGCCGTGCGGTCCGGCGCGGCGTCGATGGCCATGCGGTTTTCGATGCCCTCGGCGATGTGCTTGGCCATCTCGGCCTCGGTCATGCCCTTCAGGATAGTCCGCTGCATCGTGCTCCCCCGTCCCTTGATGATGATATCGTGCCGACGGGCGCATCACGTTTAGTTGAATAGATTTCATAAAATTCGACGCAATGCTCAATAATCTGCGTTTACCACTTGGAAATATTAATGCAGTCCATAAAATCCCAAGAATTAATGCCTTCTGTGTAAGTCATGTTCTCGGTCCGTTCTCCGAAATGACTCGTATAAAATACATTCTGGCGCCCCGCCCGAGGCCCGACGTTAACTTTTGAGGGCGCAGATTTTTTCATGGACGGCGGCCTCGACGGCGCCCCGGGCCGTCCGCCCCCGCCCCGTGCGGGCGGACCCCGTTAAGGAGTGCGGGCGCCGGCAACGCCTCGAACCGCCCGCACCGCCGCGTCGTCGGCCGGGCGACGAGAAGCTCACGCCGGAACGCCAGGCAGACGTCCGCGACCGCGGCCTCCCCCGTGTAGCGCGTCGCCGGCGCCGGTCCCTCGCTGCGGGCATGGTGGCGGCAGGCCGCGCACCGGCCGGCGGGGTCCTCGCGGCGGAATCCCCGCACGTCGTCGGGGACGGCATGCGGCCGCGTCCGGGAGAGCGAGGTCAGGCTGAGAGGTAGGCGTTGGCGGGCATGGCGGCCTCCGGAGGGTCACCACCTATCCTTCGCGCGGGGGCGCCGGAGTTCGACACAGAGGCGACGAGGGGCTCGCGAACGTCCCCGGGCGCCGCCGCGGCGCTCCCGCCCTTGAGGTGCCCCGGCCGGACAAGGCGGCTGCCGGGGATCCTGACGCTGGCGGTCGACGGCATGGGTGGCCGGTGTCTTATGCTGGGTGCCTCAGCCCGTGGGCGTAGGGGGTCCCGACAAGCCTCACGACGTTCGCTAGGGGCCTCGGCCCTCGCCTGCGCCCGGACCTGCCGGCAGCGAAGATCGCCCTCGAATCGACGTCCCGCTAGCCCACCGCCCCAAACGCCACCCAACGCCGTCCGAGCGCCCTGTGGCGCGGTTCCGGCCGTCCGAATGCCGTCCGAGTTGGGCTTGGCCGCCGGTCCGGCGGCGGCTCCGCGTAGGGGGAAAAGGGTCCGGCGGAGCCTGCAATCAGCCGCTTAGAAGGCGGCTGCTCTATCCAGCTGAGCTACGGAGTCTGGTGCCAGCGGCCCCCAAAAGCCACGGGTTCGGTCCCCGGTCAAGCGTTTCGCCATCCCGCACTTTCCCCCTTGGAGACGGGTCGAAACGGCAAAGCGCGTGCACCGGGCAGCGCGCAGCAGGTCGTGTCTTTTGGATTGGTGCAGCTGACCGAGAGCGAGCGATCCCGGCTGCGCGCCTTGCGCAGCGCTGTAGCAGGTGGGATCTCTCGCTGGGGTGGCCACCGGCGTCGAAGGAGTGGGCTCGGGCGGAAAGCACCAACGCCGGATCCGGGCGACGATGGGT
This sequence comes from Methylobacterium currus, assembly GCF_003058325.1. NCBI lineage: Bacteria > Pseudomonadati > Pseudomonadota > Alphaproteobacteria > Hyphomicrobiales > Methylobacteriaceae > Methylobacterium > Methylobacterium currus. The sequence goes on from NZ_CP028843.1 coordinate 6,196,337, forward strand.
GCGCGGGCCGCCTGCGTGAGGACCGGCACGGTGGCGGCGATGTCGGCCGGGATGTCGATCGATCCGGCGTTCAGTGCTCCTTGAACGGCAGGCCGCCGGTAAATTCCTGCCAGGACAGGCCGACGCCTTGCGGACACAGCCTGTTCCAGGCTCCCGTCCTAAGCAGATTTCGCAAAAGTGGTGGCCGGTTTTGCGACAAAAATCTGCGACAGAACAAGAACCTAAGCGGACGAAGCGTTGGCCTGCCAACGCAAGTCTGCTTAGCACAGCAGCGCGATCAGCGTCGGGGAGCGCTGGTCGCCGATGCGGAGGCGCGGGCAGGGCGGCTCAGGTGGACCGAGGCGGCGAGGCCCGCGAGCAGGATTCGGCGGGAGGTCGGCATCGGGTCCTCGGATGATCGCGCTGCGGCGCGGAAGAGCTTGCGCCGCGCCGGTGCGGTGAGACAGCCCATCGATCATGTCCGGTCCGGCCGGCCAGGGACATGGGATTGAACTCTTCCCCGTCGTCGACCCTCGCTGCGAGATGGTCGGACCGTCGCAAGGGCATAACCGGGCGAAGAACCGTCATCACGGGGTGATGGAATCGTTTATTCCTCGCGACGAAAATCGAGGAAGAGCATTGTGTTTTCATGCTCGATTTTGGAATGGCATCTCCCGGCGGGCCGGCTCAGTATGGGTGACGCGTCCAACGCTCGACGGCGATCGCACCGGATCGCCCCGCAGCGCGTCCTCGCCCGCCTCGACGGCACCGGCGTGGTCGCGTCGAGCGTCACCTTCCCTCCCGCCGCGCCGGCCGAGCCATGATCCGCTTCAACGCCTTCGAGATGAACTGCGTCGGGCACCAGTCGCCCGGCCTGTGGCGCCACCCCCGCGACCGCTCCGGCGACTACAACACCCTCGCCTACTGGACCGACCTCGCCCGGCTGCTGGAGCGGGGCGGCTTCGACGGGGTGTTCCTCGCCGACGTGGTCGGGCTCTACGACGTCTTTGGCGGCTCCCCCGCCGCCGCCCTGCGGCAGGCCACGCAGGTGCCGGTCAACGATCCGCTCCTCGTCGTGCCGGCGATGGCGGCGGTGACCGAGCATCTCGGCTTCGGGGTCACCGTGAACCTCTCTTACGAGGTGCCCTACCTGCTCGCCCGTCGCTTCACGACGCTCGACCACCTGACGAGCGGCCGCATCGGCTGGAACGTCGTCACCGGCTACCTCGATTCTGCCGCGCGCGCGATGGGCCTCGACCGCCAGCGCGCCCACGACGACCGCTACGACCTCGCCGAGGAGTACATGGCGGTCGCCTATGCCCTGTGGGAGGGAAGCTGGGACGACGACGCGGTCCGGCGCGACCGGGCGGCGGGCGTGTACGCCGATCCGGCCCGGGTCCGGGCGATCCGGCACGAGGGTCCGCATTTCCGGGTCGAGGGCGTCCATCTCGGGGAGCCCTCGCCGCAGCGGACCCCGGTGATCTACCAGGCCGGCACCTCGCCGAAGGGGCGTGGCTTCGCGGCCCGCCACGCCGAATGCGTGTTCGTGTCGGGTCCTTCGCCGCAGGTGATCGCTCCGCGCGTCGCCGCGCTCCGGCAGGCGGCCGTCGAGGAAGGCCGGCGGCCGGACGACCTCCTGATCTACGCGCTCGCCACCCTCGTGGTCGCCGAGACCGACGCCAAGGCGCAGGCCAAGCTCGACGAGTACCGCTCCTATGTCAGCCACGAGGGGGCGCTCGCCCTGATGTCGGGGTGGACCGGGGTCGACTTCTCGACGCTCGACCTCGACGCCGAGGTCCGCCACGTCGAGAACGATGCCGGGCGCTCGGCGATGGACAACGTCACGCGGGCCGATCCGAGCCGGGTCTGGACGGTGCGGGAGGTGGCCGAGCATGTCGGGATCGGCGGGATCGGCCCGGTCTTCTGCGGCTCGCCCGCGACCGTCTGCGACGCGCTCGAGGCCTTCGTGGCGGCGACCGGCATCGACGGGTTCAATCTCGCCTACGCGGTGGCGCACGAGACCTTCGCGGACATCGTCGAGTTCGTCGTCCCCGAGTTGCAGCGGCGCGGGCGCTACCCGATGGCCTACCGCGACGGCCCGCTGCGCCGGAAGCTGTTCGGGCGCGACCGCGTCGACCCGGCCCATCCGGCCGCCCGCCACCGGTCCGTTACCGGCGCGGCCTGAGGGCGGGTCCCCGCCCTATGAGCGCGCCTGCCGGACGGCCTCCGCCACCTGGATCGGCCGCGGCAGCAGCCCGAGGCGCAGGAACATGTCGGCGATGCGCTGCTGCCCGGCGACCACCTCCGGGCTGAGTGGAGTCACGCCCCAGCTCTGGCGGGCGAGGGCCCGGGAGAGGATCGGCACCGGCATGCCGACCGCCGGGCTCAGCTCGCGCGCCGCCGCCTCGGTCACCCCGTTGGTCTCGCGGTCGATGGCCGCGATCGCCGCCAGCACCGTGTCGATGGCCTGCGGCTGCGCCTCCGTGAACGAGCGCTCGCCGACATAGAACTGGTGGTTGGCCGCGAGCCCCGTCGCGTCCTGCAGGATACGGGCACCGCTCGACACCTCGACGGCGGCCAGGAACGGGTCCCAGATTACCCAGGCATCGACCGATCCGCCATCGAACGCCGCCCGCCCGTCGGCCGGAGCGAGGAAGACGGTCTGGATGTCCGTGTAGGCGAGGCCGGCCTCCTCCAGCGCGCGCACGAGCAGGTAGTGAACGTTCGAGCCCTTGTTGAGCGCAACCTTCCTGCCCTTCAGGTCGGCGACGGCGCGGATCGGGCTGTCCTTGGGCACGACGATCGCCTCGCTCTTCGGGGCGGGCGGCTCGTGGGCGAGGTAGACGAGGGGCGCGCCGGCGCCTTGCGCGAAGATCGGCGGCGTCTCGCCGACCACGCCGATATCGACGGCCTTGGCGTTGACCGCCTCCAGGAGCTGCGGCCCGCCCGGAAATTCCCGCCACTCGGCCCGGAAGCCGAGGGGCTTGAGCGCCGGATCGAGGGCCCCGCGAGCCTTCAGCAGCAGCATGGTGCCGTATTTCTGGTAGCCGACGCGCAGGACACGGTCGGCCCGGGCCGGGCCTCCGGTCGCGAGGGCGCCGAGGGAAGTGGCGAGTCCAGCAGCGAAGGAGCGCCTGGAGAACGTCATGGCGTGAGGTCTTTCATGGTCAGAGGGCGAGGTGGCCGGCCGCCACCCGGCGCCCGCATCTGACGAAACCGCCGGAATGGCGGCGCCGGTGCCCGGCACCGACGATGTCCTCCGCGGCGGGATGCCGGGCTGCGCGGCCTGTCCTCGTCCGGATCACGGGGAGCGAGAGGGTCGGGACGTGCTCAGCCGATCTGACCGTCGAGGTCGAACTGCTTGGCGACCGCCAAACGCTGCGACCTTTGCCGATCGTCGTCGATCGCGCCGTCTCCTCGCCAGGCCTCGCTCCGGCCGTCCGCCGCGTCTTGCCGGGCGGCAGCGCCGAGGCTGAGCCCGCCGGCGCTCCTGCGAGCCGCCGTGTCGAGGCGTGCGGACGTCTGGCGGGACGGCTGGCGCAGCCACAGGCTCATCGCAGTCATTCCTCATGTTGTTGAGACCAGGGCGCCCTGTCGAGCATCTGCCCTATGCGTCGACACATGATAAGATCGAGCGAAGACGCAAGTCGATAGCTTTTTATAGCTATATATTTCCATTGATGGAGAATGTTATTTTCGTGATGCCCGCATTCCGGATATTCGATTTTTCGGCGCTGCCGATGACCCGGCGCTGGGCCGCGGCGACGGCGTGCCCCAGCCACACCGCGCGGTCGTCCTGTTGGCAAGCCCGGCGCGCGCCGTGACGGGATCGCCCGCGATCGGGCGCGGAGGGCCTTTGCCTCAGGCCTGGCCGACGCGGTACTGCCGCGGCGGGGCCGCGCCGTTGACGGCGAAGTCGCCGACGGTGCGGTCGCGGTAGATGCGGGGGTTGTGCGACGCGATGGTGCGGGCGTTGCGCCAGTGCCGGTCGAGGGCGAGACCGCGCCGGGTCGCCGAGGCGCCGAGCGCGTCGAAGAGCTGCGTCGTGGCGTCGAGCACCAGCCCGGTCACCACCGTCACCGCCTGGTTGACCTCGACATCGGCGACGGTGGCGGCGACGGCCGCGCCCTCCCCGTCCCCAGCCCGGTCGGCCTCCCACACGCGCTGAAGCGCCTCCGCCGCCTTGAGCACGATGGCGCCGGCTGCATAGGCCGCCCCCCGCACCCGACCGACCACCTGGAGCACCTGCGGATCGTCCGCGGTGCGGGCGGCGTTGCCATGGCTGTAGACCCGGATGCGCTCGGAGACGAGGCGGGCGACGTCGCCGGAAGCGGCACGGCCGATGCCAGCGAGCGTCGCGAGGTGGACGAGCTGGTAGAACGCCATCGCGTAGCGGAACCGGCCGGGATCGGGGTTCACCCAGGCCGCTTCGATCGCCACGTCGGTGAAGCGCGCGGTGCCGCTCGCGGTCAGCGCCTGGCCGAACCCGTCCCAATCGTCCAGCACGGTGACCCCGGCGGCGCGTCGCGGCACCGCCGCCCCGACAGGCTGGCCGGCCTCGTCGACCGCCGCGAGGTGGATCCAGTCGGCGAAGAGCGAGCCGGTCGTGTAGAACTTGGTGCCGTCGAGCACGTAGGCGTCGCCGCGCCGCTTGAGCACGGTGTCGAAGCTGCCGACCTTGGCGGCGCCGGTCTCGGAGACGCCGCTCCCCACGGTCTCGCGCGCGGCGATCCGCGGCAGCCACTGGCTGCGCCAACCGGGATGGGGTGAGTTCAGCACGTCCTCGGTGAAACCGAAATGCGCGCGCAGCGCGTTCGTCACGTTGGGATCGCCCTCGGACAGCGCGATGAGGAGCCCGAACAGCTCCGGCAGGCTCACGCCGAGCCCGCCTTCCTCGGGCGGAAGCCGCAGGGTGGTGAAGCCCGCCTCCTTCAGCGCCGCGAGCTCGGCATGGGGCAGGCGCCGGGCATGGTCGCGGGCGGCGGCTCCGTCGCGGATGTCGCGGAAGACCGGCCGAAAGCGCTCGGCCAGATCCTCGTAGCGGGTGCTCGGGCCCGAGCTCCATCCGGCCTGGATCTGCGTCATCACGGTCGTCCCATCCTGTCGGTCGATGCGCCGATCACGGAGCGCCGACGCGTCGAAGCTCGCACCGAACCTCGCCGTCTCGTTCTTTTCAAAGAACAGAATGCGGAAGGCCGATCTCATGAGGGCGGATTTTGCGCAGGATCCAGGTCCCGAAACAAGCATCGGCAGCCTGCAATATCGATCTTTCGGCGTATTTGAAAGATTTTCGCCGTAATAGGCGCTTTGGCGACAACACCGCCCTCAATGGGTTGGTTCTATAAAAAGGACATTCTCGTCGACACTGGCCATGCTCGGGCCGAGCCGGCCTCATCGTCCTCGCGGGAGACCACCATGCCCGCCGATCCCCCCTCGCACGCTGCGAACGGCCGCGCCGCGAGGGCGGCGTGATGCTCGCCTGCCGTGGCCTTCTGGCTGCCCTGCTCGCCGCTGCCGCTTCGGCCCTCGCCCAATCGCTCACGCCCGGCAGATCTCCCCCGAGAAGCGCGATCTGCGGCGCAGGCTGCTGCCGGCGAGCGATCCGGCGGCGCGGTTCCGGCGGGGGACAGAGGCATAGCTCGCAGGGCTGGTCTCCCCGCGAGCGGCAGGGCTGGCGCACCCCGATCGCCGCGGAACGCGTCTTCGGCACCTCATCGGGCCGGGGCGGCCTCGGCCGGGACGTCTCCGGGAATCGCGACGAGCGCTCTACCGACCGGGTCTTCGCCGGCCTGCTTCTCGTCGTCGCGATCGGCCTGGTGGTCGAGCCGGTGGTGTTCGCCAGCCTCGAGCGCGTGACGGTCCGGCGCTGGAGGGGGCTGCGTGAGCCAAGACCCGGCGTGCCACCGGGCGCACCGCCTCTGACGGACACGATACGGACAGGCTCGCCCATGGCTCTCGTCAGCCTCACGGATCCGGCCGAGGGTCGCGCCGTCACACCCGCGATGCCCGACCGAAATAGTCTACTAATTCGATACACGAAATTGACATCGTGGCTGCCGCGGGGGACACAGGCCGGGAGCCGCAGGCACCGGCCGCGGTGAGAGACTTGATCGGAATCATGACGCCACGCCGCGAGCTTCGCCTGAACGCCTTCCAGATGGCCGCCCCGTCGCACAACTGGGCCGGCCTGTGGCGCCATCCGCGCGACACCCAGGCCGATTACAACACGCTGTCCTGGTGGACGGACATGGCGCAGACGGCCGAGCGCGGCTTCCTCGACGGGCTGTTCATCGCCGACGTGTTCGGCCTCTACGACGTCTATGCCGGCAATGGCGACGCCGCGCTCCTCGCCGGCGCCCAGGCGCCCAACGCCGATCCGGTCCTCGCCGTCTCGGCGATGGCCCACGTCACGCGCCATCTCGGCTTCGGCATCACCCAGAACCTGACCTACGACCACCCGTTCCCGTTCGCCCGCCGCTTCACCACCCTCGACCACCTCACCGGGGGCCGGCTCGGCTGGAACATCGTGACGGGCTACCTCGACAGCGGCGCCCGCGGCATGGGGCTGACGGACTCGCGCGACCACGACCAGCGCTACGAGGCGGCCGAGGACTTCATGGCCGCCATCTATAAGCTCTGGGAGGGCTCCTGGGAGGACGACGCGGTCCTGCGGGACCGGGCGGCGGGCGTGTTCACGCGACCCGACAAGGTGCACCGCGTCGTGCATGACGGTCCCTTCTACAAGGTCGATGCCCGCCACCTCGCCGAGCCCTCGCCGCAGCGCACGCCGGTCCTCTACCAGGCCGGCACCTCGGAGCGGGGCGTTCGCTTCGCCGGGCGCCACGCCGAGAGCGTCTTCCTCAACGGCCCGACGAAGCCCGCCGCCGCGAGGGCGGTCCGCGCCGTCCGGGACGCGGCCCGGGAGGCGGGTCGCGGTCCCTACGACGTGCTCACCTTCCTCGGCGCGACCGTGATCGTGGCGCCGACCTCCGCCGAGGCCCGCGACCTGCGCGACGAATATCGCCGCTATATCGACGCGGCGGGGCAGCTGGCGCTGGTCTCCGGCTGGACAGGGATCGACCTTTCGGGCCTGTCCCTCGACGATCCGCTCGCCTTCCAGCGCACCAATGCGATCCGCTCGACGGTCGAGAACCTCACCCGCGCCGAGCGCCCGACCCGGGTGCGCGACCTCCTCGACTTCACGCCGGCCGGCGCCCGGGCGCCGGTTCTGGTCGGCTCGCCCAGCGAGGTCGCCGACGAGCTCCTGTCCTGGGTGGCGGAGACGGATGTGGACGGCTTCAACCTCGTGCGCACGGTGATGCCGGAATCCCTCGACGCGGTGGTGACCCTCCTGGTGCCCGAGTTGCAGGCCCGCGGCGCGTTCAAGACCGCCTATCGGGACGGGACCTTGCGCGAGAAGCTGTTTGCCGGGCGCGGCCCGCGCCTGTCCGACAGCCATCCCGGTGCCGGCTTCCGCCGGCCCGCCAAGGACTGAATAGGGCTCCCGATCACCCGATGGCCCATCGATCGCGCGACGGATCGCGGCCTTTCCACGCGCGACGGCGCCGGCGGCATCTTCGTTCTCCGAAGACGCCACAAAAGAGAGACCGATTTCATTGACGACGTCGACGATCCAGGCTGAATATATCAAACAAATAAAATTGCTTTCGCAGATCTGATCCGAAATTATCCGTGCTCTGTGCGGATCCTCAACCTGTCAATCTAAGATCAGGTTCGCCGACCTCGACGCGACCGGTGCGACGATCCGTCGATCGCCCCCCTATCCGAAGGCATGCCATGGCCGAGATCATCGTGCACTCGTCTCCCCTGGAGCCCGCCGCGCAACCGCTCCTCGACGGGCTGGTCGCCGAGTATGACGGCCGCTACGGCGCGGTGACCCGGCCGGGCGGCGCCCGGGCCGAGATCCTGCGGTACCCCGCCGAGGCCTACCGCCCGACACTCGGCGACTTCCTGCTCGTGCTGCGCGACGGGGAGACGATCGCCGGCGGCGCGTTCATGAGCCACGACGACGCGACCGTGGAGCTCAAGCGCATCTGGACCCGGCCCGACCTGCGCCGCCAGGGGCTCGCGAAGCGCGTCGTCCAGGCGCTCGAGGCCTCCGCCCTCCGCCTCGGCTACACCCGGGCCTACCTGACGACGGGGTTTCGCCAGCCGGAAGCCACGGCGCTCTACGCTTCCCTCGGCTACCGGCCGCTCTTCGACGTCACGGTCGACCCGGTGCTGTACCGATCCCTGCCGTTCCAGAAGGCCCTCAGCCCGGCGGGCGGCGTCGCCGCGACCCCCGTCGAGCCGCCCGCCGCCTCCTTCGAGGAGGCGACCGCCCGCGTCAACGTCCTGAAGGCGGAGCAGGAACAGCGGCTCCTCGCCCGCATCGCGGCACACCGGGCGCGTGCCGCCTGACCCGAACCGCCCCGCCGCCACGATGCCCCGCCGGACCGCCCGGCCGGCGGGTGCCGCCTGGATCCCGTCATGGCCTCCTCACGACCCCGCCGCCTCAAGACCCTCGTCGGCGCACCCACCCTCGTCGCGGCCGCGAATGACGGCGATCCCGGCTTCGGGCTCCGCCGGGCGGTCGACATCGCCCGCAGGGCCGAGGCCGAGCGGATCACCGGCCTGTTCACCGCCGACCTGCTGCAGATCGACCCCGCCGGCCTCGCCGGAACCGCCGGCGTGCAGGAGCCGCTGATCGCCCTCGCGGCGCTCAGCCAGGCGACCTCCCGGATCGGGCTGGTGGCGACGGTCTCGACCTCCTTCCACCATCCCTTCAACCTCGCCCGGCAGCTCGCCACCCTCGACCACGTCAGCGGCGGCCGCGCCGCCTGGAACGCCGTGACCTCCTCGGTCGGCGAGGAGAATTTCGGGGAGGAGGGATTCGACGGGATCTTGCCGAGCCCCGAGGCGCGCTACGCCCGGGCGGCCGAGTTCATCGCGGTCGTCAACGCCCTGTTCGACGCGAACGCGCGCGACGCGGCGACCCGCACGGCGTCGGGAGCGCTCGCGATCGATCCGGCGCGATTCCACCGCATCGACCATCGCGGCCGGCACTTCGCGGTCGCCGGGCCGCTCAATGTGCCGCCGCTGCCGCAGGGGCGCCCGGTCCAGTTCCAGGCCGGGCAGTCGGAGGCGGGCATGGCCGTCGGCGCCGCCCATGCCGAGGTGGTCTACACCTCGCAGCCGAGCTTCGAGGGCGCGGTCGCCTTCGCGACCGAGCTGCGCCGGCGCGCCGCCGCCTTCGGTCGCGGAGGCGGCCTGCCCTTCGTGATGAACTCCTTCCACGGCCTCATCGGCGAGTCCGAGTCCGACGTCGCCCGCCGGCTCGCCGAGAAGCACGCCCGAATCGACTACGACCAGGGCCGCCTCAAGCTCGCCGACATGCTGGGTGGGGAGGTCGACCTGTCGGGGCTTTCCCTCGACGCGCCCCTGCCCGAATCGCTGCTGCCGGAGGTGGCCCGCATCAATCGCCGGCGCGGACAGGTGGCGATCTTCCGCCGCTACGCCCAGCAGGGGTTGTCCCTGCGCCGGCTCATCATCGAGGCCCAGGAGACCGGCCACTGGTCGGTCGCCGGCACACCCGAACGGCTCGCCGACGCCCTCGAGGAGCGCTATCGCGCCGGCATCCTCGACGTCGTCACCCTGCACGGCCTCGGCAATCCTGACCAGGAGGATCTGCTGCTCAACGGCCTCCTGCCCGAGCTGCGGCGGCGCGGTCTGATCGACACCGACTATGTCGGCGACGATTTCCGCCAGAACCTCGAATTGCCGCCGCTTCCCGGCACGGCCGCGCAGGCGCGGATCGCCTGAGCGCCGCCGGAGAGAACAATTCTTCCGGCCCGCCCTGGACGACAGGGCGACATCCTCCGTCTTCGACAATATTTGGAAGCGTCTTTCGTTGACGAAAGGCATCGACGTAATAAAAATCATGACGAGCGCGGGACTAGGATCGCGCAACGGCACGATTGTCCTTCACCATCCTATGATTTGCGTCAGGACGATCTGTGACGCCACGGCGCGATCGAAGCTCGAGAGACCGGGAAACCATCCATGATCCTGACCGCGCTCCTCACCTCGATCGCCCGGCCGCGAAGCGGAGGCGCCAAGGTCCCGGCTCCCGGTCAAACCGCCGGATCGGCGGCGCGCCGGCCTCCCCCGGCGGAGGCCGTCACCGTCACCCCCGATCGCAGCAGCCCGCGCGGCACCCTTCCGGCACCGCATCGTCCCGACGACCTGAGTTCCCGATGAGCTACCGCCTGAGCCTCCTCGACAAGAGCCCGCTGCTGCCCGGCGAGCCGGCCGCCGCCGCCCTCCACCGTACGATCGTCCTGGCGCAGGCGGCCGAGCGGCTCGGCTACGCGCGCTTCTGGGTGGCGGAGCACCACGCCAATCCGGGGCTGGCCGGGACCGCGCCCGAGATCCTGATCGCGCATCTTTCCGCCCGTACCCAGCACATCCGCCTCGGCTCCGGCGGCGTGCTGCTGCCGCATTACAGCCCCTACAAGGTCGCCGAGACCTTCAACCTTCTCGCCACGCTGGCGCCGGGCCGGATCGACCTCGGCATCGGCAAGGCCCCGGGCGGCCTGCCCGACGCCACTCGCGCCCTGCGGCGGCGGCACGATCCGGCCGAGCCCCACGCCTTCGACGACCTCCTGGCCGAGCTCGACCGCTACCTCGCGCCGCCCGGGTCGGCGGGCCTGCGCGCCCTGCCGACGCCGCCCGCGGTCCCGGAGCGGTTCCTCCTCGGCGCCAGCCCCGACAGCGCGCGCACGGCCGCCGCGCTCGGCTGGCGCTTCGTCTATGCCGGCCAGCTCAACGGCGACCCGCGGGCCATCGAGGCGAGCCTGAAGGCCTACGTGCAGGCCGGCGCCGCGGCCCCGCCCCTCCTCGCGGTCACCGCCCTCGCGGCCACGACCACCGGGGAGGCGCGGGCGCTGACCGATCCGCTCCAGGTGGTGCGGGTCACGCTGCCCGACGGCCAGAGCGTCAATCTCGGCAGCGAGGCGCAGGCGGCGGAATTCGCCCGGCAGGCCGGCGCCGCGTCCTACCGGACCGAGGCCCGCCGGCCGCACGTGCTGTCGGGCACCGCTGAGGAGGTGCGGCGCGCGCTCGACCGGCTCCACGCCCGGTTCGGCATCGAGGAATTCGTCATCGATACCCCCCCGCCCGCGACGGGCCAGCGCCTCGCCTCCGTGACCCTGCTCGCGGGCGGCGCCCCGGCGCTGGCGGCCTGACCGTGAGAGCCCCAACGATGTCCCAGACCCGTCTCACCTTCGGCCTGATGCTCCAGGGCGGCGGCAGCCACATGAATGCGTGGCGCCACCCGAGCAACCCGGCCGACGCCAGCGTCAATCTCGACTTCTTCATCCGCCAGGCGCGCAAGGCGGAACAGAACAGCATCGCCTTCGCGTTCGTGGCCGACGGGCTCTACATCAACGAGAAGTCGATCCCGCACTTCCTCAACCGCTTCGAGCCGCTGACCATCCTGTCGGCGCTGGCGGCGAGCACCGAAAAACTCGGCCTCGTCGGCACGGTCTCGACCTCCTACAGCGACCCCTTCACCATCGCCCGGCAATTCGCCTCGCTCGACCTGATCAGCGGCGGCCGGGCCGGCTGGAACGCCGTGACCTCGCCGCTCGAAGGCTCGGGGCGGAACTACAGCCGGCCGCATCCCGAGCACGCGTTGCGCTACGAGATCGCGCGGGAACACCTCGACGTCGTGAAGGGCCTGTGGGATTCCTGGGACGACGATGCCTTCCCGCGCGACCGGGAGACCGGCCGCTTCTTCGACCCTTCGAGGCTGCACCGCCTCGACCACGTGGGGCGCTTCTTCCAGGTCGAGGGCCCGCTCAACATCCAGCGCTCGGCGCAAGGGCAGCCGGTGGTATTCCAGGCCGGCTCGTCCGAGGCCGGGATCGGGCTCGCCGGGCGCCACGCCGACGCGGTCTTCGCCAACCACGTGCCGCTGGCCGAGGCGCAGGCGCTCTACCGCAACCTCAAGGCGAGCGCGCTCGCCCATGGCCGCCCGGCGGACGACATCCGGGTGTTTCCCGGCGCCGGCCCGATCGTCGGCCGCACAAAGGCCGAGGCCGAGGAGAAGTACCGGGCGATCCGCGACCTGATCTCGATCGACGACGCGCTCGCCTATCTGGGCCGCTTCTTCGACCATCACGACTTCACCGCCTACCCGCTCGACGCGCCCTTCCCCGACCTCGGCGAGATCGGCCGCAACAGCTTCCGCTCCACCACCGACCGCATCAAGCGCAACGCCGCCGAGAAGGGCCAGACCCTGCGCGAGGCGGCGCTCGAGGCCGCGACCCCGCGCACCGACCTGATCGGCTCGGCCGAGGCGGTCGCAGGCGAGCTGATCACCCGCGTCGAGCAGAGGGCGGCGGACGGCTTCGTGCTGGGCTTCCCCGTGATCGGCCAGGGCCTCGACGACTTCGTCGACCTCGTGATCCCGGTGCTGGAGGCGCGCGGCGTCTACGACCGCACGCTGCCGGGAAAAACCCTGCGCGACCATCTCGGCCTGCCGCGCCGCGAGAGCCGCTACGCCACCGGGGACGTGGCGCCGGCGCGCCGGGCTGGCGCACGATGACGGTCCACGCGAGCGAGACGGAACGCGGGATCGACCCGGGCATCCTCGCGACGGTGGGCGAGTTCATCGACCTGCGGCGCGACCTTCATCGCCATCCCGAACTCGCCTTCCGGGAGGCCCGCACGAGCGGCCTCGTGGCCGAGCGGCTCGACGCCTGGGGCTACGCGGTGACGACCGGGCTCGGCGGCACCGGGGTGGTCGGGGTGCTGCGGAAGGGGGCGGGCGCGCGCCGGCTCGGCCTGCGGGCCGACATGGACGCGCTGCCGATCCACGAGTGCACCGGCCTGCCCTATGCCAGCGCCACGGAGGGCGCGATGCATGCCTGCGGCCATGACGGCCACACCGCGATCCTGCTCGCCGCCGCCCGGCGCCTCGCCGGGGCCGCGTTCTCCGGGACGCTGACCCTGATCTTCCAGCCCGCCGAGGAGATCGGCGCCGGCGCGCGCAGGCTCCTCGACGAGGGCCTGTTCGAGCGCTTCCCGGTCGACGCCGTGTTCGGCCTGCACAACTGGCCCGGCGTCCCGCGCGGGCAGTTCGGCTTCGTCGCCGGGCCGGCGATGGCGGCGGTGGACAAGGCGACGATCCGCGTCGTCGGCCGCGGCGGCCACGGCGCCAGCCCGCACGAGACCGTCGATCCGGTCGTGGCGGCCTCCGCCATCGTGCTCGCGCTCCAGAGCGTGGTGTCGCGCAACGTCGACCCGCGCGAGGCGGCGGTCATCAGCGTCGGGGCCATCCATGGCGGGGAAGCGTCCAACGTCATCCCCGACAGCGTCGACCTCGCGCTCACCATCCGCAGCTTCGCGCATTCCGTGCGCGACCGGCTGGAGGAGCGCGTCACCGCGATCACCCGCGCCCAGGCCGAGAGCTACGGCGCGCGCGCCGAGATCGACTATCGCCGCGGCCTGCCGCCCCTGCGCAACCACCCGGCGGAGACGGCCTTCGCCCGCGACGTGGCGCTCGCGGCCTTCGGGCCGGAGCGCGTTGCGGAGGATTTCCGCCCGCGGATGGCGAGCGAGGACTTCGCCCACCTGGCGGCGGCGCGCCCGGGCAGCTTCCTCTTCGTCGGCAACGGCGACGGGCCGCCGCTGCACAGTCCCGGCTACGATTTCGACGACGCCCTGATCGCGCCCGCCGCGAGCTACTGGGTCCGCCTCGCCCAGACCTTCCTCGCCTGATCCCGCGACTGCCGCCGACCCCAAAACCCTCCCCCGACGCCAGAGCCCGACGCCCGCCATGCCCCTCGCCAGCCACGCGGCGGACCTGCCCGCGCAGGCCCGCGCGGCCTCCCCCGGCCGCGACTTCAGCCGCACCCGGATCGTCCCGGCCCGCTACCCGGCCCGCACGGCCGGCACCATCCTCGCCGGGCTCGTCATCGCGGCGATCCTGCATTCGGTCCTGACGAATCCCCGCTGGGGCTGGGACGTGTTCGCCGAGTGGTTCCTCGCCGAGCCGGTGCTGGTCGGGCTCGGGCGCACCCTGCTGCTGACGGGGCTCGGCACGGTGCTCGGCTTCCTGTTCGGTACTTTGCTGGCGCTCGCCCGGGTCTCCGGCTCGCCGCTCCTCTCCGGCCTGGCCTGGGGCTATGTCTGGCTCTTCCGCTCGATCCCGCTGATCGTGCTGCTCCTGATCCTCAACAACCTCGGCTACCTCTACGACACGGTCTGGCTCGGCGTGCCGTTCACCGAAATCACGCTCGCCTCCTGGCCGACGACGCAGCTCATCACGCCGTTCCTCGCCGCGGTTCTGGGCCTGACCCTCAACGCCGCCGCCTTCTCGTGCGAGATCGTGCGCGGCGGCATCCTGGCGGTCGACCAGGGCCAGCACGAGGCCGCCGCGGCGCTCGGGCTGCCGCGCCGCCGCCAGGTCTCGCGCATCGTCCTGCCGCAGGCGATGCGCACCATCCTGCCGACCGCCTTCAACGAGATCATCACCATCGCCAAGGGCACCTCGCAGGTCTACATCCTGGCCCTGCCCGAATTGTTCTACACGATCCAGGTCATCTATCGGCGGAACCTCGAGGTCATTCCGCTCCTGATGGTGGCGACCGTCTGGTACCTCGTCATCCTGAGCGTCCTGTCCTTCGTGCAGCGCCATGTCGAGCGCTACTACGCCCGCGGCGCGCTGCGGAACCCGCCGCCCTCGCTGATCGGCACGGCGCTCGGCCGGTGGCGCCGGACCGGCGCGCCCGCCCGGTCCGCGGTCCCGGCCGTGGCGACCCCGGCCGGGCTGTCCGGTCGCGAAGGCGGGGAGATCCGCATCACCGGCGTCTCGAAGAGCTTCGGCCCCTTCAAGGTGCTCGACGAGGTCAGCCTGACCCTCCGCGCCGGCAGCGTGACGGCGATCATCGGCCAGTCCGGCTCCGGCAAGTCGACGCTCCTGCGGACGATCAACCATCTCGAACGGGTCGATTCCGGCTTCATTGCCATCGACGGCGAGCTGATCGGCTACCGCCAGGACGGCGACACGCTCTACGAGCTCAAGGAGTCGGACATCCTGGCCCGCCGCGTCGATGTCGGCATGGTGTTCCAGGGCTTCAACCTGTTCCCGCATCTGACGGCGATCGAGAACCTCGTCGAGGCACCGATCGCGGTGCGCGGGCTTCCCCGGGCGCAGGCCTTGGCCGAGGCCCACGATCTGCTCGCCCGGGTCGGCCTCGCCGACAAGGCCGACGCCTATCCGCGCCAGCTCTCGGGCGGGCAGCAGCAGCGCGTCGCCATCGCCCGGGCCCTGGCCTTGCGGCCGAAGGTGCTGCTGTTCGACGAGCCGACCTCCGCCCTCGACCCCGAACTCGTCGGTGAGGTGCTCGACGTGATCAAGGAGCTCGCCCGCTCCGGCACCACCCTGGTGATCGTCACCCACGAGATCGGCTTCGCCCGCGAGGTCGCCGACCAGGTGGTGTTCATGGAGGGCGGCCGGATCCTGGAGCAGGGCCCGCCCTCCCGGGTGCTCGCCGCCCCGGACCACCCCCGCACCCGCGAATTCCTCGCCAAGGTGCTCTGACCTTCCCCGACCCTCAGCCCTCCCCCGAAGGACCTCGTCCCGTGCCGACCCGTCGCGACTCGCTCGCCCTCCTGGCCGCCGCCTCGACCCTCCTCCTCACCGGCCGTGCCGGCGCGCAGGCGATCGACCTCTCCCCCGAGCAGCCCGGCCGCGTCCGCGCGCCCCGCGACGAGGAGGCGATCCGGCTGATCGGCAAGGAGGCGAAATTCGCCCGTGACGGCGTGCTCACGGTGGGCAACAGCACCGGGCGCTTCCCTTTCGCCGGTTACGCCAGCGACACGAGGACGGTGATCGGGGCCGAGCCCGACCTCGCCCAGCTCGTCGCCGACGCGCTCGGCCGCCGGCTCGAGATCGTCTCGACCTCCTGGGCCGACTGGCCACTGGGCCTCGCCTCGGGCCGGTTCGACGCGGTGATCTCGAACGTCACGGTCACCGAGCAGCGCAAGGAGAAGTTCGACTTCTCGACCTACCGCAAGGACCTGCTCGGCTTCTACGTCAAGGCCACCAACCCGCTCGTCATCCGCGAGCCGAAGGACATCGCCGGGCTCAAGGTCATCGTCTCCTCGGGCACCAACCAGGAGCAGATCCTGCTGCGCTGGAACGACCAGAACGTGAAGGCGGGCCTCAAGCCCGTCGACGTGCAGTACTACGACGACGACGTGGTGCTCTACCTCGCCCTCGAATCGGGCCGCGCCGACGTCTATCTCGGCCCGAATGCGCTCCTGGGCTTCAGGGCGGCGCGGGAAGGGCGTACCCGGCTCGCCGGCACCCTCAGCGGCGGCTGGCCGGTGCTGGCCGAGATCGCCGTGACGACCCGCAAAGGCGCGGGCCTCGCCGACGCCATCACGCACGCGATCAACACCCAGATCCGCACCGGCACCTACGCCCGGGCGCTGGCCCGCTGGAACCTCTCGGACGAGGCGATCGAAGAATCGCGCACGAACCCGCCCGGCCTGCCGCGCGCGTGAGATCCGGAGCCCCCTCATGAGTCGGAGATTCCCCATGCGCGTGCGGCGATGGCTCCTGTCGCTCCTCGTCGGCGCGGTTGGCGCCGGCCAAGTCCTGCCCGCCTCGGCGCAGGGCGCCCCGTTCGATCTCGGCCCCGAACAGCCGGGCCGGATCCGCGCCGAAGCCGACCCCGCGGCGATCGCCCGGATCCCGAAGGGCTACCGGTTCGTCGCGCCGGGGACCCTGACGGTGGCGATCCACCCGGGCTCGCCACCGCTCGGCAGCTACGCGACCGATGCCAGGACCGTGGTCGGGGCCGATCCCGACTTCGCCCAGCTCGTCGCCGACAGCCTCGGCCTGACGCTCGCCCTCGTCCCGGTGGCCTGGGCCGACTGGCCGCTCGGCCTCGCCTCGGGCCGCTACGACGCGGTGATCTCGAATGTCGGCGTCACCGAGCAGCGCAAGGAGAAGTTCGACTTTTCCACCTACCGGCAGGGCCTGCACGGCTTCTTCGTGCGCGCCGACAGCAAGAACGGCCATATCCGCGAGCCCAAGGACGCGGCGGGCCTGACGATCAGCGTCGGCGGCGGCACCAACCAGGAGCGCATCCTGGTCGAATGGAGCCGGCAGGCCGTCGCGGCGGGCCTGAAACCCATCACCCTGCAACTCTTCGACGACGAGGCGGAACGCCTCCTCGCCCTGCGCTCGGGCCGGGCCGACGCGGTCGTGCAGCCCCACGCCCAGCTGGTCTTCGTGGCGGCGCGCGACCGGGACATCCGGCGGGTCGGCACGCTCAGCGCCGGCTGGCCGCTCAATTCCGACGTGGCGATCGCGACCCGCAAGGGCAGCGGCCTCGTCGACGCGCTGACCCAGGCCACCAACGGCCTGATCGCGAACGGCCAATACCGTCAGGCCCTGGCGCGCTGGGGCCTCGAGGAGGAGGCGCTGGCGCGCTCCGAAACCAACCCGCCCGGCCTGCCGAAGTACTGACGCGATGGCGCCCCTCGCGGTCCCGCGCCTCGCCTTCCTGGTCCCGGGCAATTACGACGACGCCGATCCGCGCACCGGGCTCGAGGAGACCCTCGCGCTCCTCGCCGAGGGCGAGGCGCTCGGCTTCGACGGCGCCTGGGTGCGCCAGCGCCATCTCGAACCCGGGATCTCCTCGGCGGCGACCTTCCTCGCCGCCGCCACCCAGCGAACCCGCCGCATCGGGCTTGGCGTCGCGGTGATCCAGATGGGCTACGAGAACCCGTTCCGGCTGGCCGAGGACTTGTCCCTCGTCGACGTCCTGTCCGGCGGGCGGCTCGAGGTCGGGCTCAGCGCCGGGCCGCCGCCCCTCGGGCGCCTCCTCGGCGGGCGCTTCCACGACGGCGATCCGGACGCGGTCGATCACTCGCACCGCCGGGTCGCACGCCTGGCCGGGAACCTCGACGGCGACTGGCTCGGCGAGCCGGACGCCCGCATCACCTCCGCCGCCGGCAGCCACCGGCCGCGCCTGCGGCCGCACGCGCCGGGCTTGCGCCGGCGCCTGTGGTACGGCGCCGGATCCCTGCGCTCGGTGCGCTGGGCGGCCGAGAACGGCTTCCATCTCCTCGTCGGCAACGTCAACACGGCCGAGGAGACGGCGGATTTCCTCGACGTGCAGGCCCGTCACGTCACGACCTTCCGGAGCCAGTGGCGCGGCGCGGACGCGCCCCGGATCGCGGTCGGCCGGGTGATCCTGCCGCTCGACGGCGCCGATGCGGCGACGCGCGAGCGCTACCGGGCCTTCGCCGCCGGCCGTCACGCCCGCACCCTGGCGCCCCAGCTCGGACAGGGGACGGGCGAGCGCCGCACCCTGTTCGCGCCCG
The DNA here is from genome assembly GCF_003058325.1 of Methylobacterium currus. NCBI lineage: Bacteria > Pseudomonadati > Pseudomonadota > Alphaproteobacteria > Hyphomicrobiales > Methylobacteriaceae > Methylobacterium > Methylobacterium currus. Next base: position 6,214,724 of record NZ_CP028843.1, read on the forward strand.
ACCTCGTCGGCACCGCGGCCGAGCTGGTCGAGCGGCTGCGGGCGGACCCGATCCTGCCCTTCGCCGACACCTTGCGGGTGGAGCTGCCCTACGCCTTCGCCGCCGCCGACTATCGCCAGATCCTCGCGGATATCGCGACCCTCGTCGCGCCCGGGCTCGGCTGGTGCGCGGCGTGATCCCGCCCGCAACGCATGCGTCGTCGTCACGGTGACCGGCTGTCCGAAGGGCTGGCCACGAGGGAGCGGAGAGATCATGGACGAATCGCACGACCATTTCGGTGCCCTCGTCGGCGGCACGCCGCTCCTCGCGCTGCGGCGCTTCGGCGAGCGGCGGAACCTTCGGGCCCGCATCCTGGCCAAGGTCGAGGCCCTGAACCCGGCCGGCAGCATCAAGGACCGCACCGCCTGGGGCATCATCCGCGCCGCCGAGGCCGAAGGCCGGCTCGCGCCGGGGCAGCTCCTCGTCGACCTCACCAGCGGCAATACCGGGATCGGCCTCGCGGCGCTCGCCGCCGCCCGGGGCTACCGGGCGAAGTTCTACCTGCGCGCCTCGACCAGCACCGAGAAGGTCGCGCTCATCCAGCGCTACGGCGCCGAGACCGTGCTGATCGACGACGCGGATTTCCTGGCGCCCGGCGGCCTGGACGCGATCATCGGCCGGGTGCGGTCCGAGAACCCCGGCGCCTTCTACACCGACCAGCGCGCCAATCCGGCCAATCCCCGCATCCACCACGACACCACTGGCCCCGAGATCTGGCGCGACACGGACGGCGCCGTCGACATCCTGGTCACGGCGATCGGGACCGGCGGCACGATCTCGGGCACCGGCCGCTACCTCAAGGCGCGCAAGCCGGGCGTGAAGGTGGTGGCGGTCGAGCCGGGGCCCGGCTCCGTCCCCAGCCCGGAGCGGCCGCAGGTCGACACCGTCGAGGGGGTGCACCGGGTGACCGGGGTCGAGGCACGGCTGCTTCCGGCGAATTTCGACGCGGGCGTCGTTGACGCGTTCCTCCCGTGTGAGACCCACGAGGCGCGAGCGGCGGCGCGGACGCTCGCGCGCGAGGAGGGCCTGTTCGCGGGCCCCTCCTCCGGCGCGGTCCTGCACGCTGCCACCGTCCTCGCCGGACGGCGGGAGCATGCCGGGCAAACGATCGTCGCGATCTTCGCCGATAGCGGCGAGCGCTATCTGTCCCAGGATGCTGCGCGCGATGCGGCGACGGCGGCCGAACGGCCCTAAGCAGATTTCGCAAGAGCGGTGGCCGGTTTTGCGGCAAAAATCTGCGACAAAACAAGACTCCAAGCGGACGAAGCGTGGGCCTGCCAACGCAAGTCTGCTTAGGAGCGCCGCCCCCGGCGCGATGCGGTCGAAGGCCCCGTCCCGGCGCTCTCGCCTCGGGCGAGGCACGGCGTCCTCCCTGCGCTCGTCGAGCGGCCCTCGCCGATCAGGCGCATCGGGCTGAGACGGCGAAGCGCCGAGGCTCGCCATCTGCGCCAAGCCTGCCGCTGCCGCCACGAATCAGGCCTCGCCCCCAGGGCCCTGGCATCCGGACGGCAAGAGGTACGCGGCGCAGATGCCGGCCGCCGATCAGGCCATCCGCGGACCGGCAACGACCCCCGTCCCGGGGCCAGTGGCGATCCGCGCAGCAGGATCACCGCAGCGGCAGCACGCGGACCCGGCGATGCTCCCCCAGACGCGACGGGGTCCCGACCGGCTCGGCGAGCCCGATTTCCTGCAGAGGAGCGAGCGCGGCGATGATCTTGACGTGGCTGGTCCGGGTGAGGACCGACGCACGATCGACGTCGAGGGAGACGATGCCGTCCGGGTCGCTGCCGCAGGCGCAGAGCACCAAATAGGTCTTCAGCGCCGCGAGGTTGGGCGTCTTCCGGCAGGTGAGGCGATGCAGGGCGGTCATCGGAGCGCCGAATGGCAGCCCGAGGACGAGGCAGGCCGCGGCGTCCCACGGGCGCAGGCCGGCCAGCTGGTAGGCGATCGTCCCACCCGATCGATCGTCACAGGTGGTGACGAGGCCCTGATCGAGGAGCGCCTTCTTGCCGGCGCAGATCAGCGGGTCCGAGAGGCCGGACAGAGCGGCGATCCGCTCGTAGGACAGAAGGATCGGCGCCGGATCGCTGCCGGCTGCATCCTGGCTTACGACCAGGGTGAGATAGAGCTTGAGCGCCGCGATCGAGCGGCCGAGATAACCGGCATCGGCCCGGAAGGCGCGCAGGCCGCCGGCACGGATCCACTCCGCCGGCAGGGGGACCACCCGGCCTCCACGCGCCCTCCCCGCGGGCGTCACGGCCGTCCGCCGATCGGGCCGGGCGCGGGCCGGATTCCGCGGCGGGGGGAGAAGCTCCGGATGCATCATGCGGTCGTCTGCGTCCCTGCGGGCCTCGCAGCCGAGGCGCACCGGCATGAAGCCGGCGCACGCTCCGTGCCGAGCGCCAGGCTATCGGCGGTACGATGCCGTTACAGACGCATCAATAAAACGTATGCTTCCAATACGGAGAGAGCTTTGCCGCAGATGCCGGACCGGGCCGCGCCCCCCGTCATGCTCGGCGGAGGGCCGTCCCCGGGGCTCAGACGCGGCAGGCGGACGAACACGACAAGGGGCTCGCCATGACGATACCGGCCGATGACGGTCCTGCGGTCGGGCTCGGGCTCGGCGGCTCGCTGCGGATCGGGCAGGCGCGCATCGCCGTCGCCGACACCTTCGCGCTGCTGCGCGCCATCGCCCGGACCGGCTCGGTGCAGGGCGCGGCCACCGAGATCGGCCTGTCCTACCGCGCCGCCTGGGAGCGCGTCCGGGCGCTTGAGGCGGCGGTCGGCTGGCCGCTCGTGCGCAAGACCCGCGGCTACGGCACCACGCTGACCGAGACCGGCGCCGCCCTGCACGACGCCCTGGCGAGCGCGGCCGCGGGCCTGGCCCAGCCGCTCGCCCGCGAGGCGCGGGCAATGCAGGCCCGCCTCGCCGCGCTGCTCCACCATCCGCGGCGCCTCACGGTGGCGGCGAGCCACGACCCCCTGCTGATGGAGGGGCTGGCGCAGTGGGGCGAGGCCGAGATCGCCGTGATGGGCAGCCGGGACGCGGTGGTGCAGCTCATGGACGGGCGGGCCGACGCGGCGGGCTTCCATTGCGGGGCGATCGCGCCGGAAGCGGCCGGCCCGCCCTTCTCCGACCTCGTCGCCGATCCCGCCTTCCGGGTGCGTCCGCTCTTCGCGCGCGAGCAGGGATGGCTGGTCGCCGCCGGCAACCCGCTCGGCCTGGAGACGCCCGACGACCTGCGCGCCAAGAAAGCCCGCTTCGTCAACCGGCAGAAGGGCTCGGGCACCCGGGCCTGGTTCGACCGCCTGCTCGCCGGGACCGGAATCCGTCCCGAGGAGATCGCCGGCTACGGATTGGAGGAATTCACCCATCAGGCGGTGGCGGCGGTGATCGCGTCGGGTGCGGCCGATGCGGGCTTGGGCGCCCGGGCGGCGGCGGAACGGTTCGGGCTCGGCTTCGTGCCGGTCGGCTGGGAGGTCTACCATCTCGCCGCCAGCGCCTCGCTGCCGGGAGACGGGCTCGACCGCGTGCAGGCGCTGCTGGGCGAGCGGATCGGGGATGTTCCGGGATATCGCCTGCCGGGGTGACGGGCGGCAGGGCGCCCGCGCAAGCCTCCGCCGAAGCGGGTGCCGCGGGTCCGAAGGTCGAGCGGCGGGCGTCGATCGCCGCGCTTGATTCGACCGAAGGTCCGATCATCATGCCGCAAGGGGCGTGCGACACCGCTCCCCGTGCCCCACCCGGAGAGTGCCGCCATGACCGTCCCCTCGCCCGCCCCCTCGATGATCTACGACCACGGCCTCGACCGGAACCCGGCCAATCACCAGCCGCTCACGCCCCTCACCTTCCTGGAGCGGGCGGCGACCGTCTTCCCCGACCACACGGCCGTGATCCATGGAAGCCTGACGCGCAGCTACCGCGACCTCTACGCCCGCTGCCGGCGCCTCGCCTCGGCCTTGAGGGCCCGCGGCATCGGGCGGGGCGACACGGTGGCGGTGATGCTGGCCAACACCCCGGCGATGATCGAATGCCATTACGGGGTGCCGATGGCCGGCGCGGTGCTCAACACCCTCAACACCAGGCTCGACGCCGCGGTCATCGCCTTCTGCCTCGACCACGGCGAGGCCAAGGTGGTGATCACCGACCGGGAATTCGCCCGCATCATGGGACCGGCCTTAGGCCAGGCCGGCGTCACGCCGCTGGTGATCGACTACGACGACCCCGACTATGACGGCCCGGGCGAGCGCCTCGGCGCGGTCGAGTACGAGGCCTTCCTCGCCGAGGGCGATCCTGCTTACGCCTGGGCGATGCCGGGCGACGAGTGGGACGCGATCACCCTCAACTACACGTCCGGCACCACCGGCGACCCGAAGGGCGTGGTCTACCACCATCGCGGCGCGTCGCTGCTCGCCGTCGGCAACGTGGTGGCGGGCAATCTCGGCCGGCACCCGGTCTATCTGTGGACCCTGCCGATGTTCCACTGCAACGGCTGGTGCTTCCCCTGGACCCTGTCGGTGGTGGCCGGCACCCATGTCTGCCTGCGGCAGGTCCGGGCGAAGGCCATGTACGACGCCATCGCGGATCACGGCGTCACGCATCTCTGCGGCGCGCCGATCGTGATGTCCCTCCTCATCAACGCGCCGGAGGCCGAGCGGCGGGCGCTGCCGCGCCGGGTCTCGTTCCTCACCGCGGCGGCGCCGCCGCCGGAGGCCGTGCTCGCCGGCATGGCCGAGGCCGGGTTCGACGTCACCCACGTCTACGGGCTGACCGAGACCTACGGCCCGGCGGTGGTGAACGAGTGGCACGCCGACTGGGACGGCTTGAGCAAGGACGAGCAGGCGGCCCGCAAGGCGCGCCAAGGCGTGCGCTACCCGCCGCTCGAAGCCCTCGACGTGCTCGACCCCGAGACGATGCAGCCGGTCCCGGCCGACGGCGAGACCCTCGGCGAGGTGATGTTCCGCGGCAACGTGGTGATGCGCGGCTACCTCAAGAACCCGAAGGCCACCGAGGACGCCTTCCGGGGCGGCTGGTTCCATTCGGGCGATCTCGGGGTGAAGCACCCGGACGGCTACATCCAGCTCAAGGACCGCTCGAAGGACATCATCATCTCCGGCGGCGAGAACATCTCGTCGATCGAGGTCGAGGAAGCCCTGTTCAAGCATCCGGCGGTGGCGGCGGCCGCGGTGGTGGCCAAGCCCGACGAGAAATGGGGCGAGTGCCCTTGCGCCTTCGTGGAGCTGAAGGGCTCCGAGATGGTCTCGGCCGAGGAGCTGATCGGCTGGTGCCGCCAGTCGCTCGCCGGCTTCAAGGTGCCCAAGCACGTGGTCTTCACCGAGCTGCCGAAGACCTCGACCGGCAAGGTGCAGAAATTCGTGCTGCGGGAGATGGCCAAGGCCTTGTGACGGGCGCCGTGACGGGGCTGCGGGGCCTTCCGGCCGGGGGCTCTCCTCGGGGGGCCCCGCCGCTCTCTTCGTCACGCCCGGATCGAAGCGATGCCGGGATCAGGGGCCGCCGCGCCGAACGCTGGCGCGGCGGCGCAAGAGGATTTTTCTGGGCTAGTGCATCACGCGGGTGGACGTCCGCAGGCGACTGATCTCATCCTTCAAGTGAAGCTTTCGCCGTTTAAGCTCTACAATTCGCAAGTCGTCGGTGGAGAGGTGGGTGATTGCGTCCTGGATCTCACGCTCCAGGGCTTCGTGCTTACGCTCGAGCTCGGAGAGATGCGTGTGCAGCGACATCAGCCATTGCCTCCTGTCATGTAGGTGACACACCCAGCCTGCCACAGCCCGCGGCGCGTGTCGAAGGTATTTGTTGCTGCACCTGCGTCATGCACCGCTGGGGCGGCGTGCCCGAGAGAGACGCTGCACAACCCCGCCGACTCCCGCACCGCACCCTTGCCGCAGGCCGGGCCCTGGTTCATGCTCCGCTCCATATCTCCAGGGCTGGGGCGGCGATGGCGTTCGAGTTGAGTGCGGAATCGGCGGCGGAATTCGAGAGCGAGTTGTCGCGGCTCCGGGAAGAGCATCGCGACCTCGACGACGCGATCGAGGCCCTGTCCGGGGTCATGGCCGGCGACCGCCTGCAGCTTCAGCGCCTCAAGAAGCGCAAGCTGGCCCTTCGCGACCGCATCACCTTCCTGGAAGACCAGCTCACCCCGGACATCATCGCCTGACGCGCTCGGGCAGCCGGGCCGTTTGCGCCCTGCTTGCATGAACGCCGATGCGCCGCTACTGCGACAGGACCGGCTGCGGCCCGCTCGCGGCGTTGCAGCGCTTTCTAGAGGATGCGCTTGACGATGGCGGCAGCGCCCCCCGTCGCGGTGATCATGGGCAGCCAGTCGGACTGGGCCACGATGCGCCACGCCGCCGAGACCCTCGACGCGCTCGGCATTCCGTACGAGGCCCGCATCGTCTCGGCCCACCGCACTCCTGACCGGCTGGTCGCCTTCGCCAAGGGCGCGAAGGCCGCGGGGTTCCGCGTGGTGATCGCGGGCGCCGGGGGTGCGGCCCACCTGCCCGGCATGGCGGCCGCGATGACGCCGCTGCCGGTCTTCGGCGTGCCGGTCGAATCGAAGGCGCTCTCCGGCCAGGACAGCCTCCTGTCGATCGTGCAGATGCCGGCCGGTATCCCGGTCGGCACGCTGGCGATCGGCCGGGCCGGCGCCGTCAACGCGGCTTTGCTGGCCGCAGCCGTCCTGGCCCTGACCGACGACGATCTGGCCGTGCGCCTCGACGCCTGGCGCGCCCGCCAGAGCGCGGCGGTGGCCGAGCACCCGGATACGAGCGCCCCGTGAGCACGCCCCCTATCGCGCCCGGCGCGACCATCGGAATCATCGGCGGTGGCCAGCTCGGCCGCATGATCGCGGTCGCGGCGGCGCAGTACGGGCTGAAATGCCATATCTACTGCCCCGATCCCGACAGTCCGGCCTTCGAGGTGGCGGGCCGGCGCACGGTCGCGCCTTACGACGACGCGGCGGCGCTCATGGCCTTCGCCGAGTCCGTCGACGTGGTGACGTACGAGTTCGAGAACATTCCGAGCCAGACGGCCGAGATCCTGGCCGCGCGCCGGCCGCTGCATCCGAGCGCCTCGGCGCTGGCGACGACGCAGGACCGGTTGACCGAGAAGTCGTTCGTCGCCGGCCTCGGCATCCCGGTGGCGCCGTTCCGGGCGGTGGACGATGCCGCAGGGCTGGCCGACGCCGTGCGGGAGATCGGCCTGCCGGCGGTGCTGAAGACCCGGCGTTTCGGCTATGACGGCAAGGGGCAGGTGATGCTCCGCGACGCCGTCGCCGATCCCGCCGCCGTGATGGCCTCGTTGCGCGACCAGCCCTGCATCCTCGAAGGCTTCGTGCCGTTCGAGGCCGAGGTGTCGGTGGTGGCCGCCCGCAACGCGCAGGGGCGCTTCTCGGCCTTCAGCCCCTGCGCCAACGAGCACCGCCACCACATCCTCGCCCGCACGATCGTGCCGGCCCCCGGCATGGCGCCGGAGACCGCGGCGGACGCGACGGCGATCGCCCGCAGGATCGCGGACGCCCTCGACTATGTCGGCGTGCTGGCGGTGGAGATGTTCCTGGTGCGCGGAGCGGATGGCCGGGCGAGCGTGGTGGTCAACGAGATCGCCCCGCGGGTGCACAATTCCGGCCATTGGACCATCGAGGGGGCCGAGACCTCGCAATTCGCCCAGCACGTCCGGGCGATCTGCGGCTGGCCCTTGGGCAGCCCGGCCCTCACCGGCCGGTCGGTCGAGATGCTGAACCTGATCGGCGATCAGGCCGACGACTGGACCCGGATCCTCGCTGAGCCGGGGAGCCACCTGCACCTCTACGGCAAGGGCGAGGCGCGGTCCGGCCGCAAGATGGGCCACGTCACCCGGGTCACGACCGGTCCTTGAGCGACGCCGGAATCCGAGGGATCGGGTTCCGGATCCGCCCTCGCGGTGCGGCCTCCCGGCCACACACAGGCCCCGCGGCGCCTTTCCCTGCCCTAGCGGAGGCGCGAAGCCACACCTTCGCCACATCGGCCCGCACAAGCGTCGGGGACGCATCGCCCTTTAAGCTGGCGTTCACCCCGATCCGGAATGGTCGTCCGGCACCGGGACCGCGGCTTCGAGAGCGGCGCGTGCGTGCGAATGGCGAAGGTGCGCGGCGCGACGTGGATGCGCCGCCCCGGGGGAGCGGGCGATGAACAACGTGATCGGCTTGAGCCGCGTGACACCGGCGGCCCGGGTGCTGGGGGCGACCGTGCTGACCGCGCTGGCGCTCGCCGGCTGCGACACCGTCAGCCGGGCGACCGCGACGCGGCAATTCGCGGTGGTCGAGGCCGACAAGTCCGGCGCCACCGAGGTCAACATCGCCTCGCTGTCGGACGTGATCCAGCGCAACCCGAGCGACGCGGCGGCCTACAATACCCGCGGTGCGGCCTATGCCCGGGCAGGCAACTTCGATTCGGCGATCGCCGACTTCACCAAGGCGATCCAGCTCGACCCGAACTCGGCCTCGGCCTACGGCAACCGGGCGCTGGCCTACCGCCAGTCGGGCCGCAACGACGCCGCGTTGCAGGATTTCTCCAAGGCGATCAACGCCGACCCGAACTACACCGCCGCCTATATCGGCCGCGCCAACCTGCAGCGGGCGCAAGGGAACTTCGAGGCCGCCTACAGCGACCTCAGCCAGGCGATCCGCCTGACGCCGGAATCGGCGGAGGCCTACCACGCCCGCGGCCTGGTGCGGCAGGCGCAGGGGCAGCATCGCGCCGCGATCGGCGACTTCGACGCCGCCATCGACCGCAACCCCTTCGTGGCCGCGCCCTACGCCGCCCGCGGCCAAAGCCTGATCGCCACCAACCAGTACGACAAGGCGATCGAGGACTACAACGCGGCGCTGAACGTCAACAACAAGGACGCGGATTCCTGGGCCTACCGGGGCCTCGCCTACGAGAAGTCCAACCGCCGCCAGGAGGCGCTGGAAAGCTACCAGCGCGCCGTCGCCATCGACCAGGGCAACACCGTCGCCAAGCAGGGCCTGGGCCGGATGCAGGGCGGGATGGCGTCGCTGTTCCGGTAGGGGCGGCGCGGATTTCGCGGATGAACGAGGCCTCCGACGCTGCGTCGGGGGCCTTTTCGTTGAACCTCCAAGCTCGATCGATTCTTCGACGGGAGAGACGAACGGGATGAGGCACGCCCCGCGGGCGCGTTTAGGCCGCGTCGACCGCGGGTGAGACACTCAACTTCACCCCGAGGGCCTTGAGCACGGAGATCAGGATCACGAGCTACGCGTTCCCCTCGTCTGAGAGGGTTTCGTGCAGGGTCTCCCGAGACAGGCCCGCCTTCCGGGCGACCTCGTTCATCCCCTGCGCGCGGGCGATATCGCCGATCGCGGCCGCGACGAGGGCAGGATCGCCGTCGTCGAGCACCGCCTCGAGACAGAGGGCGATGCGCTCGGGCGTATCGAGGCTGTCCACGACATCCCAGGGAATGGTTTCGAGTGGCATGGTCCCAATCCTCTATCACCAGTCCTGATTGGCAAGCTGCCTGGTGTGAAGGATGTCCTCGTCCTGCGTGCGCTTGTCGCCGCCGCAGAGCAAGACCACGATCTCCGATCCACGCTGGACGAAGCAGATTCTGTAGCCTGAGCCATAATCGACCCGCAGCTCGCTCACGCCCTGGCCGACCGGCTCACGTCGCCCGGGTTGCCGATCGAGAGGCGTCGAATGCGGGTCTGGATGCGCAGGCGCGCCCGATAGTCGCCGAGGCCGGCGATCCAGGCCCGGAAGTGTGGTGTCTGGCGGATCGTCGGCATCGTGTCAGCCTGCCTTCAGGCCCGTCCCATCCCTTCGCGAACACGCGACCGGGCGTGCTCGGAAGCCCCGCGCCACCGGTCGGACAGTGAGAATCAGCCCTGCGCGAACCGAAGCGCTGCGTCAGAACACCTTCCGGTACTGAATGAAGCCCGGCCGGTCCGCCAGCGTGTCGTATAGCGCCCGCGCCGTGACGTTGGCCTCCTGGGTCAGCCAGTAGACCCGGCTCGCCCCCGCCTCGCGCGCCGCCGCGTAAACCGCCTCGATCAGCGCCCGCCCCGCCCCCTGGCCGCGGGCGGCCTTGGCGGTGAACAGGTCCTGGAGATAGCAGTAGGGGCCGGCGGTCCAGGTCGAGCGGTGGAAGATGTAGTGGACGAGGCCGATGACCGTGCCGTCCTCCTGCTCGGCCACGAGGGCGTGCATCGGCTCGGCGGGGTCGTGCAGGCGGGCCCAGGTGAGGTCGGTGACCTCGGGCGCGACGGTGGCGCCGTAGAAGGCGAGGTAGCCCTGCCAGAGCGGATCCCAGGCGGCGCGCTCGTCGGGGCGCAGCGGGCGAATCAGGGGGGTCGACATCCGGCGGCTGTCCTCTCGGAGGGAATCGCCGGAAGGGTCGCGGGGAAAGGCCCGCGGATCAAGGGCCGCGCCGTGACGACGGCGCGGCCCCGTTCAGAAAGATCCTACTTCAGGTGGAACTTGTCGAAGTCGCGGTGCTCGGCCTCGATCCGGCGCACGGTGCCGGTATGCGAGCGGTAGACCACCGTCTCGGTGCGGATCGTGCTGCGTCCGAACTTCACGCCCTTCACGAGCGCCCCGTCGGTCACGCCGGTGAGCGCCACCACCACGTCGCCGCGGGCGAGGTCGTCGAGGGCGTAGAGACGGTTCGGGTCGGCGACGCCCATCTTGGCGGCGCGGTCGCGCTTCTCCTCGGTGTCGAGGATCAGGCGGCCCTGCATCTGGCCGCCGATGCAGCGCAAAGCGCCCGCCGCCAGCACGCCCTCGGGAGCGGCGCCGATGCCGAGATAGATGTCGATGCCGGTCTCGTCCGGCATGGTGGTGAAGATCACGCCGGCCACGTCGCCGTCGGAGATTAGGCGCACGCCCGCGCCGGTCCGGCGGATCGCCGCGATCAGGTCGGTGTGGCGCGGCCGGTCGAGCACGAGGGCGGTGATCTCGGCCGGGGGCACGCCCTTGGCCTTGGCGAGGGCGTGGATGTTCTCCTCAGGCGAGGCGTCGAGATGCACGGTGCCGGCCGGGTAGCCCGGGCCGATGGCGATCTTGTGCATGTAGACGTCGGGGGCGGCCAGCAGGGTGCCGCCCTCGGCCATCGCCATCACGGCGACGGAGCCCGGCATGTCCTTGGCGCAGAGGGTCGTCCCCTCGAGCGGATCGACCGCGATGTCGACCTTCGGGCCGGAGCCGTTGCCGAGGGTCTCGCCGATGAACAGCATCGGGGCCTCGTCGCGCTCGCCCTCGCCGATCACCACGGTGCCGTCGATCGGCAGGCGGTTCAGCTCGCGGCGCATCGCGTCGACGGCGGCCTGGTCGGCGGCCTTCTCGTTGCCCTGGCCGCGCAGGCGCGCCGCCGCCACCGCGGCCCGCTCGGTGACGCGCACCAGTTCGAGGGTCAGGATGCGCTCGATGACCTGGCTCGGCCCCGGCTTCTTGGCGTCCGACATGCGTTCGTGATCCTCGTGCTGATCCTTCGGGCCGGGTCTTAAAGGAGAAACCGGCGCGGCTGAACTGAATTTTGTCAATCGCCACCGGCTCAGCGGTGGATGGCGGGGGAACGTTTTCCGTTCAATCCGTCGCCACCAGGGCCGGCAACTTGCTGCGGCGCTCGGCTGGACTCACTCGCGCTCGATGCGGATGAGCTGGGGCGGCTCGGAGAGGAGGCCGTCCGCCGCCATCGCGTCGAGGCTCTCGCGGATCGCCGCCTCGGTCGCCGCGTAGGTGATGAGCACCAGCGGCACCGGCAGGCCCGAGCGGCCGTGGCGGTCACGGGCCGCGGCGCTCTCGGAGCGGTGCTGGAGGATGCTCTCGAGGGAGATCTCGCGCTCGGCCATCCGGGTCGCGACGCCGGCGGCGACGCCGGGGCGGTCGTGCACGGTCAGCCGGATGTAGTAGCCGCCCTGGTGCTGCTGCATCTCGGCCCGCACCGGGGCGGTCAGCGCCGCCACCGGACGGCCGAAGGCCGGCGGCGTGCGGCCCGCCGCCACGTCGGCGATGTCGGCGACGACCGCCGAGGCGGTGGCCTCGCCGCCCGCGCCGGGGCCGATCAGGGTCAGCTCGCGCAGGGCATCGGTGTCGATGGTGACGGCGTTCGTCACGCCCATCACCTGGGCGATGGCGGAGGATTTCGGCACCATGGTCGGGTGGACCCGCTGCTCGATGCCGCCCTCGGTCGCCTCGGCGACGCCGAGCAGCTTGATCCGGTAGCCGAGCTCGTCGGCCATGCGCAGGTCGAGGGGTGTGATCGCCGAGATGCCCTCGACCGAGACGCCCTCGGCGTCGAGCTCGGTGCCGAAGGCGAGGCTGGTCAGGATCGCGAGCTTGTGGGCGGTGTCGAAGCCCTCGACGTCGAAGGTCGGGTCGGCCTCGGCGTAGCCGAGCGCCTGCGCGTCCTTGAGGCAGGCCTCGAAGGTCAGGCCTTCCAGCTCCATCCGGCTCAGGATGTAGTTGCAGGTGCCGTTGAGGATCCCGTAGACGCGGGAGATCCGGTTGCCGGCGAGCGCCTCGCGCAGGGTCTTCACCACCGGGATGCCCCCGGCCGCCGAGGCCTCGAAGGCGAGCGCGGCGCCGGCGGCTTCCGCGGCGCGGGCGAGCGCCGGGCCGTGACGGGCGAGCAGCGCCTTGTTGGCGGTGACGACGTGCTTGCCCGACGCGAGCGCCGCCTCGACGGTCTGGCGGGCCGGCCCTTCCGCGCCGCCGATCAGCTCGACCACGCAATCGACATCCGCCGAGCGGGCGAGCGCGACGGGATCGTCGAACCAGGTCACGCCCTGGAGGTCGAGGCCGCGGTCGCGCGCGCGGTCGCGGGCCGCGACGGCGGTGACCAGGACCGGCCGCCCGGCGGTGGCGCTGATCGCCTCGGCACGGCGCGCGACCATGCGGACGACGGAGGCTCCGACGGTGCCGAGACCGGCGATGCCGAGGCGGAGGGCTTGAGTCATGGCGATCAATCCGGGCAGTCAGGCGCCGGGCCCGAATGTCGCGGCCCCGCAGCGGCGCCCTTCTGCAACGGTTTCCGGACCCGTGCAAGGAAGGCGGGACGGCACGAGGTCAGGCAGGTCCTGCTGCGTCAGGCAGGCCCCGCGCGGCGGGCCGCCCGCACCAGGCCGAAGAGCACGCACGCGTTCAGCAGGTGCCAGAGCCAGTGGGTGCCGAGCGGCAGGACCGGGCAGAGGGCGGCATCGAGCGTGCGCGCCGTCAGCGAGGCCAGGAACAGCACCCCGATCCCGATCAGGGCGCCGCCGTCCCGCTTGCCGAACCGGAGCGAGGCCAGCCCGACGCCGAACAGCGCCAGAGCCGCGGGCGCGTAGGCGACCGAGCCGTTGCTGAGGAGCCCGAGCGGCTGCTCGGCGAGGCGCAACAGGACGGGCTCGAAGACCGCCGCCGCCGCCGCGAAGGCGAGGGTGCCGGCGAACGCCGCCGGAGCGGAGAGCCCGAGGAAACGCCGCAGGGCGAGGAAGAAGTAGGCGTGGATGAACAGCGCGATCGGGATCACGTCGGCGAGCATCGCCCACTGCACCGCCAGCGTGTGGAACAGCGCGCTGCCGAGCCCGATCACCCCGATCAGCCACGCGAAACCGTCGGCGACCGGATCCGGCGACCGGCCGCGCCGCAGGAGCAGGAACGCCGCGACCACGAAGGCACCGTTCGAGACCGCGTTCAGCGGCTCGGCGAGAAGCTCCGGCCCGGTGCGCTCGCAATAGTCGCGCACGGGCTCCCACCATTCCGATGCCATTCCGCCCGGTCCCCACCTCGCCGTTCCCCGCGGCTTGCCAGCGCGGCGCGAAACCCCGATGACGGGATCTTCGGTACGAGTGCGGTTGCGAGCGGCGCGGGACGCGATGCGGATCACCACCTGGAACGTCAACTCGGTCAAGCAGCGCTTAGCCCATCTCCTGGCCTTCCTGGCCGAGGCGCAGCCCGACGTGGTCTGCCTCCAGGAGCTGAAATGCGTCGACGACGCCTTTCCTCGTACCGAGGTCGAGGAGGCCGGCTACGTGGTGGCGACCCACGGCCAGAAGGCCTTCAACGGCGTCGCGCTCCTCGCCCGCCGGCCGCTGCCGCTGCAGGAGATCCGCCGCGGCCTGCCGGGCGACGCCGCCGACGAACAGGCGCGCTACATCGAGGCGGTGATCCCGACCGCGACGGTGCCGGTGCGGGTGGCCTCGATCTACCTGCCGAACGGCAACCCCGTTGGCACGCCGAAATACGACTACAAGCTCGCCTTCATGCGCCGGCTCCAGGCCCACGCCGTGTCCCTGCGGGCGCGCGAGGAGGTGCTGGTGCTCGCGGGCGACTACAACGTGATCCCCGAGCCCGAGGACGTGGCCGACCCGGCGGCCTGGGTCAACGACGCGCTGTTCCTGCCCCAGACCCGGGCGGCGTTCCGCAGCCTGATCAACGAGGGCTTCACCGACGGCCTGCGCGCCTGCGACGGCAGGCCCGGACTCTACAGCTTCTGGGACTACCAGGCCGGCTGCTGGCCGCGCAACCAGGGCATCCGGATCGACCACCTGCTGCTCTCGCCGCAAGCCCTCGACCGCCTGGTCTCGGCCTCGGTGCAGAAGCACCTGCGCGGCCTCGAAAAGCCCTCCGATCACGTGCCGGTGACGGTGGAGCTGGACCTCGGCTGATCGGCCGGCGCTGGGCCGCAGGTCATTCCTGGAACGCCGCGATTGGCAGCAGGCCGGAGAGATCGGGGATGGCGGCCCGCTTGCCGCCGACCGCCACCAGGCGCAGCACCCGGTTGACGCAGACGTTCGACAGGACGGTCGTGTCGGCGAGATCCTGCCGCGTCAGTACGAGGTCGGAGCCGTCCCTCGTCGCCCCACCGACGATCCGCGGTCCAACAACGAAGCAGACTTGCGTTGGCAGGCCAATGCTTCGTCCGCTTGAAGTCTTGCGTTTGTCGCGGGTTTTTGCCGCAGAAGCGACTACCGCTTTGGTGACATCTGCTTAGCGCCCGCGAGCCGCTGCGCGATCCAGGTTTCCGCAGCGTCGAGATCGGCGAAGGTCTCGGGTTGCGGCGAGGCCAGGCTGCCGAACCCCGCTTCGAGGAACCACAGGCCGGCCGCCTCGCCATACTCGTCGGAGAGGCGGACCAGCACGGCCGCGAGGGCGCCGTCGACGAAGACGAGCAGTCCCTGCTCGGCCTCGCCCCCGGTCCTGACGCGAACGGGCTGGAGCGTGAGTTCCATACCGGGGCAACGAGGTGCAACTGGCTTGGTTCTGGTGCGTCGCGGGCATGGCTGCGTCCCGGAACGCGGGCAGCCGGCGCCGCTTGACCGGACATCCGGCGCAGGGCGGGCCTCCCGTCACGATGGAGCCGGGCATGACGGCCCGGATGACCGGCGGCAAGAGCATCGCCGCCCGAATCACTCACGCCACGATGATCGCGGTCGCCCTCGTCGTCGGCAGTGCCGGGCTCGCGGCGGCGGCGGGATCGGGTGGAGGCTCGGGCGGGTCCGGCGGAGGCGGCGTCGGCGCGGGCTCCGGCACCCCGAACAGCACCGGCGCCGCCGACCCGCCGGGCCTTAGCCAGGACAGCGGCAAGGGCGCCGGTCACGGCACCTCAGCACCGGCACGGCGGCGCTGCCCCCGGCGAACACGCCGGCGGCAGCGCGACGGGAGCGGGCGAGCCGGGGCGGGGAGCGCCGCGGTCGTCACACGCTGAGCTTTCTCCAGCGACGATCCGATCAGGCCAAGTCGAGGGGTCTTCCTTCCCATGACCAGGGCTGTCCGAGCAACGAACAAGGCGCAGGTTTCTCCTTTCCCCGCCGGAGCGGGCCACTTGCACCTTGTCGTGCAAGCGGCAGGCGCAGCCGAAGCGAGGGTGAGAGGACCCCGACACGTGTGGCTGCTCCGGAAACTCCCCCCCTTACCCTCGCGGCGAACCTACGGTTCGCTGCTCCCTGAGCCCCTACGGAGTTCAGGCCTCTCCCCGTGAGAAGTCGGGCTTGCCCGGCTTCGTCCGTCGCTTGCAGATCCCAGGCAAGCCCGGGATCGGTCGGGGAGAGGAGGAACCCGCGCTACGTCTTTCCCCGATCGGCGGCGCATCGGGGAGAGGAGACCGTGCCCGGCTTCGATAGAGAAGAGCCCGCGGCCTCGCCCGATCGTCGCCAATCACGGCCCCGCTTCGGACGCGCGCTGACGCAGGGATCGCCGCCAAGCTCCCGCGAAATCGCCGATGATTGATCCAAGTTGAGGACAGCAGCCTGAAACCGGCCCAGTGTCCCCCTCGCCACGCCGGCCCTGTCCCGTCCACCCGACGGCACTCGGCTGGTGTCGCATCCGCGGGCCGGGACTTCGTCTCCCCTCGAGTCTCGCGCATCAGCCCGGCCCGCACGCCTCCTCGTCCTCCGGCACGACGTCGACGGCGACCTGCAGGCTCTGCGTGCCCGATCCGGCGATGATGCCGGCGACCGGCGCGACGTCGGCGTAGTCGCGGCCGCGGGCGACGACGATGTGGTCGTTCTGCACGCCGATCCCGTTGGTGGGATCGAGGCCGATCCACCCCTCCCCGCACCAGACCGACACCCAGGCGTGGCTGGCATCCGCTCCTTCGAGCCGGGGCTGGCCCGGGGGCGGCAGGGTGCGCAGATACCCGCTGACATAGGCCGCCGGCAGGCCGAGGCCCCGAAGGGCCGCGATCATGATGTGGGAGAAATCCTGGCAGACGCCGCGGCGTCCGGAGAAGGATTCGGCGAGCGGCGTGCCAACCTCCGTCGCCTCGGAATCGAAGGCGAAATCGGCCCGGATGCGGCGCATCAGGTCGAAGGCGCCCGCATAGGCGCCGCCGCCGGCCGGGAAGCTCGCCCGGGCGTAATCGGTGATCTCGGGCAGGAGCGGCACCCGCCGGCTCGGCGCCGCGAAGTGCAGGGCTGCCTCGGGCCCGAGGCCGGCCCAGGTCAGCACCCGCGCCCGCACCTCCTCCCAGGCCAATCCGGTCCCGGAATCGGGCAGCGGCGGCCGCTCGACCCGGACGCGGGAGCGCGCGTCGATCCGGAACTCCCGGTGCGGCGTCTCGACGTTGAGCGACACCGTGCGGTTGCCGAAGAAGTCGGTGCGCTCGGCCGCGATCTGCGGCGCGGGCTCGACCACCACCTCGTGCGACAGGAGCGCCTGCCCGTCCCCCGCCGCCGGCGCGAGGCGCAAGGTGCAGCGGGCGAAACCGACCGGGTTGCGGTAGGCGTAGGCCGTGAGGTGGCGCAGGCGATAGAGCATCGATGAGGAGAGATCACGCCAGGGTGGTGAGGGGTTCGGGCCGGGCGGCATCCGACCCGCCCGGGAAGTAGCGCGCCCCGACCGCCTCGGCGATCTCCCACAGCCGCGTCTCCCAGGCCGCCACGGTGCCGAGCGGCAGGGTGGCGGCCTCCGCCGCGGCGATCTCGCCCGACAGGCCCGCCACGAGCCGCACCGGCAATTCCGCTACTCCGTCCTGGCGTAAGGGAGGCAGGCCGGCCAGGCGCTCGGCCAGGCGCTCGACCTGGAAGGCGAGGGAGCGCGGGTTGTAGGGGTCGAGCAGCACCATGTCGCGCACCGGCGCCAGGGCTACGCCGAGGATGTAGCGCGCCCCGTAGGAGATGCGGGAATCGACGAGGTCGAGCAGCACCCCGAGATCGTCGGTGCTGGCCCCCGCCCCGCCGAATTCGAGGGCGAAGCGGCAGGCATTGACCGCGCGCTCGACCCGCCGGCCCAGATCCACGAAGGCGAAGCCGCCGGCCCGGTTCATGTTCTCCTGGGCGAGGCCGGCGAGCGCCGCGGTGAGGGACAGGGCGCGCTCGGCCCGGTCGAGGAGCACGGCCTCCGAATCGGCGCCGTCCGCCGGCGCCTCCAGCACCTCGCGCAGGGCCGAGAGGGCGCGCCAGGTCTCGCCGGAGAGCCGCTCGCGCAGGGACGACGCATTGCGACGGGCCGAGAGGGCGTGGGCCAGCCCGGAGCCCCATTGCCCCCCATCCGAGAGGGCGTGGTGGGCAAGCGCCGCCGCCGGCCCCTCGGCCGAGGGCACCGCGCCCCAGGCGTGCAGCAGGGCGCGGATGCGGCCCGAGGTGGCGCGGTCCTCCGGGGCCATCGAGACGCTGCCGGCCCCGTCGAGGAGGCAAGCGGTGAGGCGGATCACCGCCTCGGCCCGCTCCAGGTGGCGGCCGAGCCAGAACAGGTTGTCGGCGGCCCGGCTCGGCAGGAGGCCCGGCACCCGGCGCACCGCCACCCGGTCGCTCGGGGGCAGGAGGCTCGCCTGGGTGGCGGTGGGGCCCGAGGACAGAACCCAGACATCGGCGGCACGGACGCCCGCTCCCATCGCCACCGGGCGCACGTCCGGCGTCTCGGAGATGCGGCAGAAGCCGCCGGGCATCACCTGCCAGCCCTCCGGGGTCGCGGCGGCGAAGACGCGGAGCACGAAGGGCCGGGGCACGAGCCGGGTGCCGTCCCAGACCGGGGCGGTGGAGAGCCGCACCGGCTCGTGGGCGACGAGGTCGCCCGGCCGGTCGCGCAGGACGGCGCGCAGGCGCGCCGTCTCGGCCGCGTCGCGCCCCTCGCCGAAGGCCCGGCTGCTGAACGCGCCTTGCGCCGGCGCCGCCGCCGGGCGGAAGGCGAGGCAATCGAACCGTTCCAGCACGGCTTCGCGCTGAGCGGGGTCGCCGCACCACCAAGTCGGCAGGCCGGGCAGGCGCAGGGGCTCGCCGAGCAGCCGCTCGCACAGGGCCGGCAGCGAGGCGGCGAGCCACGCGCTCTCGACGAGGCCGGTTCCGGGCATGTTGCCCATCGCCACGGCACCGGCCCGCAGGGCCTCGACCAGGCCGGGGGCGCCGAGGCGGGAGGCGGGGTTCAGCTCGAGGGGGTCGACGAAGTCGCCGTCGATGCGCCGCCACAGCACGTCGACCCGCTTCAGGCCCGCCACGGTGCGGATCGACACCATCCCGTCCCGCACCAGGAGGTCGTCGCCCTCGACGAGGGAGAAGCCGAGATAGCGGGCGAGCACCGCCTGCTCGACGTAAGTGTCGCTGTAGGGGCCCGAGGTCATCAGGCCGATGCGCGGCTCGGCCCGGGCCGCCGCCGCCGCGAGCCCATCGCGAAACGCCTGGAAGAACGAGGCGACGCGCTCGACGTCCAGCGCCCCGTAGACCTCCGGCAGGGCCCGGGCCATCACGAGACGGTTCTCGAGGGCGTGGCCGGCGCCGGACGGCGCCTGGGTCCGGTCGGCCAGCACCCGCCAGGCGCCGTCCGGCCCGCGGGCGAGGTCGGCCGCGTAGAAATGCAGGTGGCGCCCGCCCGGGGGCGTGACGCCGACCAGCGGGCGCAGAAATTCCGGATCGCCCGCGGCCGCCGCCGCCGGCAGCAGGCCGGACCGGGCGAGCGCGCCGTCGCCGTAGAGGTCGGTCAGCACCGCCTCCAGCAGCTCGGCGCGCTGCGCCACCCCGGCGGCGATCGCCTGCCATTCCGCCCCCTCGATCAGGAGCGGCAGGGCGCCGATCGGCCAGTCGCGCTCGGTCGCCTCACCGTAGGCCCGGTAGGCGATGCCGGTCTCGTGGATGTGCCGCCCGGCCGCGGCGAGGCGGGCGGCGATCTCGGCATCGGTGAGCCCGGCGAGGTGGTGCAGGAACCGGTGCCAGGCCGGGCGCAAGGACCCGTCCGAGTCGAGTAGCTCGTCGGGCAGTCCCGGCAGGGCGGCGTAGGCGGCGGTCCAGCGCGCCAGCCGCTCCACGGGTCCGTCCATGATGTGCGGCCGGTCCTCATGCGGCACGTCCTCGCGCGGGGCCGGCGCCGGGATCTCTGCCTTCGCCAGCGCCGCGCTCATCGGGGACTCGCTCACCGGAGATTGGGCGTGCGCAGGTCGAGCGTGACGGGGAATTCGCGCCGGGGCTCCTCCGGCGGCGCGCTCACCCGGCCCGGCGTGTGGCCGTTCTCCTGGAAGCGGGCGAGACGCCGGCCTTCCGCCTCGTAGGTGTTGATCGGGAAGGTCTCGTAGTTGCGCCCGCCCGGATGGGCGACGTGGTAGACGCATCCCCCGAGCGAGCGCCCGCTCCAGGTGTCGAGCACGTCGAAGGTGAGCGGCGCGTGGACCGGAATGGTCGGGTGCAGGGCCGAGGCCGGCTGCCAGGCCTTGAAGCGCAGGCCCGCCACCGCCTCGCCGGAGCGGCCGGTATCGGAGAGCGGCAGGCGCCGCCCGTTGCAGGTGACGACATGCCGGCTCGGCACGTAGCCCGAGACCTTGACCTGCAGGCGCTCCACCGACGAGTCGACGTACCGCACCGTGCCGCCGATGGCGCCCTCCTCGCCGAGCACGTGCCAGGGCTCCAGGGCCTGGCGCAGTTCGAGCTTCACGCCGCCGCGCTCGACCTCGCCGTAGCGCGGGAAGCGGAACTCGGCTTGCGCCTCGTACCAGGCCGGATCGAAGGCGTAGCCGGCGCGGTTGAGATCGCCGAGCACGGCCTGGAAATCTTCCCAGAGGTAGTGGGGCAGCATGAAGCGGTCGTGGAGCGCCGTGCCCCAGCGCACGAACCCGCCCTCCTGCGGCTCGCGCCACAGCCAGGCGACGAGGGCGCGCAGGAGCACCTGCTGGGCGAGGCTCATCCGCGCCTCGGGCGGCATCTCGAAGGAGCGGAATTCCAGCAGGCCGAGGCGCCCGGTCGGCCCGTCCGGCGAGTAGAGCTTGTCGATGCAGATCTCGGCCCGGTGGGTGTTGCCGGTGACGTCGGTCAGGATGTTGCGGAACAGGCGGTCGACGAGCCAGAGCGGCACCTCCGGCCCACCCGGCGGCGGCACCTGGGCGAGCGCGATCTCGAGCTCGTAGAGCCCGTCATGGCGCGCCTCGTCCATGCGCGGCGCCTGGCTGGTCGGGCCGACATAGAGCCCGGAGAACAGGTAGGACAGGGACGGGTGGCGCTGCCAGTAGAGCACCAGGCTCTTCAGCAGGTCGGGCCGGCGCAGGAACGGCGAATCGGCCGGGGTCGCGCCGCCGAGCACGACGTGGTTGCCGCCGCCGGTTCCGGTATGGCGCCCGTCGATCATGAACTTCTGGGCGCCGAGCCGGGTCTGGCGGGCGTCCTGGTAGAGGCCGGTGGTGATCGCGACCGCCTCGCGCCACGTCTTGGCCGGCTGGACGTTGACCTCGATCACGCCGGGATCGGGCGTGACCTTGATCACCGACAGGCGCGGATCGTAGGGCGGCTCGTAGCCCTCGACATGGAGCGGCTGGCCGATCTCGGCGGCGGTCTCCTCCAGGATCGAGAGGAGGCCCAGATACTCGTCCACCCGCTCGACCGGCGGCATGAACACGCAGAGCACCCCGTCCCGCGGCTCGACCGCCAGCGCCGTGCGCACCGCGACGCCGACCGGGACGGGCTTGCGCGGCGGCGCGGCGACGGGCGCCAGCGGCCCGCGCTGCTCCAGGGGATCCTGCGGCACGTAATACGGATAGGCGCCCGGCGGCACGTAGGGCAGCGAGGCGAGCGGCAGGCGGAAGCCGGCCGGCGAATCGCCCGGCACCAGGTAGATCGCGCCGCGCTTGAGCTGCCACAGCTCCGAGACCCAGTGCCGGTCGGCACCGACCGCCACGTTGGCGAGCGGCAGCACGTAGCCGACCGCATTCTCCAGCCCGCGGGTGAACACCCGGGCCATGCGCCGCTGCGATTCCTCGTCGCCGACCTTCGGGTCCAGCGGCGTGACGTTGACCGGCAGCTCCGCCACCTTGCGGTCCCAGTGCTCGGGATCCTCGAAGACCGGCTGGATGTAGGGGTCGAGGCCGAGCCGGCGGGCAAGCCCCCGGGCCAGCGCCTCCGCCTCCGCGATCCCGGCCTTGCGCGGCCCGGTCTCGGACGCGATCAGGGCGGGGTCGCGCCAGACCGGCTCGCCGTCCTTGCGCCAGTAGAGGCCGAAGGCCCAGCGCGGCAGGCTCTCGCCGGGATACCACTTGCCCTGGCCGTAATGCAGGAAGCCGCCGGGACCGAAGCGATCGCGAAGCCGCCGGATCAGCTGGTCGGCGAGACCCCGCTTGGTCGGCCCGACCGCGGCGGCGTTCCACTCCGGCGATTCGAAATCGTCGACCGACACGAAGGTCGGCTCGCCGCCCATGGTCAGGCGCACGTCCTGGTCGGCGAGGTCGCGGTCGATCCGGTCGCCGAGGGCGTCGAGGGCGGCCCACGCCTCGTCCGAGAACGGCTTCGTCACCCGCGGCGCCTCGGCGACGCGGGTGACGGTCATGGCGAAGTCGAAGGTGACCTCGGCCGGCTCGGCGAGGCCGGCGATCGGCGCCGCCGAGCGGTAATGCGGCGTGGCCGCCAGCGGGATGTGGCCCTCGCCGCAGAGGAGGCCGGAGGTGGCGTCGAGCCCGATCCAGCCGGCGCCCGGCACGTAGACCTCGGCCCAGGCGTGGAGATCGGTGAAGTCGGTCGACGTGCCGGCCGGCCCGTCGACGGCGGTGGTGTCCGGCACGAGCTGGAGCAGGTAGCCGGAGACGAAGCGGGCGGCGAGGCCGAGGCGCCGCAGCACCTGCACCAGCAGCCAGGCCGAGTCGCGGCACGAGCCGCTGCCCTTGGCCAGGGTCTCGGCGGGGGTCTGCACCCCCGGCTCCATCCGCACGACGTAATTGACCGCGTCGCGCACAAGGGCGTTCAGCGCCACCAGGAACTGCACGGTGTTGGGCTCGTCCGGGAGCCGCGCCATCAGGGCGTCGATCTGCTGATCTCCGTCCTCCTGGCCGCCCGCCTCGACCGCGAGGTAGGGGCCGAGCTCGGCCTTCAGCTCGTCCGGATAGGCGAAGGGCCGGGTCTGGGCGTAATCCTCGACGAAGAAGTCGAACGGGTTGATCACCGCCATGTCGGCGACGAGATCGACCTCGATGCGGAACTGCGTCGTCTTCTCCGGGAAGACCAGCCGGGCGAGCCAGTTGCCGTTGGGATCCTGCTGCCAGTTCACGAAGTGGTTGGCCGGCGTGACCTTGAGGGCGTAGCTCTCGATCCGCGAGCGCGTATGCGGCGCCGGGCGCAAGCGCACCACCTGCGGGCCCAGCGCGATCGGCCGGTCGTAGGTGTAGGACGTGACGTGGTGCAGGGCGGCCTTGATCGACACGACGAGTCCGAACCTTCTGCTAGACGTGAGGGGTGAGCCCGCCGGCCTGTCCGAGCGCGTTCGGTGGATTCCAACTCTGGGCTTCCGGCCTTGGCTTCTACACCTTGGCCGGGCCCGCGTCAGCCGCCGCGTGGCTTGACGAACGGCATCCTTGCACCGGTGTCGCGTGTCTCTGCGTCATCTCGAAGCCGGGTCCCGAAGCGGCAGGGCGAAAAATTGAGGCAAGTCCCGTGCCGTGGGGAACGGAACCTCCGGTCGGGAAAGCTCCTTGGTGAGGACAGGCCCCGCCGGGCTTCCATCCGGGCGTTCCACGGGGCCTGCCCGGACGCCGCGATGAAGATCTTCCAGTGCCAAGCCTGCGCGCAGCCGGCCCATTTCGAAGCCGAGGCCTGCGAGAGCTGCGAGTGCCGCCTCGGCTACGACCCCGACCTTGCCGACCTGACGGCGATGGTCCGGGCCGGCTCGCGCTGGCGGGGCCTGGCCGATCCGCGTCGCCGGTACCGCGCTTGCGCCAACCGCGAGTCGGGCGGCTGCAACTGGCTCGTGCCGGTCGGCTCGGGCGAGACCTACTGCCTCGCCTGCCGGCACAACCGGGTGGTGCCGGACCTGTCGGTGCCCTGGAACCGGATCCGCTGGCGCGAGGTCGAGGCGGCCAAGCGCCGGCTGTTCTACGCCATGCTGCGCCTGCGCCTGCCGCTGGCCTCGCGGCGCGACGACCCGGCCGGCCTCGCCTTCGACTTCCTGGTCGATCCGGCGGAATCCTACCTGATCGGCCCGCCGGTGCTGACCGGGCACGATAACGGCCTCATCACCCTCAACATCGCGGAGGCCGACGACGTCGAGCGCGAGCGGCGGCGCACGCAGTTCGGCGAGCATTACCGCACACTTCTCGGGCATTTCCGCCACGAGATCGGGCATTATTTCTGGAACGTGCTGGTGCGGGCCGATCCCTGCCTCGACGCGTTCCGGCAGGTGTTCGGCGACGAGCGGGCCGATTACGGCGCGGCGCTCCAGCGCCACTACGCCCACGGCCCGGACGAGGGCTGGCAGGAGACCTTCGTGTCGGCCTACGCGACGTCCCACCCTTGGGAGGATTTCGCCGAGACCTGGGCCCACTACATGCACATCGTCGACACGCTGGAGACCGCCAGCCAGTTCGGCCTGCGGGTCCAGCCCAAGCTCCAGGCCGGACCCGCGCTCCACGCGCCGATCACGCTCGCGGCGAAGGTCGATTTCGACCCCTATCGCAGCCCCGATTTCGGCCGGCTGATCGAAGCCTGGCTGCCGCTCACCTTCGCGATGAACTCGCTCAACCGCAGCATGGGCCAGCCCGACCTCTACCCGTTCCGGATGACGCCGGCGACGATCGGCAAGCTGTCCTTCGTGCATGACCGGATCTATGCGCGCACCGACGCGCCGGAGGCCGAGGCCGGCACGCTCCGGGCGGTGATCGCGGGCCTGCGCCAACGGGTGGCGGCGCCGAGATCGGCGTAGGAACCCCCTCGTCCCCGTCACGGCACTGTTGCAGGGACCTCTGGCACCGAGGGCAGGTCGTCGAAGAGAAAGGCGACCCTGACCTTCCGCGTCCGATCGCGGCTGTGCAGCGATACAGGCGAATTGTCGACTCGTACCCGGATCTGCAGAAGCGCGTCCGAGAGCCACCTGACCAGAACCGGATGCGGCGTCCCCATCGTCTCGAAGTCGACCAGTGCCAAGCAGTCGCCGGCGAAAACTTCGTCATTGTCGTACAAAAATTTTCTTAGAAGAGGCCTATTCTCAACGACATAGATGCGCGCCGTGCAATAAGGCGAGAGACCACCTCCGCCAGATTTGGTGACGACGACAGCGCTCATCGTCTTTTCAGGGGATGGATAGGTCTCTGTAAGAGTATTGCCGCCACTCGGAAATTCGAGAAACAGGACCGCGTAGGCCGCGAGGGCCGCCCCCATCATAACCGTCGCCGCGCCGATCACGCACAGGATCGTCCGTAGGATCGCCCAGCCTCGCATCGCCCTTGCCCTCGATCGCATCACGAACCGACTGCCGCTACGTGAACAGAGGCCAAAAGTCCGCCGGTCGGCAAGTCGAATCGGGCGGCCGGTGCCCGCGGGCCGAAACCAGTTGCCTCATCCCGGGCACAAACGCCTGTCATGTGGAGGCCGCGTGCCAAACGGCATCTCTCACCTCGCATCACCTCTCCGCCACAAGCTTAGCTGTGGCGAGGTCGCAACACCGCGAAAGCATCCCAGCTTTGCCCCAGACCGCCCCCCGCGCCGCCGCGTTCCCGCCATAAACCGGCGGCACCTCAACGGCCACGTTAAGCGACTGTCCCCACAGTGATTTATCGCGGTGTTTCCGGGTTCCCGGGGATCGCGGGCGACGCTGGCGGATTGACCCGGCAACGGGTTCGTTTCGCGTAAGCCGTCCCAAGGCGGCGCAGGGAGCGGGACCGGGGAAACACCGGCCTTTCAAGAAACCACGGGTACGGGACAGGGCCATGGACGCGCGTCACATCACCGACAAATCGAAGCTGCCCAGCCGCTACGTGACCGAGGGTCCGGACCGTGCGCCGCACCGGTCGTACCTGTACGCCATGGGTCTCACCCGCGAGCAGATCCACCAGCCGCTGATCGGCGTGGCCTCGTGCTGGAACGAGGCGGCGCCCTGCAACATCTCGCTGATGCGCCAGGCTCAGGCGGTGAAGAAGGGCGTGGCCGCCGCCGGCGGCACCCCGCGCGAGTTCTGCACCATCACGGTCACCGACGGCATCGCCATGGGGCACCGCGGCATGCGCGCGTCGCTGCCCTCCCGCGAGGTCATCGCCGACTCGGTCGAGCTGACCATGCGCGGCCACGCCTACGACGCGCTCGTGGGCCTTGCCGGCTGCGACAAGTCCCTGCCCGGCATGATGATGGCGATGGTGCGCCTCAACGTGCCCTCCGTCTTCATCTATGGCGGCTCGATCCTGCCCGGCACCTTCCGGGGCCAGCCGGTCACCATCCAGGACCTGTTCGAGGCGGTGGGCAAGCACTCGGTCGGCGCGATGAGCGACGACGACCTCGATGAGCTGGAGCAGGTCGCCTGCCCGTCGGCCGGCGCCTGCGGCGCGCAGTTCACCGCCAACACCATGGCGACCGTCTCCGAGGCGATCGGCCTGGCGCTCCCCTACTCGGCCGG
This sequence comes from Methylobacterium currus, assembly GCF_003058325.1. Taxonomy (NCBI): domain Bacteria; kingdom Pseudomonadati; phylum Pseudomonadota; class Alphaproteobacteria; order Hyphomicrobiales; family Methylobacteriaceae; genus Methylobacterium; species Methylobacterium currus. The sequence continues at coordinate 6,241,031 of NZ_CP028843.1, forward strand.
CGCGCCCGCCCCCTACGAGATCCGCGACCGGTTCTGCGCCACCGCCGGCGAGATGGTGATGGAGCTGCTGTCCAAGAACATCCGCCCGCGCGACATCGTCACCCGCAAGGCGCTCGAGAACGCCGCGACCGTGGTGGCGGCCTCCGGCGGCTCGACCAACGCGGCGCTGCACCTGCCGGCGATCGCGCATGAATGCGGCATCTCGTTCGACCTGTTCGACGTCGCCGAGATCTTCAAGCGCACCCCCTACATCGCCGACCTGAAGCCCGGCGGGCGCTACGTGGCCAAGGACCTGTTCGAGGTCGGCGGCATCCCGCTCCTCATGAAGACGCTGCTCGACGGCGGCTTCCTGCATGGCGACTGCCTGACGGTCACCGGCCGAACCATCGCCGAGAACCTCGCCAAGGTGTCCTGGAATACCCATCAGGACGTGGTGCGTCCCTCGCACCAGCCGATCACCCCGACCGGCGGCGTCGTCGGCCTCAAGGGCAACCTCGCGCCCGAGGGCGCGATCGTGAAGGTCGCCGGCATGCCGCCGGAGAAGCAAACCTTCGCGGGTCCCGCCCGAGTCTTCGACAACGAGGAAGCCTGCTTCGAGGCGGTAAAGAACCGCACCTACAAGGAGGGCGAGGTCCTGGTGATCCGCTACGAGGGCCCGCGCGGCGGCCCCGGCATGCGCGAGATGCTGGCGACCACCGCCGCCCTCTACGGCCAGGGCATGGGCGACAAGGTGGCGCTCATCACCGACGGGCGCTTCTCCGGCGCCACCCGCGGCTTCTGCATCGGCCATGTCGGGCCGGAGGCGGCGGTTGGCGGCCCGATCGGCCTCCTCAAGGACGGCGACCTCATCCGCATCGATGCGGTCCAGGGCACGCTCTCGGTCGACTTGTCGGACGAGGAGCTGGCCCAGCGGCGCGCGGCCTGGCAGCCGCGGGCCAACGATTCGACCTCGGGCTACCTGTGGAAGTACGCGCAGACCGTCGGCCCGGCGGTGACGGGCGCGGTGACGCATCCGGGCGGGGCCCAGGAGACGCTCTCCTATGCGGATATCTGAGGCCGGCCTGCCCCACAGGGCGGGCCGCCGGTTCCTCCTCGCGCTCCTCGGCCTCGTCATGGCCGGGGCGGGACCCGCTGCGGCGCTCGACGCTGCGGTGCGGACCCCGGTGCCCGCCGCGGCGGGCTACCGCAACGCCCGCGAGGCGATGCGGACGGGCATGCGCGACTACAATGCCGGCGACAAGGAGGGCGCCGCCCGCGCCCTCGAATACGCCGCGGGCCAGGGCCACGCCCTTGCCCTCTGGAAGCTCGGCCGCATGTATGCGGAGGGCGACGGCGTCCCGCACGACGACCTCAAGGCGTTCGAGTTCTTCTCGAAGATCGCCGACGAGAACGCCGACGAGGGCCCGGAGGCGCCGAATGCCGGCGTGGTGGCGAGCGCCTTCACGGCGCTCGGCCGCTACTTCCTCGACGGGATCAAGGGCTCCTACGTGCGCCCGAACGTCGAGCGCGCCTACGACATGTTCAACTACGCGGCGACGTATTACGGCGACCCGAACGCGCAGTACAACCTTGCCCGCCTCTACCTCGACGGCACCGGCGTGACCCAGGACCCGCGCCAGGCGGCGCGCTGGTTCAACCTCGCCGCCGAGAAGGGGCACCCGGCCGCGCAAGCACTGCTCGGCCAGCTCCTGATCAACGGCCAGGGGGTCACGGTGCAGCGCGCCCGCGGCCTCGCCTGGCTGACGCTGGCCCGCGACGCCGCCGAGGGGCCGAAGGACCAGTGGATCGTCACCCTGCAGGAGCAGGCGATGGCGGCGGCCAACGAGCGGGACCGGGCCGAGGCCCAGGCCCAGGTCGACGGCTTCTACCGCCGCAGCGCCAAGGGACGGTAAGAGATGGGACGCTGGGAGATGGGACGCTGGGAGATGGGACGCTGGGAGATGGGACGCTGGGAGGGGACGTGACCGCCCCCTCCTCTCCCTCCCCTCGTCAGCCCTGCCGGGCCGCGATCGCCGCCTGGAACGACGGGCGCTCCAGGATCGCCGCGACATAGGCCGCGAGCCGCGGCCAGCGCTGAGGCTCGACCGCCTCGCCGGCGAGATGCAGGTTGTGGAAGCCTGTCGCGACCGAGATGTCGGCCAGGCCGAAGGCGCCGCCGACGAGATACGGCCCGTCGATCACGCCCTCGAGATAATCGAACGGCCGCGGCAATTCCTCGGTCATGCACTTGGCCACCACGGCCTCGTCGCAGGGCTGCTTCATCAGCTGCGGCCGCAGCACCCGCTGCACGAAAGGCTTGACCAGCAGCGGGAACAGCTCGGTGTCGCCGAACTCGTCGAACCAGATCGCCCGGCCGAGATCCTGGGCGCCGGCCGGCAGCATGGCCGGTTCCGGATGCTTGCGCTCCAGGTAATGGATGATCGCCGAGGAATCGGCGAGGCGGAACTCGCCGTCCTCCAGGGCCGGGATCTTGCCGAACGGGCTCGCCGCCCGGAAGCGCGGATCGGGATCGTGGAAGCGCAGCGGCACGTGCCGGACCTTGATGCCCTTCTCGGCGAGGACGACGAGCACCTTGCGGACGAAGGGCGACAGGCTGGTGCCGTAGAGTTTCATGAGGCTCTCCCTGCGGCTGAGGACCGCCGGCGCGGTATCGCACCGGACCGGCCGGTTGGCACCCCTCCCCCGCCTGGAAACCGCGGGCTCGCGGGCCCATACTCCCGCATGGCCGTTCCCGGCCCGGAGAGGCCGACCGTGGACGACACCTTCGAACTGCGCGAACGCCTGTCGCGCGCCTGGCGGGCGGTGTTCGACAATGCCGTCGAGGCCGGCAGCCCGCCGGACGCGGTGGTCGAGACGATGACGGCGGTGGCGCATGCCCGCTTCGCCGAACTGTTCGGCACGGCCGCCGCGGCGAGCTACCTCGCCCTGCTGGCCGAGCAGATGCGCGACGTCGACCACGACGAGGCCGAGACCCTGATCCGCGGCGAGGCGCCCGGCCCGGCGTCCTTCGACGACGTGGTGGCGACGATGGACCCGGCCTGGATCGAGCGCGACCCGCTCTGAGACGGCTCCTCGTGCGCTCGCGCACATGACGGGAGGCGGGGACGGGAACGCGGGTCGGCGCCGGCGATTTTTCGGCGCAGGACCATCCCGTGCCATCGCGCGAGCGCTGTCATGCTTCTTCGGCCATTCGTCGTCGCTGCCGCCTGGGCAGCCTTCTGCTTCACGGCTCAGCCCCACCGGGAGCAGGTTTCTCCAGAGGATCCCGTGCTCCTCTCCGGCATCCAGGCCGACCTCGCCAGCCGCCGCTGCGACGGCGTCCGGATCGATGCCGAGCATTTCCGGGCCTTCGCGGCCCGGACGCAGCTCAACCACGCCGAGTTCTTCCAGAAGCCCCGCTCCGTCCGCCTCCAGGCCGCCCTCGACGACCTCGACGGCCGGATGCGGAGCGACCGGCAGGCGGCCTGCGCGGCGATCTGGGTGGCGTATGGGCCGGGGAGCCCGTTGCAGTTGCTGCGGCGGGGATGAGACGGCGACCGCTTATTGGCCCTCGGCGAGTTCATACCCTCCACATCGATCCGGAGCCGTGCAGCGGAGCCTGGATGAACCTGAGAGGTCGAGTCCGATTTGTCGTTCGACAGACGATTCACAGAGCGACCGCCCATCCAGGCATGAGAAAGCCCGGCCTCTCGGCCGGGCTCCTCATCATCAATGATTCTGTAGCAGGTCAGGCGCTGGCCTGGATCCAGCGGAACAGGTCGCCCTTCGGCGCGGCGCCGACCTTCTGGCCGGCGAGCTCGCCGCCCTTGAAGATCATCAGGGTCGGGATCGAGCGGATGCCGTACTGAGAGGCGATGCCCGGATTCTCGTCCACGTTGACCTTGGCGATCTTCACCCGGCCGTTCATCTCGGTGGAGATCTCCTCCAGCGCCGGGCCGATGGCGCGGCAGGGGCCGCACCACTCGGCCCAGAAATCGACCACGACGGGCTCGGCCGATTGCAGCACGTCCTGCTCGAAGCTCGCGTCGGTCACCTTCACGGTTGCCATCGCAAAAAATCCTTTCGTCGTGAAGCCGGCCGACGGCGCGGACCGGCCCGCGTGAGTGGGAAGGTAAGAACCGGGCGGGAGCCGATCAAGCGCAACCGCCAAGCCATCCCCGTTCTGCCGTGTGCCGGCGCACTCCCGATCACGCCAGCGTGCCGAGAGCCGCCGCGCAATCCTCCGGCGTCAGCCGGCGGATCACCGGACCGGCGGTCCAGACCAGGAGCGGCACCAGGGTGCGTCCCGGATAGATCGACGCCAGGAGGCGCGCGTAGAGCGCGACCTGTGCCGCCTGGCCCCGCGGCGTCGGCGCACCGCGTGGCGGCGGGCGGCCGGTCTTGAAGTCGACGAGCCAGACCGCCTCGTCCGTCACCGCGATGCGGTCGACCCTGCCATGCACCGGGCGCAAGGACCCGCCGACCGCGATGGTGCCGGCGAGCGTCACCTCGGCCCGGCCCTGCGGCCCGAACAGGATCGCGAGGTCGGGATCGTCGAGGAGCCGCAGCGCCTCCGCGGCGATGGCGGCGCGCCGGTCCGCGTCGAGCCCCGGGGCCCGGGCGGCGACGAAGGCCTCCGCGGCGGCCGGGCGCCGCTCGGGCACGAGACCCGGCAGGTGCTCCAGCAGGGCGTGGACCAGAACGCCGCGGCGGCGGGCTGCCGGGTCGCTGGAGCGGGCATCCGAGCGGCGCGGCTCGTCGGCGGCGCCGAGGCCGGAGGGACGCAACGGCGGCAGCGGCTCGGCCTCGGGCACGACCGGGCGGTGCAGCCAGTCCGGCAAAGCCTCGGGTTCGGGCACCGGCACGGCGGTGGCGGGCGGCTCCGGGACCGCCGCCCCCTCGCGCCAGCTCTCCGCCGGGCCGTAGGGCATCTCCGTGACCTCGACGCCCCCGAACTTGTGCACCAGGCCGCGGCGGATCATCTCGCACCAAGCCTCGGCCGGCGTCTCCTTGTCGTTGTTCGCGAAGGGCGCGATCACCAGCCGGTCCTTGGCCCGGGTCATGGCGACGTAGAGCAGGCGGTTGTGCTCCTCGCCGGCCTTGGCGTGGAGCGCATCGCGGGCGGCCGCGACGCCTGAGCTGTCATGGGCCTTGGCGCTCGACCAGACCGGCACGGTGCTGCCGTCGGGGAGCCGCATCGGGATCAGCGGCGGATCGCGTCCGATCGCGTCGCAGCCGTCGAGCACCAGCACCAGCGGCGCCTCCAGACCCTTGGCGCCGTGCACCGTCATCACCCGCACCTCGTCGCGGGCCGAATCGAGGTCGCGCTTGACCGTGTGGCCGCCGGCATCGCGCCCGCCGCTCGGGGCGTAGCGGGACAGGAAGCCGGTGAGCGAGGGCGCGTCGGGCCCGGCCTCGGCCTGGGCGGCGGCGGTGAGGAACACGTCGATGGCGTCCCCCGCCTCGCCGCCGAGGCGCTGCACCAGGAGCGCCCGGCCGCCGAGCGGCCCGAGCAGCTCGGCGTAGAAGCCGAACGGCCCGTGCGCCCGGGCAAGCGCCGTCCAGCCGTCGAGGGCCGCGACGCCGCGAAGCGCCGCCGGGTCGCCTCCTTGCGCGCGGCGGCGCAGGGCCGCGACCAGCGACTCGGCCGGGTCGCGGCCGGCCGCGACGCCGACGAGGTCGTCGTCGGTGAGACCGACGAGGGGCGTCTTCAGGGCGGTGGCGAGCGTCAGGTCGTCCTGCGGCAGCAGGGCGGCGCGGCCCGCCGACACGAGGTCGAGGACCGCGATATGGGCGGCGATGTCGAGGCGGTCCTGGCCGGCCACCGGCACGCCCTCGGCCTTGAGCGCCCGGATCACCCCCTCGAAGGCCGCCGAGCGCTTGCGCACCAGGATCAGCACCTCAGCCGGCCGCCAGACCCGGCCGAATTCGTCGCCGGTCGTCGTCCAGAGCCGCACGGCCCGCGCGACTCGGCGCGCCGTGACGAGCGCCGGCGCCCCGGCCTCGATCGCATCGACCGGGTGGGTCCAGGCGTCGGGTTCCTCCTCGGCGCTCGGCCGCTCGACCGGCCACAGCTCGACCTGGCCCGGCGCGCGCACCCGGGCGGTGGAATGCACGGTGCCGACCGCCGTGTCGCCGAAGGATAGGCCGCGATAGTGGTCCCCGATCGCGAAGGTGGCGTCGACCGCCCGCAGCACCCCGATCGCCGAGCGGAACGACAGGGTGAGGCCGACATCGGCGAAGGGCAGGCCGGCGCCTTCCGCGTCGCGCCGCCAGGCCCGCCGGGTGGTCTCGAACTCCTCCGGCGCCGCGCCCTGGAAGCTGTAGATCGACTGCTTGGGGTCGCCGACGGCGAAACGGGTGCGGGCGAGGCCGTTGCCCGCCTCGCGGGCCCCCTCCCCGGCGCAGAAATCCTCGGTGATCCGGCGCAGGATCTCCCATTGCTGCGGGTTGGTGTCCTGCGCCTCGTCGATCAGCACGTGGTCGACGCCGCGGTCGAGCTTGTAGAGCACCCAGGCCGAATCGACCCGCGTCAGCAGGTCCAGCGTCTTGTGGATCAGGTCGTCGAAGTCGAGGGCGCCGAGGCGCGCCTTCTGCGCCTCCATGCGGCGGTGGATCTCGGCCGCGAGCGTGAACAGGGCCTCGGTCCGGGCGAAGGCCCGGGCCGCCTTGAGGCGGTCGCGCAAGGCGGCCAGCCGGGCCTGCTCGGCGATCAGCGCCTCCTTGGCGGCGGTGGGCACCGCCTTCGTGCCGAGGGACGAGGCGGCGTAAGGATCGCCCTCGCCCTCGTCCTTGAAGTAGGCGGCCAGCGTGAGCGTCAGCCGGGCCGGGCCGGTGGCGGAGGCCGCCAGTGCCAGGGCGTCGGCACGCTTCTCGTCGGTGGACTTGCCCGTGCGCAGGGCCTGGATCAGGCCGGCGAGGTCGGGCCCCTCGCCGAGCATCCGGGCCTCGATCGCCGCCAGGCTCTCGCCGGGGGCAAGCCCCAGGGCGCCGCGCAGGGCGTCGAGGCGGGCGGGCAGACCGTCGCGATGGCCGATCAGGCCGCGATTCTGCACCGCCGCGACCATCGCGCGGCGCAGGGTCTCGCCCGCCGCCTCGGGGGCGACGAGGGACAGCGCGGCGGCCAGCACCGGATGGCGCGCGTCGACCGCGTCGGCCAGCACGTTGTCGATGATCCGGTCGATCGCCTCGCGGGTCTGGGCCTCGTCCAGCACCACGAAGCGGGCCGGCACGTTGGCCTCGAACGGCACGAGGTGCAGCAGGCGCTCGCAGAGCGCGTGCAGGGTCTCGATCTTGAGGCCGCCCGGCGTCTCGACCGCCCGGGCGAACAGGCGCCGCGCCCGCCGCAAGGTGGCGCCGTCCGGCGCCGCGCCCTCCAAAGCGGTCAGTTCCTCGCGCAACGCCGCCTCGTCGAGGGTGACCCAGCGGCCGAGCCGCTCGAACACCCGGATCGCCATGTTGGCGGCGGCCGCCTTGGTGAAGGTGAGGCAGAGGATCTTGGCCGGGGCCGCGCCGTGCAGCAGCAGGCGCACCACCCGGTCGGTGAGCACCTTGGTCTTGCCCGCCCCCGCATTGGCCGACACCCAGGCCGAGGCGCGCGGATCCGCCGCCCGCCGCTGCGCCGCCTGCGTCAGGCCGTCGACGACGAACCCCTCGATCCCCATCCGAGCTCCCCCAGAGGCCAGGCGGCCATCCTGACGCGCTCGCACTCAACAGGGCGTTGCCTCAAGCGGCTTCGGGGGGCGGTGCACAGGGATTTCGGGACACGTGGCGGCGGGGGCACAGCGGCGGCCGGCGCAGGGACGGAGAAGATCGCCCGGAACAGGGCGACGTGCGCCGGCACACATCCCGACGCCCCCGTCTCAATCGGGCATGCGGGATTGGTGCGGTGCGGTGAACTTTCCGCTGCGTCCATCGTTTTACGTTGGAGCCGTCCGCGAATGAAGAACGCGAGACTGCGTCAGTGGCGGACATCGACCAACCGGCACAGCGAGGATCCTCGATGCTGAAGACCATCACCTACGCGATGATCGGTGTCCTGGCCTGCGGGCTGGTGGTGGCCGTTGTCGGCGCCTCCGGCGCCATCGGGGGCTGAGGGAACAACCGCGAGGCCCGCCCCCGACGCGGGGACGGGCCTTGCATCACTCACTTCTCCCGGAAGGCCCGGGCGACCTGGTCGGCGAGCGGCTTGGTGAAGAAGCTCATCACCGTGCGGCTCTGGGTTTGGATGAAGGCCTCCACCGGCATGCCCGGGGTGAGCCGCACCGTGCCGAGGCGCTTCAGCTCGGCTTCCGTCACGGCGACGCGGGTGGTGTAGGCGCTCTGGCCGGTGCGCGGGTCGGTGGTCAGGTCCGGGGAGATCCGCGAGACCGTTCCCGTGATCACCGGCGTGGTGCGCTGGTTGAAGGCCGAGAACCGCAGGGTCGCCGCCTGGCCGACATGGACCTGGTCGATGTCCTGCGGCGCGAGCTTGGCCTCGACGGTCAGATGATCGGCGGTCGGCACGATCTGCATGATCTCGGCGCCGGGCGCCACCACGCCGCCCACCGTATGGACCGCGAGCTGGTGCACGAGCCCGTCCTGCGGCGCCCGGATCTCGACGCGCCGGAGCTGGTCCTCGGCGGTGATGCGCCGCTCGGCATATTCCGACACCTTGCTGCGGATGTCGGCCAGCTCCTTGCCGACCTCGGTGCGCAGGTCTTGGTCGATCTGCAGGATCTGCAGCCGCGTCTCGGTGATGCGGCCGCGCACCTGGGCGATGGTGGAGATCAGCGTCCCCTTCTCGCCCTCCAGCCGGGCGAGGTCGCGCTCGAGCGCGCTGACCCGCTGGATCGGCACCAGCTTCTTCTCCCACAGGTCGCGAACCCCGCCGAGCTCCCGCTCGATCAGGACGATCTCCCGGGCCTTGGCGGCGATCTGCTCGTCGAGGCCGCGGATCTGCTCGTCGAGCTGGCCGACCCGCTCGGCGAGCTGGGACTTCTGGCCCTCCCGGGCGCTGACCCGGGTCTGGAACAGGCGGCGCTCGCCGTTCATCAGGCCGGCCACCACCGGATCGGTGATCCGCGCCATCAGCTCGCCCGGGAAGGTGACGTCCGGGGCGCCGTCGCGCTCGGCCTCGAGCCGGGCGCGGCGGGCGGTCGATTCGTCGATCGACCGGGTGACGATGGCGAGGTTCGCCTGCAGCACCGTCTCGTCGAGGCGCAGCAGCACGTCGCCGGCGGCGACCCGGTCGCCGTTCTTCACCCGCAATTCGCCGACGACGCCGCCGGTCGGGTGCTGCACCTTCTTGACGTCGGATTCGACCACCAGCGAGCCGGCGGTGACGACGGCACCGGAGAATTCCGCCATGGCGGCCCAGCCGCCGGCGCCGACGAACAGGAGCGCGCCGCCCACCGCGCCGGCCAGGAGATGGCGGCGGATCGAAGCCCGTGTCTCCGGGGATATTTGGGTCTCGGGGGTGTTCGGGCTCATCACGCGCGCCCTCCCTGGGCGACCTTGAGGGAGAAGCCGGGCGTGAAGCTCGCCGATCCGGCATGCATCGGCTGCATCGGGCGCGGCCGGTTGAGGGCGGGCAGGACCTCGTCGCGGGGGCCGAGCGCCTGGACCCGGCCATGGGCCATCACCATCACCTGATCGACCGCCGCGAGAGCGCTCGGCCGGTGGGCGATCACCACCACGATGCCGCCGCGCGCCCGCACCCCGGCGATCGCCTCGGTGAGCGCGGCCTCGCCCTCCTGGTCGAGGTTCGAGTTCGGCTCGTCGAGCACCACCAGGAAGGGATCGCCGTAGAGGGCGCGGGCGAGCGCCAGGCGCTGGCGCTGGCCGGCGGAGAGCAGCGCGCCGCGCTCGCCGATCTGGGTCTGGTAGCCCTCGGGCAGGGCCAGGATCAGGTCGTGGACCCGCGCCGCCTTGGCGGCCGCGATGACCCCGTCGGCCTCCGCGCCCGGGCGGAAGCGCGCGATGTTGGCCGCCACCGTGCCGGGAAACAGCTCGACCTCCTGCGGCAGGTAGCCGACATGGCGGCCGAGATCCTGCGGACGCCACTGGTCGAGGCGGGCGCCGTCGAGGCGCACCGCGCCGCGGTCGGCGGGCCAGATCCCGACGAGCAGGCGCGCGAGGGACGACTTGCCCGAGGCGCTGTGGCCGACGATGCCGAGCCCCTGCCCCGGCTGGAGCGTCAGGCTGACGTCGAGGGCGGTGAGGCGCTGGCCCCCGGGCGGTCCGACGCTCGCCTGCTCGACGGTGAGGGAATCGCGCGGCGCCGGCAGGATCAGCCCCTCCGGCTCCGAGCCTGCGGCCGAGAGGGCCGCGCCGAGATGGCGCCAGCACTCGCGGGCGGCGGAAAAGCTCTTCCAGTAGCCGATCGCCTGGTCGATCGGCGCCAGCGCCCGGGCGCTCAGGATCGAGCCGGCGATGATGACGCCCGCGGTTGCCTCCTGGCGGATCACCAGGAAGGCGCCGACGCCGAGCACCGCCGATTGCAGCACCACCCGCAGCACCTTCGAGGCGTTGTGGATCGCGCCCGTGATCTCGGCGGTCCGCTCCTGGGTGGCGTGCGAGGCGGCGTTGACGTTGGCCCAGATGCCAGAGAGGTCGGGCTCCATGCCCATCGCCCGCACGGTCTCGGCGTTGCGCCGGCTCGCCTCGGCGACGAAGCCGCGGGCGGCGGCGGCCTCGCGGGCGTCGCGGGCGTGATGGCGGGTGAGGATCTCGGCGAGCGCCGTCAGGCCGACGAGCGCCACCGCCCCGAGGAGCGCGGTGAGGCCGATCCAGACGTGGAAGGCGAAGAGAAGGCCGAGATAGACCGGGATCCAGGGCAGGTCGAACAGCGCGCCGGGGCCGCCGCCGGCGAGCGCCGAGCGGATCTGGTCGAGGTCGCGCATCGGGCGCAGGCCGTCGGCCTCCTGCCTCCCGCGCAGCGGCAGGGTGACGACGGCACGGAAGACCTGCCGGCTCAGGGATTCGTCGAAGGCACGCCCGGCCCGCAGGAGCAGGCGCGAGCGGATCAGGTCGAAGTACCCCTGCCCGAGATAGAGCACGAGCACGATCAGGCTCAGGCCCACCAGCGTCGGCACGCTGCGGCTCGGGATCACCCGGTCGTAGACTTCGAGCATGTAGAACGAGCCGGCGAGGGCCAGCAGGTTCACGGCGCCGCTGAGCACCGCGACGCCGATGACGACGTGGCGCAACCGCGCCAGGGCCGCCGCCATCGGCGGGGCCGAGGCGGCCCGGGATGGCCCGAGGCCGAAGGCGGTCAGCGCGTCCTGTCGGAGTCCGTCCTCGCGGGGCCCGGTCGTGCCGGTCCCCTCGGCGGGGGGAGAGGCAAAGTGGTCGCGCACCCTGAACAGGGCCGGCGCGGCCAGCCTGTGGGCGGCGTCGCGGGCGCGCCGGACGGCGCCGGTCATCGGGAGGCGAGGATGGGAGGATGTCACGGGGTGGCTGGGCTCCGTTCGGCGGCGCGCGGCAACGGGCCCGAATCGGGGCAGGCAGCGCAGCGGATGCGGGAGGGACCCCGCCCGCCGGTAGGCGGGCGGGGCGTCACGACCCTCAGACGAGGTAGTCGTGGAAGGTGAAGTGCTTGGCGCCGTTATCGGCCAAGGTCAGGTGCGCGCTCGGGACGTTCTGGTCGTGATAGGTCGCGCTGTCGACGTAGAGGTTGCGATCCTTCGCGTCGGTCCCGCCCCACGCATCGTTGAGGAACTTGACCGCCACGTCGTGGTTGCCCTGGCCCCAGTCGCCGCGCACCGAGATCAGATCGGACTGGCCGGCGCTGTGCAGGGACTTCGCGGTCTGGATCCCGCCGATCTGCTTGCCGTCCACCGAGATGGTGTACTGCGCGTTGCCGTTATAGGCGTCCTGGCTGATCTTGAGCAGCAGCTGGTCGGAGCCGCTGCCGACGCTGACGCTCGGCTGCGCGGTGCTGCCGGTCGACGGGGTGGCCACGGGGGTCGGGGCCGGGGTCGTGACCGGCGCGGTGACGACCGGGGTCGTCGTGGCGGGCGTGCTCGGCACGCTGTGGTCGCCGCCGCCGGCCGGGGTCGCGGCGGTGTTGTTCGTCACCATCTCGAGGTGCGAACGGATCGCGCCCATGTCCTTGAACAGGTTGTCGGCCTGGGTCTGGCTCACGCCCTGCTCGAGATAGGCGAGCTGCATCGTGTTCGGGCCGGCCGTGTCGGTGACGTAGCCGCCGTAGTTCTGGTAGGCCTTGGCCAGCGCCATGCCCTCGGCCGTGGTGATGCCGATCTTGGTCAGGTCGACGTCCTTCGGGATCGCGAACAGCGAGCCGAGCGGGATGCTGCCCGAATAGCTGCCGCTGAAGCTGTCGGCGGTGGTCGCCGGCCAGACATAGGGCGTGCTGCTGGAGCCGGCCTGGGTGGTCGAGATCGCCATCGCCACGGCGTGGTCGATGTGGCCCGCATCGAGGTCCGCCTTCTGGACCACGCCGCCCATCAGCGACATGCCGGCGGCGCGGATGCCCTCGTGCGCGCCCGGCACGTTGGCGATGCCGTCACTCGTCACCGTGTTCTCGACGACGAGGTTGGCGTGGTAGTTGTTGGTGCCGGTCTTCGAACCGAGCCAGGTCTCGATGTAGTGCTGGCCGTCCTCCGAGACGATGATCGCCCAGCCGTCGCCGGTCTTGAACTGCACGTCGGTCGGCGTCCGCATCTGGAACGTGCCACCCATCGACGGGGTGTTGCCGAAGGTCCAGTCGGCGTTGGTGCCGCGGCTGTCATAGTTCCAGGTCGCCATCGGGTCGGTCGACTTGGCCTGATAGATCGGGATCGCGTCCTGGCCGATCCAGGTGTTCACGCCGGCCTGGTGCTGGATGGAGGCGGTCTGCGCTCCGGATGCAGCCTGGAACTGGGCGTTCGACCCAATCGGGGTGTTCCAAATGCTGCTCGGCGCAAAAGGCTGCGCGACCGTTTCATAAGCCATGTATCACTTCCAGATCTGTGGATAGGATGCCGGGCCGCAGGACGCGGCGGCATGGATGCGTCATCGTGAGAAGATCAGCGCCCGTTCGGAAGCTGATCCGATGTGCGAGGCGGACAATAAGTAGCAATGTTTGGCTGTCAAGCCTGTGTTAATCAATGAAGTCTTGCCGATACTTTGTCAAATAATCCTGCAACAAGCCAGATTGCAGCCGGTGATTCGCCGATTATCGATCGAAAAATTTGCGCAGTGAATGGCAACCCGGCCGGCATCCGGATGTCGCCGCGGCAAGAGATTGGTCCCGGCAACTCTCGCCACCATGATGCGGTGCAGCAACTCGGCCGTATTGTGAGAGCGGGGATTGGTCGGCACAGCTATCGGATAATCCGCGACTGGCGCCGTACATAAGATGAATGATCGTCCCGATATGAGACATGCCTTGGCGACCGGCGATGAGAGCCGGTGTTGAGGACCGCGAAGTCGCACATCGATTGTGCGGAGCCGCGGCTCTCGGCAGACCATCCCGGCCGCGGCTGCAGACGGCCCGGCCTCGACGACTTGGCGGGCAAAGACCAAGCCAGGATCGATACCTGGCACGACTTTCGAAAACTGCCCTATCCTTCGCGCCACGCAGGTCTGCCCCGTCGCGGCCTGCCGGCGACACAAGCACCTCGCGGACCAATCGTGAAGTACCCTCAGAAGGCGTAGGCGAAAGTTGTCGTCCGCCCCGAAAGGGTGTGTCCGCAGCCGGCCTATGGCTCCTTCCACAATCCAGATCCGAATGTGACAGTGCCGTTCACCGCGAATCTTTCTTGTCGAAAGCAGACGCCATGCTCTATTCCGACGAGACGACCGTCGATCCGGCGCTCAATCCCGTCCAAACCGGCGGCAATGCATCGTCCTCGATGCCGGAAGCGATCGAACCGCCGGCCGCGAGCAAGGCGGCGGAGGAGGATCCGGCCTCTGCCAGCCGGGTCGCGACGCTTCTCGGTGCGACGCCCGTCGGATCGAGCGGCACGCCCGATGCGGCGGCCTCTGCACAGACCATTCAGGACCTTACAGTAAAGTCGGGCCCGTCGGCGGCATCGAACGCGATCTTCTGCTGCGGCACGTGCGGCTACGTGAATTGCCCGACGCGGATCCTCGATCTGCCGTCCAGCACCATCCTGTCGGCGAGCGGGCAATTGCCCGGCTACGGCAGCAGCGCCCCGATGGGCGCCGTCACCACCCTGCCCGGCGGGGCCGAGACCGCTACGACCGGCCCGTCCAAGTCCCAGATCGCTAAGCTGAGCGGACCGATCACGACGGCGGTGGCCCCGGCGAAGTCCACCACCAACACCCTGACGGCCAGCTCGCTCACCGGCACCGCCACCGCCTCGACCACCAACAAGATCGTCCTGGAGAACCAGAAGGTCGGCAATCCGGTCAGCGAGTGGGGCATCGACGGGTCGGGCAGCGACAACATCGAGGGTTTCGCCACCGACATCAGCACGAATGTCGGCAAGACAGTCAACTTCAAGATCAACACCAATTCGAACAACTACCGGATCGACATCTATCGGCTCGGCTATTACGGCGGTCTCGGTGCGCGCAAGATCGACACGCTCCAGCATACCGGGGTGCAGAACCAGCCGACGCCGCTGCGCGACGCGGCGACCGGCCTGGTCGATGCCGGCAACTGGTCGATCTCGGCCTCGTGGACCGTGCCGACGGACGCAGTCTCGGGCGTCTACATCGCCAAGCTGACACGCCAGGACGGTGTGGCCGGCGAGAACGAGATCCCGTTCATCGTCCGGGACGATGCGAGCCACAGCGACGTCATCTTCCAGACCTCGGACCAGACCTGGCAGGCCTACAACCCCTGGGGCGGCGCCAACTTCTACGGCGGCAACGGCCCGGCGACCGGCCAGGGCGCGGGCCGCGCCTACGCGGTGAGCTACAACCGGCCGATCACCACCCGCGGCGGCACCCTCGCGGCCGGTCCGCAGGACTACATCTACGGCGCCGAGTTCCCGGCGATCATGTGGCTGGAGCAGAACGGCTACGACGTCTCGTACATGGCGGGCGTCGATGCCGACCGCAACGGCGCGTTGCTCAAGAATCACAAGATGTATCTCGATGTCGGTCACGACGAATACTGGTCTGGCCCGCAGCGCGACAACGTCGAGGCGGCGCGTGACGCCGGCGTCAACCTCGCGTTCTGGAGCGGCAACGAGGTCTATTGGCGCACGCGGTTTGCCAACAGCATCAGCAGCGACGCTACGCCGTACCGCACGCTGGTCTCCTACAAGGAGACCTGGGGCAGCAACCAGAACCTCGACCCGACCAACCAGTGGACCGGCACCTGGCGCGATCCCCGTGGGCCGGCCGGCACGATCGGCAACAATGACCCCGAGAATGCCCTCACGGGCACGATCTTCCAGGTTGACGCCTACGTCCTCGACACCATCACGGTGCCGTACGACGACGCCAACCAGCGCTTCTGGCGCAACACCAGCATCGCCAACCTGCAGCCGGGCCAGACCGCCTCGCTGAACAAGAACTATCTCGGCTACGAGTGGGACGAGGCGCCCGACAACGCCAGCGCGCCGGCCGGGCTGGTGCGCCTGTCCTCGACCACGCTCGACGAGACGACCTATCTCCAGGATTACGGCAATACCACCGGCAAGGGCACGGCGACCCACAGCCTGACGCTCTACCGCGCCCCGAGCGGCGCCCTCGTGTTCGGGGCCGGCACCGTCTACTGGTCCTGGGGCCTGTCGGCCAACCACGACAACGAGGCGACGCCGACCGATCCGCGGATCCAGCAGGCGATGGTCAACCTGCTCGCCGACATGGGCGTGCAGCCGGGCACCCTCGACCCGAACCTCAAAGCCGCCAGCGCCTCGACCGACCACACCGCGCCGACCTCGACCGTCACCACGCCGACCACCGGGTCCAGCGTGACGGCCTTCACCCCGGTCACGATCACCGGCACCGCGACGGATGCCGGCGGCGGCGTGGTCGCGGGCGTCGAGGTCTCGACCGACAACGGCGTCACCTGGCGTGCGGCAAAGGGCGACGAGAACTGGAGCTACACCTTCGCGCCGCAGGTCGCCGGGACCTACCAGATCCGCACCCGGGCCACCGACGACAGCGTCAACCTGGAGACGCCGTCGGCCGGGCGCAGCCTGACGGTGACGGCCTCACCGTCCCTCACCCTGTTTCCCGGCTCGGCGAAGCCCACGGTCACCAACACCGTCGACAGCACCCCGGTCGAGCTCGGGCTGAAGTTCCAGAGTTCCACCGCCGGCACGATCAGCGGCATCCGCTTCTACAAGAGCACCCAGGATCGCGGCGTCCATGTCGGAACGCTGTGGTCGAGCACCGGGCAGAAGCTCGCCACCGTGACCTTCACCAACGAGACCACGGATGGCTGGCAGACCGCCACCTTCTCCAACCCGGTCCCCATCACCGCGGGCACGACCTACACCGCCTCGTACTACTCGACGCTCGGGCATTACTCGAGCGACGTGAACTACTTCAACAATACCGTCACCAGCGGCCCGCTCACCGGCAGCAACGGCGTCTACGCCTATAGCAGCACGAGCCAGTTTCCGACCCAGAGCTTCAACAACACCAATTTCTGGGTCGACGTGCTGTTCAATTCCGGCGGCACCACGACGAACCAGGCCCCGACCGCCGTCAACGACAGCGGCCTGTCGGTGACGCAGAGCACCGCCACGACCATCGCGACCTCGGCCCTGCTCGCCAACGACACCGACCCGAACGGCGATCCGCTGACGGTGACGGGCGTCAGTGCTCCCACCAACGGCACCGTCTCGCTCAACAGCCAGGCCGCCACCATCACGTTCACGCCGACCACGGGCTACACCGGTCCGGCCGGCTTCACCTACACGATCTCGGACGGGCGCGGCGGCACCTCGTCGGCGAACGTCGCGCTGACGGTGTCGGCGCCGGGCACCGCCCCGGTCAGCCTGTTCTCGTCCTCGGCGACCCCGGCGGTCGCCAACGAGAGCGACGCCAGTTCGGTCGAGCTCGGCGTGAAGTTCCAGTCCTCCAGCTCCGGCACGGTCAGCGCGATCAAGTTCTACAAGGGCAGCCAGAACACCGGCACCCATACCGGCACGCTGTGGTCGAGCACCGGCCAGGTGCTCGCCACCGCGACCTTCACCGGCGAGACGGCGAGCGGCTGGCAGACCGCCACCTTCTCGAGCCCGGTCGCGCTGACGGCGGGCGCCACCTACACCGCCTCCTACCACACCAATACCGGGCATTACTCGACGACGACCAACGGCTTCTCGAGCGCGGTGACGAACGGGCCGCTCACGGCGCCGTCCGCCGGCAACGGCGTCTACGCCTATGGCGGCTCCAGCCTGTTCCCGACCAACACCTTCCAGAACACCAATTACTGGGTCGACGTCGTCTTCAACCCGGGCGGCACCGCCGCCAACCAGCCGCCGACCGCCGTCAACGACACCGGGCCGGCGGTGACGCAGAACACTGCCGTCACCTTCTCGACCTCGACCTTGCTCGCCAACGACACCGACCCGAACGGCGACACGCTGACGGTGACGAGCGTCAGCGGCGCCACCAACGGCACCGTCGCGCTCAACACCACCAACGCCACCGTCACCTTCACGCCGACGACCGGCTACACGGGCGCCGCCGGCTTCACCTACGCGATCTCGGACGGGCGCGGCGGCACCTCATCGGCGAGCGTGGCCCTGACGGTATCGGCGCCGGGCACCGCCCCGGTCAGCCTGTTCTCGTCCTCGGCGACCCCGGCGGCGACCAACACCAACGACACCAGCCCGGTCGAGCTCGGGGTGAAGTTCCAGAGTTCCAGTGCCGGCACGGTCAGCGCGATCAAGTTCTACAAGGGCACCCAGGATACCGGGACCCATACCGGCACGCTGTGGTCGAGCACGGGCCAGGCGCTCGCCACCGCGACCTTCACCGGCGAGAGCGCGAGCGGCTGGCAGACCGCCACCTTCTCGAGCCCGGTGACGCTGACGCCCGGCGCGACCTACACCGCCTCCTACCACACCAATGCCGGCCGCTACTCGA
Source organism: Methylobacterium currus (assembly GCF_003058325.1). NCBI lineage: Bacteria > Pseudomonadati > Pseudomonadota > Alphaproteobacteria > Hyphomicrobiales > Methylobacteriaceae > Methylobacterium > Methylobacterium currus. The sequence continues at coordinate 6,259,013 of NZ_CP028843.1, forward strand.
CCACCGCCAACGGCTTCTCGAGCGCGGTGACCAACGGACCGCTCACCGCGCCGTCCGCCGGCAACGGCGTCTACGCCTATGGCGGCTCCAGCCTGTTCCCGACCAACACCTTCCAGAACACCAACTACTGGGTCGACGTCGTCTTCAACCCGAATAGCAGCGCCACCAACCAGGCCCCGACCGCGGTCAACGACACCGGCCCGGCGGTGACGAGGAACACCCCCGTCACCTTCTCGACCTCGACGCTTCTCGCCAACGACACCGACCCGAACGGCGATCCCCTGACGGTGACGAGCGTCAGTACTCCCACCAACGGCACCGTCGCGCTCAACACGACCAATTCCACCATCACCTTCACGCCGACCGCCAACTACACGGGCTCGGCCGGCTTCAGCTACGCGATCTCGGACGGGCGCGGCGGCACCTCGTCGGCGAGCGTGGCCCTGACGGTGCTCGCGCCCAGCACCGGCTCGGTCAGCCTGTTCTCGTCCTCGGCGACCCCGGCGGCGACCAATACCAACGACCTCAACCCGGTCGAGCTCGGGGTGCAGTTCCAGGCCTCCAGCGCCGGCACGGTCAGCGCGGTCAAGTTCTACAAGGGCACCCAGGATACCGGGACCCATACCGGCACGCTGTGGTCGAGCACCGGGCAGAAGCTCGCCACCGCGACCTTCACCAACGAGACCGCGAGCGGCTGGCAGACCGCCACCTTCTCGAACCCGGTCGCGCTCACCCCGGGCGCCACCTACACGGCGTCCTACCACACCAATACCGGCCGCTACTCGCAGACCGCCAACGGCTTTGCCAGCGCGGTGACGAGCGGTCCGCTCACCGCGCCGTCCGCCGGCAATGGCGTCTATGCCTACGGGAGCACCAGCCTGCTCCCGACCAACACCTTCAACAAGACGAATTACTGGGTCGACGTCGTCTTCAACCCGTCGGCGGCCGCGTAAATCTTGCCCCAAGGAGATCATCCATGATCACTGAAACCTACACGGACGGCATCAGCGAGATCACCGTGACCGGCTCGATCGTCCGGGTCGACCTGATGAGCCTGTCGCCGTCCGAGCGCGACGCCAACGGCAACCCGGTGCCGGTTCTGCGCCAGCGCCTGATCCTGCCGGCCGACGCCTTCGCCAACGCCGCCGACCTGATGCAGCAGGTCAAGAACAGCCTGATCGAATCCGGCGTCATCCATCCGGGACAGCAGCCGAGGGACGCCGTGCCCTTCGCCGGCGCCCGCCCGGGCCGCAACACCTCGCCGAACTTCTCCTGATCCTCCCAGAAAAGCTTGGGCGCCGCCGTGGATACCGGACTGCACTGCCTCGTCGCCGTCGCGCGCCACCACGGCGTCGACCTCGACCCTGAGCGCCTCGCCCATGCCTACGCGGTGGGGGACGAGGCGGTCTCGACCCCGCGCCTGACCCGGATGGCGCGGGAGGTGGGCCTTCGGGCCGGCCGCACCCGCCTGTCCTTCCGGAGCCTCACCGATCTCGGCGGCGCCTTCCCGGCGCTCGCCCACCTGAAGAACGGCAACTGGGTCGTCGTCACCGGCACCGACCGGAACGCCGAGACGCCGCGCCTGATCGTGTTCGATCCGAAGGCCGCCCGGCTCGAGCCGTTCCTCCTCGACGAACCCGCCTTCTGCGCCGCCTGGGGCGGCGAGGTGCTGCTGATGCGCCCCAAGGTCCGGCGGCGCACGCCCGACGGGCGCCGGCCGTTCGGGCTCCTGTGGTTCATCCCCGAGATCCTGCGCCAGCGCCGGCTCTTCTCCGACGTCATCGTGGCGGCGCTGGCGCTCTACGCCGTCGGCCTCGCGGTGCCGCTGTTCTCGCAGCTCGTCATCGACCGGGTGCTGACCCACGAATCCTATGCCACCCTCACGGTGCTGGCCGGCGGCGTGGTGCTGGCGCTGGTCTTCGAGGCCTGCTTCACGTTTCTCAGGCGCTACCTGCTGCTCTACGCCTCGAACCGCATCGACATCCGGGTTGCGGTCAAGACCTTCGCCCATCTTCTCGGCCTGCCGCTCGCCCATTTCGAGCAGGTGCCGGCGGGCATCCTGGTCAAGCACATGCAGCAGGCCTCCCGGGTGCGGGAGTTTTTGACCGGACGTCTTCTCACCACGGCGCTCGACGCCTGCTCGCTCCTCGTCTTCGTGCCGGTGCTGCTGCTCTACAGCCCGAAGCTGACCCTGGTGGTGCTCGTCTTCACGGGCCTCGTCGCGCTCACCATCGCGGCCCTGATCGGGCCGTTCCGGCGCCGGCTCCAGGCGCTCTACGACGCGGAGGGCGAGCGCCAGGCGCTGCTGGTCGAATCGGTCCAGGGCATGCGCACCATCAAGTCCCTGGCGATGGAGCCGTTGCAGGGCCGCCAGTGGGAGGATTCCTCGGCGCAAGCCGTGCAGATGCGCTACGGCGTCGAGCGGATCTCGGCCATCGCGCAGGCCGCGACGGGGCTCCTCGAAAAGCTCACCAGCGTCGCGATCATCGCCCTCGGGGCCCTCGACGTGTTCGACCGCACGATGACGGTCGGCGCGCTCGTCGCCTTCAACATGCTGGCTGGCCGCGTCTCGGGCCCGCTCGTGCAGATGCTCACCATGGCGCACGAGTACCAGGAGGTCGCGCTCTCGGTGCGGATGCTCGGCGAGGTGATGAACCGGGCGCCGGAGGCCGAGGGGCCGAGCCGGGGCCTGTGCCCGCCGGTGCGCGGCGAGATCACCTTCGAGGACGTGCGCTTCGCCTACGGGCCGGACCGGCCGCCCGCCCTCGACTCGGTGTCCTTCACGCTCGAGGCCGGCAGCATCGTCGGGGTGGTGGGGCGCAGCGGCTCAGGCAAGACCACCATCACCCGGCTGATCCAGCGCCTCTATCCGGTGCAGCAGGGTCTGGTGCGCCTCGACGGGCACGACATCCGCGAGATCGACCTCGCCCATCTGCGCCGCCAGGTCGGCGTCGTGCTGCAGGACAGCTTCCTGTTCCGCGGCACGGTGCGGGAGAACATCGCGGCGGCCAAGCCCTCGGCGAGCTTCGAGGAGATCGCCGAGGCCGCCCGCGCCGCCGGCGCCGACGAGTTCATCGAGCGCCTGCCGCGGGGCTTCGAGACGATGCTGGAGGAGAACGCCTCGAACCTCTCGGGCGGCCAGCGCCAGCGGCTGGCCATCGCCCGGGCCCTCGTCACCGATCCGCGGCTGCTGATCCTCGACGAGGCGACGAGCGCGCTCGATCCCGACAGCGAGGCGATCATCCGGCGCAACCTGCGCCGGATCGCCCGGGGCCGCACGGTGCTGATCGTCTCGCACCGTCTCGCCACCCTGGTCGACGCCAATGCGATCCTGGTGATCGACGGCGGCCGCCTCGTCGCGACCGGGCGCCACGACCAGTTGCTCACCTCCTGCACGACCTACCGCCACCTGTGGAACCAGCAGACGAGGCAGGCCGCATGAGCGCCCCCAAGCCCCAGGAGACTCCCGGCGAGACGGCCCGGCCGCCGCTCGCCTCCGTGCCCGCCTCGGATCCCGCCGCCAGGACTCCCGCCGGCAAGACTCCGGCCGGCAAGATTCCGGCCGGCAAGATTCCGGCCGGCAAGACGGCGGCTCCCCCCCGCGGCGAGGTCGTGGTCCTGCCGTCCCGGCGCCGGCCGGCCGTCGTCTCGGATTTCCAGCCCGACGCCCTGGCGGTGGAGGAGCGGGCGCCGCCCCGGATCGCCCGGGCGACGCTCTATACGGTCGCCGCCCTGCTCGCGACCGGCGTCGCCTGGTCGTGCCTGTCGGAGATCGACGAGATCGCCAGCACCCGCGGCCGGCTCGTCACCACGGTGCCGAACATCGTCGTCCAGCCCCTGGAGACGGCGGCGATCCGCTCGATCGCCGTCACGGTCGGCCAGTCGGTCAAGGCCGGCGAGACGCTCGCCGTGCTCGACCCGACCTTCAGCGAGGCCGACGTGCAGCAGCTCACGGCCCGGTTCGCCGCGGCGGAGGCCCTGGTGCGGCGGCTCGAGGCCGAGGACGCGGACCGGGACGCCGCCTTCGACCTGAAGCGCCCCGAACAGGCCCTCGAAGCCCGCCTCGCCAAGCAGCGCCGGGCCTTGCGCGACAGCCGCCTGCGCGGCCTCGACGAGGAGCTGGCCCGGGCCCAGTCGAGCCTCGACCGCAACCGCCGCGAGGAGACGGTGCTGCTCGCCCGCCTCGACGGCCTGCGGGAGATCGAGGGGATGCGCACCACGCTCCTGGAACAGCAGATCGGCTCGAAGCTCAACCTGCTCCAGACCCGCGACGCCCGCCTCGACGTCGAGGCCTCGCTGGTGCGCACCCGCGGCGCGCAAACGGAGGCGCGCCACGACCTCGCCAAGGCCACGGCCCAGCGCCAGGCCTTCCTCGACGAGACCGGCCGCACCGTCCTCGAGGCCCTGGCGGAGGCGCGCGAGAAGCGCACGGTCGCGGCAGAAGAGCTGCGCAAGGCGACCCTGCGCCGCCAGCTCGTGACGCTCACCGCCCCTGCCGACGGCACCGTGCTCGACATCGCCCAGCGCGGCGCCGGCTCGGTGGCCAAGCAGGCCGAGCCGCTCTTCACCCTGGTGCCGGCGGGCAGCCCGCTCGAGGCCGAGGTGATGATCCATCCCCGCGACATCGGCCACGTCGCGGCGGGCCAGACGGCGCGCATCAAGCTCGACGCCTTCCCGTTCCAGAAGCACGGCACGGTCTCGGGCCATGTCCGCACGGTGAGCCGCGATGCCTTCCCGTCCGACGCGGAAGGCCGCGGCAATCCCGGACCGGGCCAGCCCCCCGCCCTGTTCTACCGCGCCCGGATCAGCCTCGACGACACGGCCTTGCGCGCCCTGCCCGAGGGGGCTGGCCTGATTCCCGGCATGGCGGTGCAGGGCGAGGTCCGGGTCGGCCAGAAGCGGGTGATCGCGTATTTCCTGTACCCGCTGATGCAGGTGGCGGATGAGGGGATCCGGGAGCCGTAATCGCTCCCGTGCCGGACCGGCAGGATAAATTCATTATCCTCCATCGTCGTCGCGGGTTCCGCCGCGCGGACCCGGGATGACACGAAGTCCTTCAATTCCGTCGAGACAAACCGCACAGAACCTTGATCCGGCACCCCTCGACCCTCCATTCCGGGGCTCGCCTCACGACGCGAGACACCGGGACCGGATGTTGAGCGGCTCGGTTTGCAGTCGTGTGCCTCTCACCGCTCCACGCGCACCACCCGCGCCCGCAGCATCATCACCACCGGCCGGATCGTCTCCCGCACATGGCCGGCGACCGGGTGGTCGAGGAGCAGCATGGCGACGAGCCAGGCGCCGGCACCCCCGAATCCGGCGAGCACGCCCTGCGGGATGGTCAGGGCGAAGCCCCGGCCAGAGAGCGCGATGACGGCGAGGGGCGGCAGGGCCGTCGCGACCGTGACGAAGGCGCTGATCCGCAGCGCGCCGGCCATCTCGGCGAGGGTGAACGGCACCCGGCGGCGGATGAACCAGAGGGCGATCCCGACCTGAAGCGGGACGGTGACGAACTGGGTCGCCGCCACCGCGAGCGGGCCGCCGGAGGCCGACGCGGCGATGATGGCGGCGCTCGGCGGCAGGCCGATCAGGCTCGCCGTCAGGGTGTCGCGCAGGCCCCCGCTCGCCAGCAGCACCGGATAGGTCAGCATCGCCGGGAAGGTCAGCATCGAGGCGAGCGACAGGACCTGGACGATCGGCACGCTGGCGAGCCATTGCGCGCCGAGCAGCACCAGGACCACCGGCTGGGCGATGAGCGCCATGAGCAGGGCCACCGGCCAGAGCACCGCCGTGATGTTGCCGATCGAGGCGAGGTAGGTCGGCGCCAGGGCCCGCCCATCGCGGCGGTCGGCGGCGAACATCGGCAGGATCACCGCGCCGAGGCTGCCGAGGATCATCTTGTCGGGGAGCTGGCTCACCACCTGCGCCCGGCCGTAGAGGCCGACGAGGTCGGGCCCGCCGACGCGGCCGAGGAGGAAGATCGGCAGGAGGTCGTAGGCACGGTTGAGGAGCGTCGTCACGCTGGAGACCCCCCCGATCGCCAAAGCCGTGCGCCAGCCTCGGAGGCAGGGACGATAGACCCCGAGCTCGGGCCGGCCGGCGAGGCTCAAGGCCACCGTCGCGGCGGCGCTCGCCACCGTGGCCCAGGCGAAGCTCATCGCCCCGAAGCCGAGGAGCGCCAGGACGATCAGCACCAGGGCGTAGGTCAGGCAGGTGCCGACATTGACCCACATCAGGGCGGCGAACTGGAAGTCGCGGCGCATCAGCGCCATCAGGGGCCCGGAGAACGGCACCAGCAGGAAGCTCGCGGCGAGCACCCGCAGGTAGGGTTCGAGGAGGGGCTGGCCGTAGGCCCTGGCCCACAATCCGGCCGAGGCGAACAGCAGACCTGCGAAGAGCAGCGACAGGGCGAAGAGCACCGTGAAAGCGGTGCGGGCGCTCTGTTGCGAAGTGGTCGGCTCGTGGATGATGTAGTTGGTAGTGCCGAAATCGCGCAGGCCGTCGATGACCTGCACCAGTGCCACCCCGAGCATCGACAGCCCGACCTCCTCGGGGGTGAGCAGGCGCGAGACCAGGGCGGTCTGGCACAGGGTGATCGTGAGGACGAGGTAGCGTTCGCCCGAGACGAGCAGGACGGCGCGCTTGACGAGGCTCATCAACGATTCCTTGGTGATGAAACTTGGGCAGTGAAACTTGGGCGGTGAAACTTGGGCGGTGAAACCTCGCGTCGCGAGGGGCTGGTCGCGGGTGGATCAGGGCGATCCGGCGAGCGCCCCGGGCGTCGGCCAGGCCCGGCCGGCCCGCCAGATCCGGGCGAGGGCCGCGAGGTAGCGGGCCGGATCGAGGCCGGGGACGCAGTCCCGCGCCAGCACGGCCCGCGCCTCGGCCGGGCGGCCGAGTTCGGCGAGCTTCCGGGCATGGCCGAGCATCAGCCGGTTGCGGCAGCGCCGGGCGGACGGAGCGAGCTCGGCCGGCACCGCACCCTCGTCGAGGAGCGCCTTCAAGGTGGCGGCGAGCAGCGGCGGCGCCGGCACGCGCCGGGACGCGACCGCGGGACCCAGCACCGCCGTCGGCCGGGCGACGTAGCGGAACGGCCCCTGCAGGGCGAGGCGGCCCCACAGGTCGAGCTCCGGCCCGCCGCCGCAGCGGGTCGGAAACAGCCCGGCATCGATCGCCGCCGCCCGCTCGATCAGCGCTGCGCTCGCCCGCAACGGGGCGGCGCCGATCCGGAGCGCGAAGTCGAACGGGTCGGAGACGCGGCCCGAGGGCACGCTCATCGGCAGGAGCGGGCGGCCGCCCTCGCCCAGGACCGGATTGCCGAACACCGCAACGGCATCGCCGAAGCGGGTCGCGGCGACGAGCTCGGCAAGGTGGTCCTCCCGCCAGGAATCGCCCGGGTCGAGGAACGCCACCCATTCGGCCCGGGCGGCGGTCACGCCGCGGTTGCGGGCGGCGCCGCGTCCGGCCTCCCCCACGCGCAGGGCCCGCATCCGCGGATCGGCGCCTGCGACCCCGACCGCCCCCTCCCCGATCGCCAGGACCTCGTAATCGCCGAAGGTCTGGGCGCGGAGCGAGGCCAGCGCGGCTTCAGCGGAGACACCCGCCCGGAGCAGGAGCACGACCGAGACGCGGGGGCCGGGCATGGTGCTCACGCTCCTGTCCGCAGGGTGCGGGCCGGATTGCCCACCACGGTGGCGCCCGCCGGAACGTCGCGCAGCACCACCGCCCCGAGGCCGACCAGCGCCCGCTCGCCGATCGCCACGCGCTGGCGCAGCGCGCTGCCCGCCCCGACGTAGCAGGATCGCCCGAGCCGCACGAAGCCGCTGACGATGCAGCCCGGGGCCAGCACCGCCCCGTCCTCGATCACCGTATCGTGGCCGACGATCGCCCCGGGCCCGATGGCGACATGGGCCCCCACCACGACGCGGCCGGCGACGCAGGCGCCGGCATGGATGCAGGTGCCCGGGCCCAGGGTCGCCCGCGACGAGACCGCCGCGCCGGCATGGACCAGGGTGGCGAAGCGGCCCAAGTCGAGTCCGGTCCCGGCGATGATCGCCAGCCGCTCGCGGTGGCTGGCCTCGCTGCCGATGGCGTTGACGAAGCCCGTCCCGGGATCCTCCGCGAAACGCCGCGCCTCGCCGAGGCGGCCGAGCACCGGCAACCCGGCGACGGAATCGCCCTCGGGGCGAGCGTCGTCGAGGAAGCCGGCCACCCGCCAGGGAGCCGGCCCGAGTCCGGACCGGCTCTCGACGAGATCCAGGATGTCGAGGGCGTTGCCGCCGGTGCCGAGGATGATCAGGGGGCGCTGCATGGCTGTGCCGGAGCTGGGCCGGGTCGTGCCGCGGCTCACGTGAGGCTAGCCGGCCCTGCCCGCAGGATAAGCGTCGCAATCGTCGGCGCCGGGACCTCCGAAAGGCGTAAACCCGCCCGCCCTTCTGGGCACGGACGCCGCCGAATTCCGTCGCTCCCGCGCGAGGATACAGCCCCTAGGCTGTTCCCCGACGATCGCGCGACGCGGGGACGCCGCCCTCGCGCGCGACGGTACTTCGGGAGCGTCGCCGACCATGACAACCGGCCCCATCCATTCCGGCTCGATGACGATCGCCTACCTCGTCAACACCGCCCCGGTGACGAGCTCGACCTTCATCCGGCGCGAGATGGCGGCGCTGGAGGCCCAGGGCGTCACGGTGCGGCGCTTCGCGCTGCGGCGCTGGCACCAGCCCCTCGTCGATCCCGACGACGTCGCCGACCAGGCGCGCACCCATTACATCCTCAGCGGCAACCTGCCCGGCCTCGCCCTCGCCGCCCTGCGCCAGGCCGTCACCGGGCCGTCAGCCTTCGTCCGGGGGGCGTGGCTCGCCGCGCAGCTCGCCCGGTCGGCCGGCGGGGCGGTGCGGCACGCGGCCTATTTTCTCGAAGCGGTGTACTTCCTGCGCTGCCAGCGCCGGGAGGGGATCGCCCATACCCACGTGCACTTCTCGTCGAACGCCGCCGCGGTGGCGCTGATCGCCCGCACCATGGGCGGCCCTAGCTACAGCTTCACCGCCCACGGTCCCGACGAGTTCCTGACCGCCGCCGAGGACGGCCTTGCGCTGAAACTCTCCGGCGCCGCCTTCGCGGTGGCGATCTCGGATTTCTGCCGCGGGCAGCTCCTGCGATTCGGCGGGCCACGGTACCGCGACCGCATCGCGGTGGCGCGCTGCGGCCTCGACCTCAAGGATTTCGTGCCCTCGGAGCGGCCGGCCGGGGAGAGCCGGACGCTGGTCTGCGTCGGCCGGCTCTGCCCGCAGAAGGGGCAGGTCTACCTGCCGGCGGCCGTGGCGGCGTTGCGTGCGACGGAGGCGCCGTTCCGCCTGGTGATGATCGGCGACGGCGAGAGCCGCCCGGCAATCGAGGCCGAGATCGCCCGCCACGGCGTCGGCGACCTGATCGACTTGCGCGGCTGGCGGAGCAGCGCCGAAGTGCGCACGGCCATCGCCGAGTCCCGCGCCCTGGTTCTGCCGAGCTTCGCCGAAGGCCTGCCGATCGTGCTCCTCGAGGCGCTGGCGCTGGAGCGGCCGGTGGTGACCACCACCGTGGCGGGCATCCCGGAACTGGTCGACGAACGATGCGGCCGCATCGTGCCCCCGGGCGATGCAGCCGCCCTGACCAGCGCATTACGCGACATCCTGCGGGCCGACGACGCGGCGCTCGCGGCGATGGGCCGGGTCGGGCGCGCCCGCGTCGCCCGCCACCACGACCTCACGGCGCTGGCCACCACCCTGCGGGGTCTGTTCGCGGCGGCGATCGCCCGGGAGCAGGGCGCGGAAGCGCGGGTGGAGCGGACGGCGCCGCGGCGGGAGGCGGCGGAGGTCGAGCCCTGAGGGGGCCGGGCCGGAAAGGGCGCCGGTCTGCTCAGGAACGGCACGAAGCGAGGCCGCCCTCCGCCTGCGCCGGATATCGGACGCACCGTTCCGGCTTGCACCGGGCCTGCGGGCGGGTACAGACCGGGGCAGCCTCCCGGAGCCGCCCGATGAGCTTCCTGCCCGACACCCCGACGCTCCTCGCCTATCTGGCCGCCTGCCTGGTGCTGTTCGTCACGCCCGGGCCCGACATGAGCCTGACGCTCGCCCGCACCATCGGGTCGGGGCGGCGGGCCGGGATCGTGACGGTCCTGGGCACGAGCCTCGGCACCCTGATCCACACGCTGGCCGCCGTGCTCGGCATCTCGGCGCTGATCGCCGCCTCGGCCACCGCCTTCACGGTGCTGAAGGTCGTGGGCGCCCTCTACCTCGCCTGGCTGGCGATCGACGCCCTGCGCCGCGGCTCGGCCCTCCACGTCCGGGTCGAGACGGTGCGGGGCGGCCTGTGGCGCACCTTCTGGCTGGGGCTCGGCGTCAACCTGACCAACCCCAAGGTGGTCCTGTTCTTCCTGACCTTCCTGCCGCAATTCGTGCGCGCCGACGCCCCCGACCCGACCGGCCAGCTCGCCTTTCTGGGCCTCGCCTTCGTGGGCCTGTCGCTGCCGCTCGGAATCCTGATGGTGCTCGGCGCCGCCCGGGTCACCGGCGCGCTCCAGTCCCGGCCGCGGCTGATGCGGGGGATCGACTGGCTGTTCGCCGGGCTGTTCGGCACCTTCGCGGCCCGCATCCTGCTGACGGTGCGCTGACAGGTTATACCCCTCGCCTTCGAACGGACTCGTTCGAAGGCGCTGGCTAAGCCCGAATGGGCGCCGATGCGCCGGACGCCCTCGCATCGACGCGTCGATGCGAAAGCGCGATGGTATCAGACGGCTGATCCCTCAGGAGAAGGCGACGTCCGATCCCGCGACCAGCTGCAGATGGGCGGCGGCCGGGCGCGTCTCGGCCCGGCAGGTGCGGTTGCGGCCCGCGCTCTTGGCGGCGTAGAGCGCCGCGTCCGCCGCCCGGTAGAGCTCGTCCGGGGAGGTGCCCGCGGCCTCCGCGAGCCCGATGCTCACCGTGACCGAGCCGGCCGGCAGGCCGGCCGCGGGCAAAGCCAGGGTCGTCACCTCGTGGTGCAGGCGCTCGGCGACCCGGGCCGCTCCCTCCACGTCGGTGTCCGGCAGGATCACGCCGAATTCCTCGCCGCCGATCCGGCAGACGAGGTCGTGCGGCCGAAGGAGGCAGGCCGACAGGCAGCGCGCCAGCCCGTGCAGGATCTCGTCGCCGACCGCGTGGCCGTAGCGGTCGTTGAAGCGCTTGAAATGGTCGGCATCGACGATCAGCAGCGCGAGGGGCCGCTCGCTGCGGGCCGCCGCCCGCAGGGCCTGGTGCAGGGCCTCGTCGAAGCGGCGCCGGTTCGGCAGCCCGGTCAGCCCGTCGGTCAGCGAGAGCCGGGCGAGCTCGGCCTCGACCGCCTCGCGCCGCCGCAACTCCCGCCCGCACAGCAGGGCGAGCAGCACCGCGAAACCGAACAGGGCGAGGAGCGTGAGGCCGATCATCAGCGCCTTCGCGCGCCAGCCGGCTTCGATCTCCTCCGTGCTCATCCCGATCGACAGGATGAGCGGCCAGTCGCCAACCTGCGTGAAGGTGAAGAGCCGGCGCACGCCGTCGCGCCTGGCCCGCTCGACGAAGCGGCCGTTCCGCTCCTTTACGATCCTCTGGAAGACCGGTGCCCCGGAGACGTCGGTGCCGACGTCGCGCACGTCGTAGGGGAAGCGGACGATTTGGATGCCGTCCTGACGGACGAGGTTGAGGGTGCCGGCCGGCCCGAGGCCGATCTTGGCGAGCATCTGGGTGAAATGCGACAGCTTCAGCGTCGCCACCACCACGCCGCCGAACGACCCGTCCGGCTTGTTGACGCGCCGGCTGAAGGCGACCGTGTAGGCGCCCGACATCCGCGACTCGTACGGCTTGCTGATGTAGAGCCCGAGATCCGGGTTCCGCCGATGGACGTCGAAATAGTCACGGTCGAGGAACGTGCCGCCGGCATTCGGGGGAAAGCGCGAGTTCAGGACGCCGTTGCCGTGCTCGTCGAACAGCACCAGGATGCCCATGCCGTCGGCGGTCACGACGCGGTCGAACAGCAGCAATTGCCGCAGGCTCTCCGGCGCGGCGGCGACCTGCGGGTTCTCGATCTTGGCGAGCATGCCCCGCAAGGCCAGGTCCATGATCTCGACGTTGCGCGCGATGTCGGTCTCGGTCACCCGCAGCAGGTTCTGAGAGGTCTCCTCCGCCCGGGCCCACATCTCCTGTCGCAGCTCGTACAGCATGAAGCTCGAGACGAGCAGCATACCGAGGGGGGCCATCACGCCGAGCACGATCCAGACCCGGACGGTCTTGAGCGCGGCGAGAAAGCGGCGCGGCGGCGGCATCGGCAGGCATCTCTCCGGAAGGTCCCGTGAAGAACCCTAGCGTGCGCCCGCGATTCTGAACAAGACTTTCACGAACCAGGAAAGCCTGGATGTCTTCCACAGCCGCGACACGATTGCGACTGCGGTAACATGTGAGATGATTGACAGGAACTCCCCGGCGGGGCGCCTATGCGCCGCGCGACCGTGGGTCAGCGCCGCGGTGCGGCCCACATCGTCGCCGGTCCGCGCCCGGCGAAGCGCCCGGCGGCGAGCCAGTAGATCAGGCCGGCGACGCCGCCGGCGCAGAACAGGATCGCCGTGACCCGCCCCTCCCCGGTCCCGGCGGGCCCGGCGCCGCCGCGCATCAGCCAGGGCAGGAGCGCGGTCAGGAGGCCGGTCGCGCCGCCGTACCAGGCGAGCGAGCGCCAGCCCAGCACCTCGCCGACGACCGCGTTGAGGGCGGGCGGCACCGCGACGAGGAGCAGGATGGCGCGCCCGAGGCTCATGCCCCCCTCGATCATCGCGGGATCCGGGGCGTAGCCCTCGGCGAGGTCCGACAGCACGGCCTCGAGCCCCGACAGGCCGAGGGTGCCGAGAAGGTCGCGCAGGACCGGGTCCATCACGACGCCGATCCCGAGGGCGAGGCCGCCGCAGGCGACCGCCAGCAGGAGCGCGGTCGCGACGGCGAGGAGACGGCCGAGGGACATGCGACCGCTCAGTCGTCGTCGTGGCCCGCGGCGTAGACGCCCTCGGCCCCGATCCCCTCCTCCAGCATCAGCCGGGCGCGGGCGCGCAGCTTCTCGGTCTCGCTCTTGAGCTGGCCGCAGGCCGCCAGGATGTCCCGGCCCCGCGGCGTGCGCACCGGCGAGGCGTAGCCGGCATTGAACACGATCTCGGAGAAGCGCTCGATCCGCTCCCAGTCCGAGCACTCGTACTTGGAGCCGGGCCAGGGATTGAACGGGATCAGGTTGATCTTGGCCGGGATGCCCTTGAGCAGGCGCACCAGTTCCTTCGCCTCGGCGTCGGAATCGTTGACGCCCTTCAGCATCACGTATTCGAAGGTGATGCGGCGGGCGTTCGACACGCCCGGATAGTCGCGGCAGGCCTGGAGCAGGTCGCGGATCGGGTATTTGCGGTTGAGCGGCACCAACTCGTTGCGCAGGTCGTCGCGCACGGCGTGCAGCGAGATCGCCAGCATGGCGTTGGCCTCGAGGCCGAGGCGCTCGAATTGCGGCACCACGCCGGAGGTCGAGACGGTGATGCGCCGGCGCGACAGGCCGAGGCCTTCATGATCGCTCATCACCCCGACCGCGTCGATGACGTTGTCGACGTTGTAGAGCGGCTCGCCCATGCCCATGAACACGATGTTCGAGACGAAGCGCGAGCCCTCGACCGGCACGAAGGCGCCCTTCGGCGGGGTCCGGCCCGGCCAGTCGCCGAGGCGGTCGCGGGCCACGACCAGCTGCGAGACGATCTCCTGGCACGACAGGTTGCGCACCAGGCGCTGCGTGCCGGTGTGGCAGAACGAGCAGGTCAGGGTGCAGCCGACCTGGGACGAGACGCAGAGCGTGCCGCGGTCGTTGGCCGGGATGTAGACGCACTCGATCTCGGCGCCGCGGTTGTGGTCGTGCCGGCCGGTCGGCGGCATGCGGATCAGCCACTTGCGGGTGCCGTCGCGCGACACCTGCTCGCTGACCACCTCGGGCCGGTCGAGGGTGTGGATGCCGGCGAGCTGACCCTTCAGCACCTTGCTGACATTGGTCATCTCGTCGAAGGACGCGGCGCCGCGCACGTTGATCCAGTGCCAGAGCTGGCCGGCGCGCATGCGCTGCTCGCGCTCGGGCACGCCGATCGCGGCGAGCCTGCCCTTGAGGGCCTCTCGGGTGAGGCCGACGAGCGAGGTCGGGCCGGTCGTCTCCAGTGCCTCGGGACGGATCTCGGGCGTCTTCTCGATCGCCGGAGCCTCTGCTGCTGGTACGGCGCCATTCCCGCGCCGGGCGGTGTCGAACGACGCCGTCGCCATGATATCGTGAACCTTCGAAGGAAGCGGATTACGGCCGCATATAGGGGTATCCGGGCCGGAACGCGATGGGCCGGCGCCGAATCCCGCAAAAACAGTCCTGTGCAAGCGTAAGACCCGCGAAAAGCGCAAGACCCGCGAAGCTGTACCTTGCGCGATCGAACCCGGCGCTACTTGCACTCCTCGCGGGTGCGCTTCATCGCCTCGCCGAAGCCGTCGAGGGCGTATTCGTCGGTCGAGACGTTGCCGCGCTGCGACACGGCCTTGATGACCACCTTCTTGCCGCGGCCCATCTCGGCCACGACCTTGCTCTCGTCGGCCGGGTTCTGCACCCAGGCATTGGCGCCCTTCACCACCAGGGCGTAGCGGGCCGAGCCGATCGACAGGCTGGGATCGGAGGCCGAGGAGGCCGGGGTCGGCACCGGGCCGTTCGCCGCGGCGGTGGTGGTCGACTGGCCGCTGCCGGGCTTGGGCGCGAAGCCCAGCATCACCGCGACCTCGTTGTTGACCTTCTCGCCCTTGCGCACGGTGACGAAGAGATAGGCCGGATCGCGCTTGAGGCTCTTGGGCAGGCGCACCTGCGGCTGGCTGATGGCGTAGCAGAGGCGCGACTTGCCCTCGCCGGCGGCGAAGACGTTCCAGTCGCCGAAAGTGCCGATGGGGCTGGCCTGGAGGCTCGGAGGCGCCGCCTCCGCCTTGGGCTTCGGCTTGGCGGCGGCGGGCAGGGCGATGGCAAACAGGCCGAGAGCGGCGAGGAGGGATGCGCGAATCATGCGGGCACTCTAGTCGCGGGGGGTGCGCTTGCCCACCCGATCGCCGGAAAATGCGGCGAAATCAGTGGGGTACACACAGGTCCCGACGAATTGCTGCGGTGCACGAATGACCCGCGGCCACCGGTGGGGCATGGTCCGGTGAGGAAACGTCGACTGAAAGGCCGCGAAGGTCGCATGAACGCCCCATCCCCGTCGGACCTGCCCGAGACCATCCCGGTGCGCGAGGCGCACCGCTTCCCGACCGAGGCGCTGGATGCGTTCCTCGCCCAGCAGGGGCTGGGGCGGCTGAACGAGCTGCGCCAGATGCGCGGCGGGCAGTCGAACCCGACCTTCCTGGTCCTGGCCGAGGCCGGCGAGTACGTGCTGAGGAAGCAGCCCCCGGGCAAGCTCCTGCCCTCCGCCCATGCGGTCGACCGGGAGTTCCGGGTGCTGCAAGCGCTCTCGCGCACCGACGTGCCGGTGCCGCAAGCGGTGGCGTATTGCGCCGATCCGACGGTGATCGGCACGCCGTTCTACCTGATGGAGCGGCTGCAGGGCCGCGTGTTCTGGGACCCGACGCTGCCGGAGCTGCCGCGCGAGGAACGGGCGGGGATCTATTACGGCATGAACGAGGCCCTGGCGCGCCTCCACCTGGTCGATCCGGCGGCGATCGGCCTTTCCGATTTCGGCCGCGCCGGCAACTACTTCCAGCGCCAGATCGAGCGCTGGTCGAAGCAGTGGGTCGCCTCGAAGACCCGCGAGAACGCCGCGATCGACCGCCTCGCCGAGTGGCTGCCGGCCCATATCCCGGCCGACAGCGACGAGACCCGCATCGTCCACGGCGACTTCCGCCTCGACAACATGATCTTCCACAAGACCGAGCCGCGGGTGATCGGCATCATCGACTGGGAGCTGGCCACGCTCGGCCATCCGCTCGCCGATCTCGGCTACAATTGCATCGCCTACAACACCGCTCCCACCGCCTATCGGGGCATGCTCGGGCGCGACCTCCCGGCCTTGGGCATTCCCACCCAGGACGAGTATGTGCGCCGCTACTGCGAACGCACCGGACGGAGCGACGGCATCACGCCGTTCCACGTCGCCTTCGCGCTGTTCCGCCTGGCGGTGATCCTCGAGGGCGTGCTCGCCCGCGCGAAGGCCGGCAACGCCTCGAGCGACGAGGCGAGCCAGAAGGGCGCGCTCGGCATCGCGCTGGCCGAACGGGGCTGGGAGCTGGCGCGGAGCTAGAGGGCTTCGCGCTCGCGGCGGCGCTGCAGGCGGGTGACGCCGTAGACCGTCGCGAGCCGGAGGCGCGCGGAGCGGACCGGCGGGGCGCTGCGCTCCGCCTGGACCGCCGCGATGGTGCGGAGCGCCGCCGCGACGGAGCGCTCCAGCTGCGACTGGATCTGGCTCGACTGGATCTGGGCGGCCTTGTCGTCGCCGCGTGGGGTACGAACGGGTTGCATCGGGACGTCCCCTGCTCTCGTCTTGCCTCCGGTTTGAGCCGAACAATCCGGCGCGGACGGGGCCGGATGGTGGCGAGTCCAGGCCCCGATTAAGACTTTGTTCATTCCTCCACAGCGGATTGCCACGCCGCCGGAGGGCGTCAGACCACCGTCATGACCGGCCACGCGGCCGAGCACGCCGCCGAGGCGGCCGCCGCGACGTCGAACAACCCGTCCACGCCTTCGCGCCAGAGCGAGAACATCGTCGGCGGGCTGAGGGCCAGGACAGCGTGCACCTCCTGGCCGCCGAGGCGGAGTTCGGCGCCGAGGCGCTGGGCCAGCGCCCGCATCCGCCGGTTGCCGGGCAGGCAGCGCAGGTGCAGCCGGCGCGTGCCGCCGTTGCGGGCGGCCTCGGCGAGGCGCGCGCCGAGGGCGGCGCCGAGCCCGCGGCCGCGATGGCCGGGCGCCACCGCGAAGGCGATCTCGGCCTCGGCCGTCGTGCCGGCGGGACGCAGCTCGCCGACGCCCCGCAAGACGCCGTCCGTGAAGGCGCCGAAGATCTGACCCTCGGCAGCGACGGCGTGCGACGCGTAGGCCGCGGCCCGGGCCTCGCTCACCGTGCCCATGAAGCGGTCGAAGCGCGAATCCGGGTCGAGGCTTTGAAACAGCGACACGACCGCGTTGCGGTCGCTCGACCAGAGGCGCCGGACTTGGATCCCGGCAGGACGCCGAATCTGGGTGTCGGCGGGCAGGGGGGTATCTGGCATTCTCGAGGTGCACTCCGGACAGGGGACAGCACGATCTCGAGCGTTTCCTCATCCCGGCCTTCGACCGGGATTGTGCAATGCAGCAGATGGGGGCGCCGTTCCGGGGCCGCATGGCACGACGGCCGTGCTGCCGGCGCATGCGTCCGCCATGATCCCACCGCATTGCCGAGATCCCCCGCATTGCGCGCACCGCGCCCGCGCGATAAGCCCCGCCGGTGACCCACAGCCCCGCTTCCACCGCCCGCGGCCCGGTCGCCGCCCGCTACGACGCCCTGGTCGATTCGGGTGCGATCGAGCGCGATTCCGCCCAGACCGATCTCGTCGCCCGCCTCGACGGCCTGATCCGCGACCTCGCGGAGGTGCCGCCGCCGTCGAGCCCCGGCGTCCTCGGCCGGCTGTTCGGCCGCAAGCCGGAACCGGTCGCCGGCCCGCCCGGCCTCTACGTCTGGGGCCTGGTCGGCCGCGGCAAGACCATGCTGATGGACCTCTTCCACGAGGCGGCGCCCAGCCCGAAGCGCCGGGTCCATTTCCACGCCTTCATGGGCGACGTGCACGAGCGCATCCACCGCCACCGCCAGGCGCTGAAGCAGGGTACCGCCAGGGGCGACGACCCGATCGCGCCGGTGGCCGAGGCGCTCGCGGCCGAGGC
Organism: Methylobacterium currus; assembly: GCF_003058325.1. Classification (NCBI taxonomy): domain Bacteria; kingdom Pseudomonadati; phylum Pseudomonadota; class Alphaproteobacteria; order Hyphomicrobiales; family Methylobacteriaceae; genus Methylobacterium; species Methylobacterium currus. The sequence goes on from NZ_CP028843.1 coordinate 6,276,938, forward strand.
GCGCCTGCTCTGCTTCGACGAGTTCACCGTCACCGACATCGCCGACGCGATGATCCTCGGGCGCCTGTTCACCGCCCTGTTCGCCCGCGGCGTGGTGATGGTGGCGACCTCGAACGTCGAGCCCGACCGGCTCTACGAGGGCGGCTTGAACCGCGCCCTGTTCCTGCCCTTCATCGAGCAGCTGAAGGAGCGGGTCGCGGTGGTGCGGCTCGATTCGCGCACCGATTTCCGTCTCGAGAAACTCGGCGGCAGCCCGGTCTACCACGTGCCGGCGGACGAGGCGGCGGAAGCCGCACTCACGCACGCGTTCCGGGCCCTGTCCGGCGAGCCGAAAGGCAGGCCGACGACGATCCAGGTCAAGGGCCACGAGGTGGCGATCCCCGAGGCCGCCGGCGGCGTCGCCCGCTTCACCTTCGCGGATCTCTGCGCCCGGCCGCTCGGCGCCGCCGATTACCTGACGCTCGCCGAGCGCTTCCACACGGTGATCGTGGAGGAGATCCCGGTGATGGACATGCCCCAGCGCAACGAGGCCAAGCGCTTCATCATTCTGGTCGACGCGCTCTACGACACCCGCACCAAGCTCTTGGCTTCCGCCGCCGCCGAGCCGACCGGGCTCTACCTCGCCGATTCCAGCCGCGAGGCGTTCGAGTTCGAGCGGACGGTCTCGCGCCTGATCGAGATGCGCTCGGAGGAATACCTCGCCCTGCCGCATGGGAGGCCGGATTCCGAGGCTTCGGGCAGCTCGACCGGGCTGGTGGAGACGTAACGCGCTCTTCTTGTTCGCGCCGCAATTCGCGCGCCGAAGCGGTGGCGCATTCTCGTTGTTAGACCATTCCCCGAGGCTCCCGATGACTTCCTCCTCTCTCCCGACCGACCTCTCGCCGGAGCGCGCCATCGCGGCCATCTCGCGCTGGCTGGCGGTGGAGAGCCCGACGGATTCGGCCGAGGGCGTGAACCGGATGATGGACCTCGTCACTGACGAGGCCGCCACCTTAGGCCTCGCCGCCGAGCGGGTGCCGGGCCGCGACGGGTTCGGCGACAACCTGATCCTGCGGGCCGGTCCCCGGACGGCGGAGCCCGGCATCCTGGTCCTCTCCCACCTCGACACCGTGCACCCGATCGGCACGCTCGCAGGCGACTTGGCCGTGCGGGTCGAGGGCGACCGGCTCTACGGCCCGGGCGTCTACGACATGAAGGGCGGCGCCTGGCTGGCGCTCCAGGGCTTCGCGGCGGCGTCCCGCTCCGGCCTCGCGCGGCGCCCCCTCACCTTCCTGTTCACCAGCGACGAGGAGACCGGATCGCAATCGACCCGCGGGCTGATCGAGGATCTGGGGCGGGAAAGCGCCGCCGTTCTGGTGACCGAGCCCGGCCGCGACGGCGGCAAGGTGGTGACCGGGCGCAAGGGCGTCGGCCGCTTCGACGTCCATGTCGAGGGCCGCCCCTCCCATGCCGGAACCCGCCACGCCGACGGCCGCAACGCCATCCGGGAGGCGGCCCGGCTGATCCTGGAGATCGAGGGGCTGACCGATTACTCCCGCGGCGTCACCACGACGGTCGGGGTCATCGCCGGCGGCACCGCCGAGAACGTGGTGCCGCAGCATTGCCGCTTCGCGGTCGACCTGCGGGTCGTGACCGCGGCGGACGGGCAGGATTACGCGCGCCGGATCCTCGGGCTCTCCGCCGCGCAGGATTTTCGCGTGACGGTGACCGGCGGCATGAACCGGCCGCCCTACGATTCCGAGGCGGGGGCGACGCTCTATGCCCATGCCCGGGCGCTGGCGCGGGACGAGCTCGGGATCGACCTCGGCGAGGTGCCGCTCACCGGCGGCGGCTCGGACGGCAACTTCACCGCGGCTCTGGGCATCCCGACCCTCGACGGCCTCGGCATCGACGGCGACGGGGCGCATACCCTGCAGGAATACGGCCTGATCTCCTCGATCGCGCCCCGGATGCGGCTGATGCAGCGGCTCCTGGAGACGCTGTGACGACGACGCTGTGACGACGACGCTGACGATCCGGGGCGGGCGCGATCTTTCGCGCCCGCCCCGCGTTGCCGGCCCGCATCCTGCACGGATGCGGGACCGCGACGGATAGCAGGCGCATGACCGACCGCACCAATCCCTGGGTGACGCTCTCCCGCGAGCGCCGCTACGAGGACCGCTACCTTGGCCTCGACCTCGACCAGTTGCGGCACGAATCCGGCCGCGAGCATCCCCACGTCGCCCTGCGCTTCAAGGTGTTCGGCGTCGCGGTGCTGCCGGTCGATTCCGCCGGCCGGGTCGGCTTGATCGGCCAGTACCGCTACGTGCTCGACCGCTTCACCTGGGAGCTGCCCCGCGGCTCCGGCCCGGTCGCCGACGACGCGCTCGCCACCGCCCGGCGCGAACTGGCGGAGGAGACCGGCGACGAGGCGGAATCCTGGCTCGAATTGCTGCGCCTCGACGCCTCGCCGGGCATTTCGAGCGAGCGGGTGCCGGGCTTCGTCGCCTGGAACCTGCGCCGCGGCCCGGCCCATCCGGACCCGCAGGAGAGCCTGCGCATACGCCGCCTGCCCTTCGCCGAGGCGGTGAGCGAGGCCCTGTCGGGTGCGATCACCGACGGGCCGAGCGTGGCTCTGCTCCTGTGCCTGGCCGAGCGGGCCCGGCGGGGGGACCTGCCGGAGGATTTGCTGGAGTTGCTGAAGGGGTAGCGGATCGACCTTGCGTCACCGCACCGCCAGCTCCCTCAGCAGCGCTTCATGAAACCGGTCCGGCGCCTCGACCTGCGGCGAGTGGCCCAATCCCTCGAACGTCACCAGCCGCGCCCCCTCGATCCGCGCCGCCACCTCGGGCCCGAGCTTGTCGTAGCGCCCGAGCGTCGCGGCGAGGTCCGGCGCGGCGCGGTTGGCGCCCGGAGCCGTGCGGTCCTTGTCGCCGACCATCAGCACGGTCGGCACGCGCAGGCGGTCGAGTTCGTGCACCACCGGCTGGGTGAACACCATGTCCGAGGTCTGGGCCTGGTTCCAGGCCACGCGCTCGGCGCCGGGACCGGCACAGAGCCCGGCCTGCATGTCGACCCATCGATCATACTCGGGCTTCCACTGGCCATCATAGTAGAACTTGAGCTGGTAGGCCTTGATGCTGGCCGCGCTCGTCTTGCGCTCGGCGGCATAGGCCGCGTCGATGGTCTGGTAGGGCACGCCCTTGGCTTGCCAATCCTCGAGCCCGAGAGGATCGACCATCACCAGCCGCTCGACGGAACCGGGGAACATCAGGGCGTAGCGGGCCGCCAGCATGCCGCCCATCGAGTGCCCGACGATGGTGGCCTGTCCGATTCCGAGGGCGGCGAGAAGGCCGTGGGTGTTGGTGGCGAGTTGCTGGAAGCTGAACTGGTAGCCGACGGGCTTCGTCGACTTGCAGAACCCGACCTGGTCGAGGGCGAGCACCCGGTAGCCCGCCCGCGCCAGCACGCCGGCGGTGTCGCCCCAGGTCGCGGCGCAGAAGTTCTTGCCGTGGAGCAGCACCACCGTACGGCCGTTCGGGCGCTCGGGGGTCACGTCCATGAAGGCCATCGACAGGTCCTGACCCTGCGACGCGAAGGCGTGGCGCTTGACCGGGTAGGGATAGTCGAAGCCCTCGAGCTCGGGCCCGTAGGAGGGGGCGGCGGACACCGCCTTGGCAGAGAGGACGAGGACGGCGGCGAAGAGCGGGAGGCGCATCGGGCAGGTCTTCAACATCAGGCAGGTCTCCAGAGGGGATGCGAAGCTCTTACAACTCGGTCGCCTCGTCGCAGAGTCTCGATCGGGTCGATGGCGATGTCCGCTCGGGCGGATGACGGCCGGGCGGGGCACGGCCGCGACGGGCTGCCAGCCCGGCCCCGCCTGACTCTCGCCGCACGGCACGAAGGCCGGCTGGAACGCCGCCTGCCGCTGGGTTAGCCTGGCGCCTGTCGCGCAGGTTCGGAGCCCGGGGAGAAAGCACCGGCTCCGCGACCGTCCCGGAGGGGCACGGGCGACCACTGCGGATCGTCACGACAGGAGAGGACACCGTGATCGATGGAGCGACCCTGATCGCGTGGGGCTTCCAGCCCGGGCGCTGGTTCAAGCAGGGCATCGCGACCGCCAACGCCATGCGTGCCGCAGGCGAGAGCGACGACGCGATCCTCGCCCGCCTGCGGAATCTCGCGCCGGTCGAGATCCCGATGCGGGCGACCGGCCTGCCCTACGGCCTGTTCCTCGATGCCGGGACGCCGGCCGAGCGGGCGAATGCCGACGCCGTCGCGGCGCATATGGACGCGCTGATGCGGGTGCCGACGATCAAGGCCGGGGCCGTGATGCCGGATGCCTGCCCGTCGGGATCGCAGATCGGCACGATCCCGGTCGGCGGCGCGGTGGCGTGCGAAAACGCCATCCATCCCGGCTTCCACTCGTCGGACATCTGCTGCTCGGTCGCCGTCACGATCTTCAAGCGCGACGACGATCCGTCGCGGGTGCTCGACGCCGTGCAGCGGGTGACGCATTTCGGGCCCGGCGGCCGCGCCGACGCGATCCGCCCCGTCTTCGAGGGTACGGAGGCTTTCTCGGACAACCCATTCCTGAAGGACCTCGAGACCGTCGCGCTCAAGCATTTCGGCAGCCAGGGCGACGGCAACCACTTCGCCTATGTCGGGCGGCTCAAGTCGACGGGACAGATCGCCCTCGTCACGCATCACGGCTCGCGCGGCCTCGGCGCGCAGCTCTACAAGCGCGGCATGACGGCGGCGAGGCGCCATACCGCGATCGTGGCGCCGGAGGTGCCGGCGCACAATGCCTGGATCGAGGCCGATGGCCGGGAGGGCCGGGATTACTGGCGGGCGCTGCAGGTCGTGCGGAGCTGGACCAAGGCCAACCACGCGATCATCCACGCGATGGTGCGCGAGGAGATCGGCAATCCTGTCGATGACGCGTTCTGGAACGAGCACAACTTCGTGTTCCAGCGCGACGACGGGCTGTTCTACCACGGCAAGGGCGCGACGCCGTCGTGGTCGGGCTATGCGGCGGACGACGACGGCCGGACCCTGATCCCGCTCAACATGAGCGAGCCGATCCTCATCGTCGCGCATCGCGACCGTGAGGGATCGCTCGGCTTCGCCCCGCACGGCGCCGGCCGCAACGCTTCGCGCAGCCGGCACCTGCGGGAGAACGGCGACGCGCTCGCCGCTGAACTCGCGGCGTTGCAGGCAAGCGGCCTCGACATCCGGTCCTATTGCGGCATCCCCGACCACTCTGAGCTGCCCTCGGCCTACAAGGACGCCGCCTCGGTGCGGGCCCAGATCGCGAAGTACGACCTGGCGCAGGTCGTGGACGAGATCGAGCCGTGCGGGTCGATCATGGCCGGCGACTGGGAGCGCGATGCGCCGTGGCGGAAGGGCCGGTGAGCAAGGGCCCGTGAGCAGACGGCGTTCGCGGCCATCGGGAGTTCGAGGCTCGGCCAGACCCCCGCTTGCGTTTCGGGCTTCGTCCCGCCATATAGGCCTCGGGAGGTTGGCGAGGGACGTTTCACTCGCCAACCGGGTCAGGTCCGGAAGGAAGCAGCCCTAACGAGACCGAGCGGGTTTTCGTCCAGCCTCCCACCCTACTCCCTTTCAGGAGCGCGTGCGCCCCCATCCCGGGGGCCGCCCTCACGACCCTGCGAGCGCATGGACGAGACCTCCGGCACGCCCTCGATCGACGAGCCGGGTCTCCCCGGGTTCAGCGCGGCCGAGAGCCCGCAACCTGCCCGGCAGCCGGCCCCCGCCTACCGGGTCCTGGCGCGCAAGTACCGTCCCAAGGATTTCGACGACCTGATCGGCCAGGGCGCCATGGTGCGCACCCTGGCGAACGCCTTCGAGGCCGGCCGCATCCCGCAGGCCTGGATGCTCACCGGCGTGCGCGGCGTCGGCAAGACCACCACCGCCCGCATCCTCGCCCGCGGCCTGAACTACGCCCTGCCCGAGGACCCGAATGCCGGGCCGACGATCCGGCTGCCCCGGCTCGGCCTGCACTGCGCCGCCATCATGGAATCCCGGCACATCGACGTGCTGGAGATGGACGCCGCCTCGCATACCGGCATCGACGACGTCCGCCAGATCATCGACGGCATCCGGTACTCGCCGGTCTCGGCGCGCTACAAGGTCTACATCGTCGACGAGGTCCACATGCTGTCCGAGAAGGCGTTCAACGCCTTCCTGAAGACGCTGGAGGAGCCGCCGCCGCACGCGAAGTTCGTCTTCGCCACCACCGAGATCCGCAAGGTTCCGGTCACCATCCTGTCGCGCTGCCAGCGCTTCGACCTGCGCCGCGTCGAGGCGGGCGCGCTGATCGCGCATCTCCAGAAGATCTGCGACGCCGAGGGTGTCGCGGCCGAGGCCGAGGCGCTCGCCGCGATCGCCCGCGCCGCCGAGGGCTCGGTGCGCGACTCGCTCTCGCTCCTCGACCAGGCGATCGCCCACGGCGCCGGCCACGTCACCGCCGAGACGGTGCGCGACATGCTCGGGCTGGCCGACCGGGCCCGGGTCGTCGACCTGTTCGAGGCGGCGATGCGCGGCGACGTGCCCGCCACCTTCGCGGAATTGCGGGCGCAGCACGAATCCGGGGCCGACCCGGCCGTGGTGCTCTCCGACCTCGCCGAGTTCACTCACCTCGTCACCCGCCTCAAGCTCGCCCCCGATTCGGCCCGCTCCGACACCTCGCTGAGCGAGGTCGAGCGGGTGCGCGGCGGCGATTTCGCCGACCGGCTCTCGGTGCGGGCCCTCTCCCGCGCCTGGCAGATCCTGCTCAAGGCGATCCCCGAGGTGCAGGCGGCGACCCGGCCGCTGGCGGCGGCCGAGATGGCGCTGGTGCGCCTGATCTACGCCGCCGACCTGCCGACGCCGGACGAGGCCCTGCGCCAGATCCGGGAGGGCGGCAGCGTCGGCCTCCCGGCTCGGGCGCCGGCGGCCGTTCAACCCGTTGCGCCGGTGGCGCAGGCGGCGCCGACATTACGCGAGATCCCGGCTTCCGCGCCCGTCGCCCTGCGCGGGCCGGCGGCCGCCGCGGCGGCGCCGGCCCTGGCGCGCAGCCTGCCGGAGGTGCCCCCGGCCGAGGCGGCGCCCCGCCCCGCGCCGCCTCCCGCAGCGACGCCGCGCCCGACGCTGGTCCAGCCCGCCCCGGCTCCCAAACTCGCCGCCAAGGCGGAATCCGGCCCGCGGCTGCGCCGGTTCGAGGACGTGGTGGCGCTCGCTGACGAGCGCCGCGACATCGGCCTGAAGATGGCGCTGGAGCGGGACGTGCACCTCGTCCGCTTCGAGGACGGCCGGATCGAGTTCCGTCTCGCCGAGGGCGGACGCGCGACGCTCGGTACCGACCTTGCCCGCGCCCTGGAGGCCTGGACCGGCCGGCGCTGGGTAGTGGCCCTGTCGCAGGAGACCGGCGAGCAGACGCTCGACGCCCGGGCCAGGGCCGCGGTCGAAAGCCGCCACCAGGGCGCGGCGAGTCATCCGCTGGTCCAGGCGGTGCTGAAGAACTTCCCGGGCGCCCAGATCGTCGACGTGCGCGACAAGACGCTGGAGCCCCCGGCCCTCGACGAGGCGCCGCCGGATTCCGACGATCCGGATCTGTAACCGGCAGACCCGTAGCCGACGGCCCGCCGGCACCCCACATCCGTTTCGAATCCTGTCTCACATTGCGAGGACGCCGCCATGGACATCATGGGACTGATGAAGCAGGCCCAGGCCATGCAGAAGAAGATGGCCGACCTTCAGTCCGAGCTCGACGCCGTCCAGGTCTCGGGCGCGTCCGGCGGCGGCTCCGTCACGGTGACGATGACCGCGAAGGGCAACGTGAAGGGCCTCACCCTGGATGCCTCGCTGCTGGTGCCGGACGAGAAGGAGATCCTGGAGGACCTGATCGTCGCGGCGCTCAATGACGCCAAGGCCAAGGCCGAGCGGGCCGCGGAGGAGCGGATGCAGGAGCTGACCAAGGGCCTGCCGCTACCCCCGGGCATGAAGTTGCCGTTCTAGCGTTTCCGTCGCTCAGGTCGGGACTTTCTCAACCCGGATTGTGCGCATCCTCCTCTCCCCGCCCGCGG